>CAKQJZ010000086.1 GCA_934247875.1 uncultured Spirochaetales bacterium
AGTATAAAGGCAATTCCTAGAATTCTTGTGAAGTTTCGTTCTATGTGGTGCGTTAGCTTACGTGTATATGTTTATTCGTTGAAAGTCAAAACTGCATCTTTTAAGATCATCAGCGTGACAGTTTTCTTCCTTGGCTTTACTATAGTGCTTGCTAGAATCAGAGTAGAGTAGAATGATATGCCAAGCATGTAATAGGATCCTTGGAAATCTATAGAATCTATTGATGCTCCATTCAGTATTATGTGATGAGGATACTCTTCAGGATCTAGAGGCGTATCACTGAGAGTTACAGCTTCAGGACGGAAGAATAGCTTTCCTTCACCCCCTTGGTAGATCAAATGAGCATCTAGTGCAGTACCATCTCCTGTGAAGAATGCTGTGAATAGATTCTGAGGTTTTCTATATAGCTCTTCTGCTGTGCCTATTGCTTTTATCTTGCCTTTATCAAGAAGAATCAATCTATCAGAGATAGAGAATGCTTCTTTTCTATCATGTGTTACATAGATCATTGTGATATTCAGCCTGTCATGGATTTCTCTGATAACAGTTCTGAGTTTCTTTCTAAGCGGGGCATCAAGTGCAGAAAGAGGCTCATCAAGCAGCAGTATCTTTGGCTCAGCTGCTAAAGCCCTGGCAAGTGCAACTCGCTGTGCTTCTCCCCCAGATAGCGTTGAGACACTGCGCTTCTCATAGCCTTCAAGCCCTACAAGCTCTAATAGAGTAGAGGAGAGCATATGACGTTTATTGCGTCCTTTTTCCTTCATCCCGTACTCAATATTCTCAGATGTATTCATATTGGAAAAGAGAGAGTAATCCTGGAAAACCATTCCGATGTTTCTCTCTTGAATCGATATGTTCGTAATGTCTTTGCCATCTAGCACTATAGTGCCTTTATCTGGTCTTTCTATGCCAGATAAGAGCTTCAAAAGTGTGGATTTTCCAGACCCAGATGGTCCTACAATGGAAAGGAGCTCTCCTTCTTCTACAGCGAGATTTATAGAAAAATCAAAATCCTTATAGTGTTTTTCAAGTCCATTTATTTCAAAATAAGCCATTATCGTCTCTCCTCGAAGATGAATACCAGAAGTGACTCTAAGAGTAGTATAGTTCCAAGTGCTGCAGCTCCTTGATAGTTGTATGAGCTGATCATATTGTATAAAAGCACAGGAAGAGTCTTGATGCTGCCACCTGAGAAGGTAAGAGTTGCATTCACTTCTCCAAGCGATAGCGCAAATGCAAATGCAAATGCTTTTCTTCTGTAGCTCTTGAGAGCTGGTATATCTACTTTGCATTCTGTCTTGAAATATGATTTAGCTAGCGTATATGAGCTATTCTCAAGCACATCTGGAATAGCTCTTGCTCCTGGCGCTATTGTCCTTACAGCAAATGGTATTGCTATTACTATGTGTGCAAGAAGTACCATGACATATAGCATTATCCCTTCAAGCTCTAAATATGTTGATACTATTACAAATCCAAGTCCAAGCGTTACAGACCCAGCAGCCATTGGCAGTGTTGATATATACTCAGCTAACTTTGCTTTCTTGTACCTGGAAGCCAGTGCGATATCTGTTGCAAGCATAGTAGTTATGAATGCAGTCAATAGCCCAATGACCAAGCTTGTCACTATAGCCTCTATTGCACTTGAGCACTGTCCATGACGAGCAGATGCTAAATCATTCCATGCCTTTAGGGTGAATATTCCATCCTTTGTGAAGAATGCTCTATATAGTATTGAGAGCATTGGAGGAAGGATGAACAAAAGAATCAATAGTGAAATGAAGAGAGCAGCTAAGCTCTTCTTGCCCTTTGTCTTTATAAGTTCCTTCGCGCCTTTATTTGCCTTCGCTCTTCTTTTTTCTCCAGAAGTCAATAAAAGAAGAATTGAAGTAACAATAAGCACAAATAGTGATAGCGCTGAAGAAGATGCAAAGTCTAAAGTAGTGTAAGTTCTCTTATAGATCTCAGCTTCTAGAGTATAGTATTTAGGCTTACCTCCTAAGACTAGGACAATAGAGAACGAAGAGAAGCAATATAGGAAAATAAGAGTGAAAGCAGAGAGCACTGTGCCTTTGAGCTTGTAGAGCGTTACATGAAAGAATGTGTAGAATTTGCTCTTTCCAAGTGTATATGAGACATTCTCTTCTATTCCGCTATCTTTCTCCCAGCTGGATGTAAGGAGTGCAAATGCTATAGGAAAGTTAAGATAAACATGTGCAAGTATAATTGCTTTGAATGAGTAGAGGATCTTGAAAGGAGGTTCTGAAAGAGAGAAGACACTTTTCAGAAAACTATTCAAAAGACCATTGTTTCCATACCAGATTACAAAGCCAAGCACAACAAGAATAGATGGCATTGTGAATGAAAGCTCTGAGAGTGAAAGAATAGCCTTTCTGCCTTTGAATGTGTAAGACGCAAAGAATGCAGCAAAAGGAAGCGCTAAAAGCGTCGAGATAAGCGCAGAAAGAAAGGCCTCTTCAAATGTGAATAGCAATAGCTTATATGTGTATTTGTCTGAAAAGACTTGCTTTATAGCTAGTGCATTATCTGAAAAGGCCTTAGATAATATTCCAATAAGAGGGAGAATGAATAGGAGCATGATTATCAGGAGTGCTGGTATTGCCCGCTTAAAATAGTAATTCTCTCTCTTATCCATATAAGTCCTTATTTAGTCATCAGATCGGTCCAAGCCTTTAAAAGCTCAGCTATCTTAGCCTCTCCAAGAGTACCGCTCTTATATAGTTTAGCAGGTTTTGGCGCATAAGCAAAAGCATCAGGAAGCTCAGTTTTGCTGTTAGTAGGATACATTGAGTTTGTAACAGCTATCTCAGCCTGTGCAGTAGTGAGGATGTAGTCAATGAAGATCTTAGCCTCTTCTTTGTGCTCTGCTGTCTTCAGAATGCCTACGCCTTCGATAGTTGCTTCATGGCCATTCTCGAAAATTAGAGCCTGGTAGCGAGTAGTATTCTCGTTCATTACATGGTAAACAGGGCTTGTTGTATATGAAAGTACGATTGGAGCTTCACCTTCTGTGAATAGGCCATAAGCTGAAGACCAGCCAGATGCGATTGTAAGCGCATTGTCTTTCATCTTCTCCCACCATGAGAGGTAATCTTCACCGAACTCATTGTAAGTCCAGAGCAATAGTCCCATGCCAACGCTGCTTGTTCTAGGGTCGATTAAAATTACTTTTCCTTTGTACTCATCCTTTGTAAGGTCTTCGAGGCTCTTTGGAGCTGTGATCCCGCTCTCTGAGTCATATACAAACGCAAATGCACCAAAGTCAAATGGAAGCAGGCGGTTTGTATCATCGAATAAGAGGTTAGAAGGAATATCCTCCAAAAGTGGAGTAGCATAGCTATCAAATAGGTCATAAGCTCTCTCAGCCATGTCATCTGTGATGCCCATTACAACATCAGCTTTGCACTTGTCGCCCTCGAGGATTACTTTGTTGAGCATCTCAACAGCATCGCCTGCAGCAACTACATTGACTTTGATTCCTGTCTCTTTTTCGAAAGCTGGGATAACAGATGGGCCTGGACCCCAGTCGCCTGTAAATGAGTCATAAGCATAGAGTGTGAGCTCTCTATTCTTCATTTGTTCTGCTCTGTCCTCTTTAGTGCCATTAGCAAAAAGAGAAAGTGATAGTGCAAGCAGAATTACGGTAATAAATACGGTCTTCTTCATGAAGCACCTCCTAAGTAATTCTGTCTGGGGAAAGTTGAGTAACTGCCATTCCCTACGCTGGTATTATCCAGATCAGGTTGGAGGGTATGATCTCAGGCTATTAGCCACCCCTAGACTAAAAATGATGGTAGAAAATAGAAAGTTGCTTGTCAATATAACACGTGATGCTTCTGTTTATTGCCTTCAGAAGATATACTTCTAACTATGAGACCAGTTTACGCTTTAAGAGATGCAAAGACACTTGATAGTTTTCTTATATCCAAATATTCACTCTCGTCTTCTCGCTTGATAGATAAAGCAGGAGAAATAAGCGCTGCTATAGTAGAAAAAGAGAATGAGAATGCATCAATACTAGTGCTTCTAGGCCCTGGCAACAACGGCGCAGATGGCTTAGCGTTATCTGAAATCTTATCGCATTCTCATCTCCTCTCTCTATATTTCTATTCTGATAAATCCAATGATGAAGTCAAAGAGAGGAAAGCTAAGCTCAATAAAGCAATAAGAGTCATAGATACACTTGATGAAATCAGATCATATGATGTTGTCATCGATGCGCTCTTTGGCTTCAGCTTCCATGGCGAAATTGAACCATATGTCATAAATGCTTTGAAGAGCGCAAAGAAAGTTTATGCATTAGATGTCCCATCAGGGTTTGCGTACAATGCATATAAGACAATTACATTCACTACGCCTAAAAAAGAGTTCTATTTTGACTATAGAGCTCAAACAGGGCTAATTGATGTTGCTAACCCAGACTTTCCAGAAGAAGAGCTTATTGCAAGTCCTGAGAATATCTATTTGCTTGAAGATAGTGATTTGAAAGCTAGGCCAATGTCTTTGACTTCATACAAGAACTCAAGAGGCCATGTTGCTTTTATTGGGGGCTCTAGCTTTTATCCAGGAGCTGCGCTTCTTGCGTCTAAAGCACTGATAAAAGGTGGCTCAGGCTTAGTAACAATATATTCAGATGAAAGCACTAAGAGCTTTGTAATCAATAATGAGAACTCAATAATAAATGGAAGAGATCAGGACTTAAGCCGTTACGATGCGCTTTTAGTGGGCGCTGGCTGGGGCAATGGCGACGAGGTATTATTCAAAAAAGCAATCGACTCTGCTTTGCCTATAGTAATAGACGCAGATGGCTTAAAGCAGCTTAATAGAAGCATTAAGCTATCTAATGCGATTATCACACCGCATTTGGGCGAATTCAAACGCTTGCTTAATTCTTATGAGATCAAAACTGCTACGCTAGAAGAAGACATCAAAGAACTAAGCAGAAAATCTGGTGCAGTAGTAGTCTTGAAGACTTCTGTCGTTTATATCACTGATGGCGATGTTATCTATCTATATGACGGTGAGAATCCTGCACTCGGCGTTGGTGGCTCTGGCGATATTCTAGGTGGCATCATTGCATCAGGCCTTGGAAGAGGTGCATCGCCGCTTGATGCTGCTATAAATGGAGTCATCATCCACCAGAAGGCTGGCAGAGAACTTAGAGATAGAGTAGGATTCTTTACAGCAACAGAGCTTTTAGAGGAGGCCGGAAGAGTATGCTTCAAATCTATTTTCTCTCTATAGTCTTCTTGATCCTTTCAAGTTTCATGCTGCTACTTGATTACTACAGAGAAGAGCTTTCATTCCTTCTTCGCTTCAGAGCTTTGATGAGAGAGAGCAAGAAAGTACAGTTCATATACTTTATCAGCGGCATTGGGGTAGCTGTCTTGATGCTCTTCTTTCCTGTTTATCCAGGTCCGATGCTCCTTGGCGATTTCATCCCAGCTATGGCTGTATTATTGAATTCTTTCTACTTCATCGTAGCTTTCAGTGAGAAAAACAAAGAGAGAGGACTTGCATTCAATGGTACGAAGCTGGAAGAGAGAAAGAAGCTTGCTGGCATTATATCGCTTCTGATTGCTTTTCTGCATTTTCTATTTCCATCGTTTGTCTTAATATGATTCTATGATTGAACGTAACACAACAGCAGGCATTCTGATTAAAGATGGACATGTATTTGTCGCTAAGCGTATAAAGGGCGGGGCTCTTTCAGAGATGTGGGAGTTCCCTGGTGGCAAGAACCGCTATGGAGAGACTCTGGAAGAGACGCTTAAGAGAGAATATATGGAAGAACTCTCTATCTCTATTGCTGTCAAAGAAGAGATTTGCCAGACTGAGTTCATCAATAAAGACACTCATTATACGCTTCATGCATTTCTGATTGAAAGCGATGAAGAGAATATAGCACTATCTGTTCATACTAATTACATGCTTGCAGATAAAGCGACTCTGCTATCTCTTCCTATGGGGCAATCTGATTCAGTTATCAGAGATTATGTCGCACTCAACCTATTGTAAGAGAAAAGTCAAAGTTTTATTATTCAGCGTAAGAGGTTAATTATGGAAAAGAAGAATATCGATTGGGCTAACCTTAGCTTTTCTTACACTCCAACAGATTATCGCTATGTAGCTAACTGGAAGAATGGCAAGTGGGAAGAGGGCGGTCTTGTAAAAGATGCTACAGTTACAATCAGTGAATCAGCTGGTGTACTTCAATATGCTCAGACTTGTTTTGAAGGTCTTAAAGTATATACAACAAAGAACGGCGACATTGTTGCTTTCCGTCCAGATCTGAATGCAGATAGATTGAAAGACAGTGCTAACCGCCTGATGATGCCTGTTGTTGAGAAAGAAGTATTTCTCAAGGCACTTGATGAGCTAGTAAAAGCAAACGCAGCATGGGTTCCTCCATATGGCAGTGGCGCAACACTATATATCAGACCATTCTTATTTGGTTCAGGTGCTGTTATCGGCGTAAAGCCAGCTCCAGAGTACCAGTTCAGAATGTTCTGTACTCCAGTAGGTCCTTATTTCAAGGGCGGCCTCAAGCCAATCAAGCTATATCTTTCAGAATACGATAGAGCTGCGCCTCATGGCACAGGCCACATCAAGGCAGGCCTCAACTATGCTATGTCTATCTACGCAGGTGAGATTGCTCACGCTAATGGATACAGCGAGAACATGTATCTTGATGCAGCTACTAGAACTTATGTTGAAGAGACTGGTGGTGCTAACTTCCTATTCGTTACTAAAGATGGCACATTGGTAACTCCTAAATCAGATTCTATTCTTCCATCTATCACAAGAAGATCTCTTATGTACGTTGGTGAGCATATCCTTGGCATGAAGTGTGAGCAGCGCAAAGTCCGATTTGATGAGATCGGAGAATTTGCTGAGTGTGGTCTTTGTGGCACAGCTGCAGTTATCTCACCAGTTGGCTCAGTTACCAAGAGCGATGGAACTGAAATCAGATTCGCATCTGGCATGGATGAGATCGGACCTGTTCTTAAGAAGCTCAGAGAGACTCTTACAGGTATCCAGATGGGTGATGTTCCTGCACCAGAGGGCTGGATCAGAAAGATTCTATAATCTTCACTATAAAAAGTGCGAGGCTTCAGAGTTTATCTGGGGCCTTTTCTATTTCCAGCCAGTTGCTTCTTTTAAGATAGATCATGAAAGCGATAGTCGAGATTATCCAGGTAACAGGGTAGGCTGTATATAGCACTTCGATATGCTGAAATAGTCTTATCATGACATTTATGTAAACAACTCTGAAAAGGCACCATACAGATAGCATTACAGACATTGGAACAATAGCTTTGCCTGCACCTCTCAGTACACCTGCTGTGCAATGAGAAATAGTCAGGAAGCAGAAAAACAGTGCCTCCATCCTCATTCTGTCTACTCCCATCTTGATTACTTCTGGATCTTTATTGAATAGAGCAATAAGCATTGGTGCAAAGAACATGAAAGATAAGCCAATAATCTCAGAAAGAATAGCTGGAAGCATTATTCCAAAACGTGCAGCGCTTTTAGCTCTTTCTTTATTGCCTGCTCCAAGATTCTGGCTTATTGAAGTAGTGAGTGCTAAAGAAAAGCAGGTGATAGGCAGAAATGCAAACCCTTCAAGTTTTGTATATGCGCCGCTTGCAGCAACTGCGACAGAGCCAAATGCATTGATATTTGATTGCACTACGACATTAGCAATGTTTATTACTGAGTTCTGTATGCCAGTTGGAAAGCCATTGTATATGATTGCTTTGAGCTCTTTAGGATAGAATCTGATTTTCTTGATCTGAAGCTTATAATCTTCATTTGTCTTTATAAGCCTTATTGCACTTAGAATTACAGATAATATCTGGCTTATGACTGTTGCAAGAGAAGCTGCACCGACTCCTAAATGGAATATAGCGATGAAAACGAGGTCAAGCACTACATTCACAAAAGATGAGAACATCAGATAATAAAGAGGATGTCTACTGTCTCCAACAGCATTCATTATGCCCATCAGGATATTATATAGAAGTGTGAATATAAGGCCTGCAGAGTAGATTCTGAAATAAACTATAGACGCATCGATTATATTCTCAGGAGTATCAATAAAGCGCAGAATTGATGGAGTGAGAATGAATGATATGATTGATAGAAACACCCCAGAGATAAGAGCAAGTGCGACGCTAGTGTGTATAGCTCGCTGAAGCTTGTCGCTATTTCTCTCTCCCTTAGCTCTTGCAATTACTACTCCGCCGCCAATAGCAAGGCCTGTGAAGAAGCCAATGATCAGATTAGTCAGAGGATCTGAAGATGCAACAGAGGCAAGTGCTTCCTGGCCTAGGAAATTACCAACGATGATTGAGTCTGCAATACTATAGAATTGCTGGAATAGGTTGCCAATGAATAGAGGAACTGCAAAGAGGATTATCTCCTTTTTCAGATTCCCTTCTGTGAAATCTATAGTAGTGGTGTGCATATAACCGTTGTAGCACTTAATGAGAGAAAGAGAAAGGCCATCGAAGTGGCCAATGCTGGAAGATATTGATAAAGACAACTACTATGAGATGACATTCCGTATTGTCAGAACAAAGATAGCGAGTCTTAGTG
>CAKQJZ010000087.1 GCA_934247875.1 uncultured Spirochaetales bacterium
CACATAATGACTCCAAAAAACTTACCTTTCCTAGAGCCATTATTTAGTGTCTTATGTTACGCTCAATGCCTTAAGTTGACAGCATTGACCGAAGTGGCCATATCTTACATTACAGTTCCATCTGGGATGATTGCATTCTTATTGATTACAATGATTCCGTCATGTACGCTGTACATCTCGTAGTCACCCTCTGGGCGAGGAATGTTATCAATACCGATACGGCAGTTGGAACCGATTCTAGCATTCTGGTCGATGATAGCTCTCTTGATGATTGTAGCTCTGCCGATACCGATGTTAGGAATGCCTTTCTTTGCGTTCTCTGCTTTCTCAGCTTCTGTCTCGTAAATTGTTGCACCCATGCAGTAAACACCATCAAGTGAAGCACCTGCTTCAATGAAAGTTCTGACACCGATGATTGAGTTTACGATGTAGGCATTTGTGATGATTGAGCCTTCACTAGTCAGAGAACATGAGATATTGCAGAAGTTAGCCTTAGTAGCTGGAAGGTGTCTTCTGTGTGTGTAAATAGGCATCTCTTCATCGTAGAAGTTGAATGCAGGCTTCTCAGAAGCAAGGTTGAGGTTAGTCTCATAGAATGCTTTGATTGTTCCGATATCTTCCCAGAACTCATCAAATAGATATGTTGCAACCTTTCTAGTCTTGATGATCTCAGGAATAATCTCCTTACCAAAATCTGTCTTGTCATTATTGAGAGCTTCTTCCATTGCTTTAGCATTGAAGATATACATACCCATTGATGCAAGGTATTCATTGGACTCATCTACATTCTTTCCAAGCTGGTTCTTCATAAGCTCTGCTGGGACTTTGTATTCAGAAATATCCAAGTCTGATGCTGGCTTCTCATAGAACTTCTTGATATATCCATCTTTATCAGCTCCGATGATCCCAAGTCCAGTTGCCTGGCTTCTTGAAATAGGCTTAGCAGCAATAGTAAGCTCTGCGCCAGTCTTCTCATGAACTTCGAGCATCTTTCTGAAATCCATTCTGTAGAGCTGGTCTCCAGATAGGATTACATAGTAATCAGCATTCTGATCATGGAAGTGCTTTAGGTTCTTTCTTACAGCATCTGCAGTTCCCTGGTACCATGACTCTGATGCGTATGTCTGCTCTGCAGCGAGAATCTCAACGAATCCGCCTGAGAACTGATCGAACTGATATGTATTTGTGATATGGTTATGCAAAGAAGCAGAGTTGAACTGTGTCAGAACATAGATTCTTCTCAGTCCGCTGTTGATACAGTTGGAAATAGGAATATCTACAAGTCTGTATTTACCTGCAAATGGTACTGCTGGCTTTGATCTATCCATAGTTAAAGGGTAGAGTCTTGTACCTCTTCCTCCGCCTAATACAATTGCAACTGCTTTCTTTTTGTTTCCTCTCATTTATATCCTCCTAATTATTACTCTTATATATGCTGATATATTCTTTAGCGCTTCTAGACCAAGAGAAATCTTTCTTCATAGCTCTTATTCTAGCATCTTTAAGCGCTTTCTTGTCATTGTTATATAGATCAATAGCACGATTCACATTAGCTATTATCTCATCTCCTGTCAGCTTTTCAATCAGGAATCCTGTTCCGTTCTCTTCTGACATATCGATAATAGTATCATTGAGACCGCCTGTGCGAGATGCTATTGGAAGTGTTCCATAGTGTTCGCTATACATCTGATTGAGTCCGCATGGCTCATACTTAGATGGCATCAGGAAGAAATCTGCAGCTCCTTCTAGGCGATGTGATGCGCTAGTAGAGAATAGTATGTTGACGCTGATATTCTCATATTTCTCATCAAGCTCTTTAAGTTTAGAAACATAGCGATCATCTCCGGTTCCGATGATTATGAAAGCTGAGTCATTCTTTTTGAGTATTGTCTCAAGTGCTGATTCGTCTCCTTCAAGCAATAGCTCATTGAATCCTTTCTGCTCAGCTAAGCGAGAAATAAGCGCAAATAGCGGCTTCTCTTTATACTCTTCAAGCCCGTATTCTTTAAGAATTTCTTCTTTTAAGCTCTCTTTGCCTTTAAGGTTAGAACTTGAGAAGTGGGATGTGAAGAACTGGTCTTTAGATGGAGACCACTCTTTATAATCAATGCCATTCAAAATGCCATAAAGAGAGTTCTCTCTTTCTTTAAGCACGCTCTCTAAGCCACATCCAAATGATTCGCTCTTTATCTCTTCTGCGTATGTTGGTGATACTGTCGTAATGACATCAGATGTTAAAATAGCTCCATTAAGCATATTGAAGCGTCTTTCTTCTCCGAATCCTACAAAAGCTTCTTTTGGAAGCTCATCGCCTGCTAAGATTGCATCATATGGGCTGAACGAACCTTGGTAGGCGAGGTTATGTATAGTGAATACTGTCTTAGCTTTTAGTTTAGCAGCTTTAGCATAGAATGGTACTAATCCAGCTGGCCAGTCATGAGCATGTATTACATCAAAGTGACTTTTGCTCTCTTTTGCATATTCTATTGCACACTTGCTGAAGAATAGGAAACGAGCAGCATTATCAATATATGGAGAGAATGAGTCTTTTCCGTATATGCCTTCTCGCTCTGTAAAATATGGGTGTGCTAATGCAAGATATGTAACTCCATCTGCTTTCTTCTCATATACTTCTGCTTTTTCAGCTTTGTTAAGCATTGATACAGAAAGCTCTATGCCTTTTTTGAAGCCTTTTTTATCAATGAATGAATAAAAAGGCATGAAAATACTGACTTCATTATTCTCATCTACAAGTGCTTTAGATAAAGCACCTACGACATCTGCAAGTCCTCCTGACTTGGAAAAAGGCACCGTTTCGCTGGAAACCATTAAAATCTTCATAATATAATTATCAATCTCATGAATATGATACGCAAGTTCAATTTGTGTAAAAAAAGAGTATTTTGAGTGGAAAGACTAAGCTTTTCGATTTATGATCCTTTTATCCTTCAAATCGAAACTTTATATGAAATCATTGGGCTAAGGCCAATGAACTTTTATAAATAAATCAAAGAACACCTCGAAAGGTGCTCTTTAAGACTTTATAGTGAGCTTATGTATTCTGCTGCGCTCTCTGCTGCAAGTGCTCCATCTGCAGCTGCTGTTACAACTTGCCTGAGCTCAGTTGTTCTGACATCGCCTGCTGCGAATAAGCCTTTGCATTTCGTCTCAAGCTTCTCATCTGTTGCTATATAGCCATTTTCGAGTGTGCATATCGCTTCAAAGAGATTGCTGTTAGCTAAAGTTCCTACAAAGATGAAGACAGAGTCCGTTTCAAGTTCCTTGCCGCTTCTGAGCTTTACGCTTGTTACTTTATTGCCGTCTCCGACTATCTCTATGACATTGTCACTTAGCTCAAGCTTGATGTTTTCTTTTGCTCTGACTCTGTCCTGAAGTACTTTCTGTGCTCTGAATTCATTTCGTCTATGAACTACAGTGACTTCTGAACATATTCTTGAAAGATATAAAGCATCTGTAAGTGCTGTATCTCCGCCGCCAACTACGACAGCTTTCTTTCCTTTGAAGAATGGGCCATCGCAAGTTGCGCAATATGAGACGCCGTGACCTGTGTATTCCTCTTCTCCAGGAACTCCAAGATTCCTATGCTTAGCGCCTGTTGCAGCTATTACTGCTTTAGCTTCAAAGACTCGGCTAACTGTAGTTACTTTAAATAGTCCATTTTCTTTTTTGATGTCAGTAACTTCAGAAAACTCAACTTCTAAGCCATATTTAGCGCACTGGTTCTCTAGCTTAGTCGATAGCTCAAAGCCGCTGATTGAGTCAAAGCCAGGGTAGTTCTCTAGCTCATAAATGTACATCAGCTGACCACCTGCACCCATCGGATCCAGAAGTGCTACATCTAAGCCATTACGAGATGCATATATGCCAGCTGCTAGTCCTGCTGGACCTGCGCCGATAATAACTATATCTTTATTCATTCTTCTCTCTCATTTTCTGAAGCAGTGCTTCTTCTGCGTCGCTTCGTCTGATATATACAGGGCCTTCTCCGATATCATCTGGACCAATTGTTTCAAGTTTCTTTATGCCAAGCTCAATCAAGCTCTTTGAAAGATTTCTAGGTGCAAATGGATCTAGAGCAATCCTTGCTTTTGTCTTTCCTTCAAGCTTCTTTTCAAATGCTGCAGCATCTGGGCCAGTTAATAAGACTTCATCGAATTTATCAAGTTCGTCTAGAATATCATCCTCGTTCCCATCTCTATCTGCAATCAGTACATCATTCTTCAAAGAAAGCCTTAGATAGAATCTTTTCTTCTTTGCATCTATTACAGATAGAATAGGGCCATTATATAGCTTAACAGCATTCTCGATTGTCTCTAGAGTAGGAATCGAAACAAGCGGAATTGATAGGGCAGAGGAGATGCCTTTTAAACTTGCAATGCCGACTCTGAGTCCTGTAAATGAGCCAGGGCCCTTTGTTACAACTAATAGCTCAAGATCTTTAAGAGTAAGATTAACTCGCTTCAAGAGAGCTACGATTTCACTTAGAAGGTCCTCTGAGTGTGAGAATGCTCCTACTACTAATCTCTCTTCATATGTTTTATCTGTTTTAAGTGCAATAGAGAGCACAGGCGTGGAAGTATCAAGTGCGAGAATATTCATCTTCTCCTCCTTTGATTTCGATAACTCTGTCTTGGTTATCTTCAATCTCAATATTTACAAAGAGAGTATCATCTGGAAGCATATCCTCAATCTTTTCAGACCATTCAATCAATGTGATTCCATCTGGATACAAGAACTCTTCTCCACCCATTGATTCAAACTCATCTTCTCCAGATAAGCGATAGATATCGAGGTGGTAGAGCTTCTCAGCTCCGTCATATTCCTGAACCAGAGTAAATGTTGGAGAAACTATTGATTCATTTATTCCCAATGATCTGGCAATTCCTTTTGCAAATACTGTCTTACCAGCACCAAGTGAGCCTCTTAAAGAGACTACTTGTCCTTTTTTGAGTTTAGATCCTAGCTCTGTTCCAATTGCTTCTGTTTCTTCTGCGCTCTTTGAAATATATCTCATTTGCAGTTCTTCCCACATGTGCATTCGCCGCTGCCGCACTTGCATGGCTCTTCGCCATCATCTTCGCCTCTGATGACTTTCATCTCGCGCTCATATCCATCATCTTCCTCATCTTCATCATGGATGATCTCTTCATGGATTACTTCGCCGATCTTCTCACCAGTAGCTTTCTCATATTCCTCGATGAGGTTCTTTACTATGCTATCATCTCCTGCAAGGTATCTTGCTTTCTCAAGATTCTCTCTTGCCTCATCAAGCTCTCCATCCATCATATTGAGTACAGCAAGGTTAGAAATAGCAGATAGATTCTCTTCATCAAGATCTATAGCACTCTCAAGATATGTCTTTGCAAGCTCTCTGTTGCCGCCTTCAAGCTCACAAATAGACAACTCGTTATATATGTCGCTGTTGCTCTCGCCAAGCTTAATGCACTTCAGCAGTGCCTCTTTAGCCTCGTCATAGCGTTTAGCGATTCTCAGTGCCCAGCCACGCATGAAGTAGCCATTCCAGACATCTGGGTTAGCACTGATGAATTTATCTATTGATTCAAGTGCTTTCTCTGGCATATTGAGCATTACAAAGTCATATGCTTCTTTGAACTTCTCATCGTTTTCAAGCTGCATATTGATCTCTTTGAGTACCTTCTTAAGCTCTTGCTTTCTCTCTCCCTCAGATGCGACATTAAGATAGCGCTCTAGGTATTCTTTGGCTTCTTCAAGGTTGCCCATATAAGCTTCGAATGATGAAAGCTCTGAAAGAATTGCTTCATTCTCACCAAATCTTACAAGTCCATCTTTCAGCGTTGCTTTAGCTCTTGCCAAGTACTCATCTTCTTTCTCCTCATCTTTCTTTTCTCTGGCATCTACAGCCATATATGAATACAGCGTTGCAAGATTTATGCAAGATGCAGATTGAGGGAGTAGGTGGTATACAGCTAGAAATAGCTCTTCAGCAAAGTCATAGTCTTTTTGCTGCTCTTTAGCTATAGCAGCTTTATTGAGCTCTTCTGGAAGTGTAGGCTCCAATGCTTCAATGAAGCTCTTATAGTAGCTGAAGTTTGGGTTTCCTTCATCATACGCAATGATAGTAAGCATGCCTGTTACGATGTTCTCAACAGTGAGGTCATCTTTCTCAAGAGTGTTCTTTCCTTCTTTGAGCTGAACAGGTAGTTTTCGTTTTGGATCAAGCTTGAAAGAGCCTAATTCATTCTTAAGCGATTCTGGAACCGATATGTATTGGATTTGTCTTAGCTTATCTTCTCTCATAACAAAGTAAGTATACTAAGAAAAAGACAAAATAAAAACCTATAGATGGTCTCAACTGCTCTTGAACTAAGGTTCAAGGGGGGATCCTTGTTTGCTCACGTTCTGTTCCCTGTTTTACCCAGAGGGCGGGAGCAATGCGGCAAAGCTATACTAGATCCCATTTTCTATGGTTTGCTCCAAGAGGCTTCTAGATGACCAGCTATAGGCTTATTCAATAATACCATATTATTGGAAAGAAAACAGTATCTTGAAAAAAATAGAGCCCAAAACTGGACTCTAATTGAATTTTTGGACAATTTAGAAATCGTCGCCAAAGAAATCATCTTCCCCACTATATTCAGAATCAATTCCAAAGCTTTCTGCTGATTCGATTTCATCGTTCTCTTCAGCATTGAGATTGTTCTCAAATGAGGTGTCGAGATTCTCCATTGAAGAAGCAATAGCTTCATCGAGGGCTTTCTGATCAGCACTGAGTTTATTGAAAAGCTCCTGAAGTTCTTCATTATGCATCTCAACGAGTCTCAATCTAGATTTAAGGTCTTTAATTTCCTCTCTTTGTTCTTCAACTCTAAGAGCTGCAGCCTTAAGTCTTGATGCTATTAGTTTACTCCCTTCAATTGTTGTCATATTGCCTCCTCATGAAAGTATTAGGCGAGGACCTTCTTTACCTCTGCACAAAGAGAAGAGAATGCTGTCTTATCTTCGATAGCCATGTTAGAGAGAGCCTTTCTATTCAAGTCAATGTTAGCAAGCTTTAAGCCATGCATGAACTGTGAATAGTTAAGACCTTCAGCCTGTACTGCTGCAGAAATTCTGGCAATCCAAAGCTTTCTGAAGTCTCTCTTCTTCTCTTTTCTGCCTCTATATGCGTACTGACCAGCTTTAGCTACTGCGTCTTTAGCAATACGAGTGTTGGTGCTTCTGCGACCATAGTAGCCTTTAGCCTGGTCGAGAATTTTCTTACGTCTGTCCTTTCTTTTTGTACCGTCAACTGCTCTTGGCATTTTATCTCACTCCTTAAAAATTAAGCGTAAGGGAGCATTTCTTTTGCTCTCTTTGCTTCAACGTCGGCAAGAACTCCAGGATGACGAAGATTCATCTTTCTCTTAGAGCTCTTCTTTGTGAGAATATGGCGTAGACCCTGCTTCTTAATCACGACCTTGCCAGATCCGGTAACCTTGTAGCGCTTTGCAGCTGCTTTTCTTGTTTTCATCTTAGGCATTTTATTTTGCCCTCCTATTAGCGCCGTTGGGAACAAGAACCCCAAAAGCTACTTTATATAATCTCCATACGGAGGTTATTTCTTCTGTGGAGATACAGTCATGGACATCATCTTTCCTTCCATGAGTGCACCTTTATCTAAGTTGTATGATACTCCATTTTCAGTAAGAGTCTCAAGAATCTTATCAAGAACCATCTTACCGAATTCTGGATGTGCAAGCTCTCTGCCTCTGAATCTAACAGATACCTTAACTTTGTTTCCATCTGCTAGAAACTCAGCAATAGCCTTGCTCTTTGTCTCGAGATCGTGCTTCTCAATCTTAGGCTGCATTCTGACTTCTTTGATCTTTACTACAGCCTGATTCTTTTTAGCCTCTCTCTGCTTCTTCTCCATTTCATAGCGATATTTGCCGAAATCTAGAATCTTACACACAGGTGGATTGGCATTTGGAGATACCTCAACGAGGTCAAGTCCTGCTTCTTCTGCTAAGTTATAAGCATCGAAATTGCTCATAACGCCTCTCTGAAGACCGTTTTCATCGATAACGAATACCTGATGCGCCCTTATCTGGCGATTGATTCTTAAATCTTTAGTAGCCATTAAACTCCCAAAATAGGCAAATTCTGTCTATATTTTCTCATAGAGAATATGCATGACAAGTCATACTAAGACAGCCTATCACAAATAACAATAGAGTGTCAAAGTAAATAATAAAAAATTAGTCGTTACGCATGAAAACCCACCCCTAAAAAAGATTTTTGAAAAGTTTTTAAGATTTTTCTTGACTTATATATT
>CAKQJZ010000088.1 GCA_934247875.1 uncultured Spirochaetales bacterium
AATTAAAAACCACCTAAATGGTGGCTTAGATGAAAAACATAATGATTTGTAGGAAATTTTAACCGCACAGGTCGAAAAAATCTCTGGCTATTACACCAGAGACAACTGTAAAACAAACAACATTATTTCTTATTGAGGTTATCTACAAACTCATTGATCTTTGCGCAGCTTTCGCCATGTGAGCATAGCGAACAAGATGAGCCGCAGCTGCTTTTTCCGCTCTTCTTATCCTTTCTCATCTTGTAAACGACAAGAGCGACAATAGCGATTAAGATAACCAAAACAATGAAAGTACCTAAATTCATAAACTTACCTATTTAGAGCATCCTTAAGCATATTCTGCTCTTTGCCTTCATATGGGTTCTTTCTGACTAAGAGGTAAATCAATGCTGCAAGAGCTGCAAAGCCTACAATAGAACCAAGAATAGAACCTGTTCCTGTAAAGAGAGCACCTAACTGATAGATAATCAGTGATACAACATATGCAAATCCACACTGATAACCAACAGCAACCCAGAACCACTTAGTATTGTTCATCTCTCTCTTGATAGCGCCCATAGCTGCGAAGCAAGGAGCACAAAGGAGGTTGAATACCAAGAATGAATAGCCTGAAAGTGCTGTATAGAAGCTCTGCATTGTTCCCCAGATTTCTGCGCCATCTTCTGCAACTTCAGCAAAGCCAAAGAGAATACCGAATGTAGATACAACATTCTCTTTTGCAATAAGGCCTGTGATAGTTGCAACAGCAGCCTGCCAGAAGCCCCAGCCAAGAGGAGCGAAGAGCCAGCAAATAGCAGAACCGATCTTAGCAAGAATAGAGTTGTTGAGGTCTTCAACCATTCCAAAGCCGCCATCTTCGAAGCCAAATGCCTGCAAGAACCAGAGGAGAATAGCAGAAAGAAGAATAACTGTTCCAGCTTTCTTAATGAATGACCAAGCTCTCTCCCACATTGATCTTAAGATAGAACCAACTGTTGGCCAGTGGTAAGCAGGAAGTTCCATTACAAATGGAGCTGGGTCGCCGCTGAATAACTTAGTCTTCTTAAGGATAATTCCAGAGACGATTATTGCTGCAATGCCTACAAAGTAAGCAGATGGAGCAACCCACCAAGCACCATCAAAGAGAGCACCAGCGATAAGTGCAATTATTGGAAGCTTAGCGCCACAAGGAATGAAAGTAGTAGTCATGATTGTCATACGCCTATCTCTCTCATTCTCGATAGTTCTGCTTGCCATGATAGCTGGAACACCACAGCCTGTACCAATGAGCATAGGGATGAATGACTTACCAGAGAGACCAAACTTTCTGAAGATTCTATCCATGATGAATGCTACACGTGCCATATAGCCGCAGCCTTCTAGGAATGCGAGGAAGATGAAGAGTACAAGCATCTGAGGAACGAAGCCAAGAACTGCACCTACACCACCAACGATACCATCAACAATCAAGCCCTTAAGCCAATCTGCGCATCCGATAGCATCCAAGCCACTTTCAACAAGCACTGGAATACCAGGAACCTCAATGCCAAAGAATGACCATGCATCCCCAAATAGGCTATCGTTAGTCCAGTCTGTAAGAACTGCACCAATTGTTGATACAGATACATAGTAGACGAGGAACATTACAAGCGCAAAGATTGGGAGCGCAAGCCATCTGTTAGTTACGACTTTATCGATCTTATCGGAAACAGAGAGACCTTTAGTCTTCTTCTTTAAGCAGCCTTTGATGATTGATGCAATATAAACATAACGCTCGTTAGTGATGATAGACTCAGCATCGTCATCAAGCTCTTTCTCAGCGGCTTCGATATCTTTCTCGATATGAGTAAGAACTTCTTTGCTGATTGATAAAGTCTCAAGAACCTTCTCATCACGCTCGAAGATCTTAATAGCGTACCAGCGCTGCATCTCTTCTGGCAAATCATGGAGAGCAGCCTCTTCAATATGAGCAATAGCATGCTCAACAACACCTGAGAATGAATGCATTGGAACTGTCTTGCCATTCTTAGCAGCATCCAGAGCCGCCTCAGCAGCATCCATTATGCCTGTGCCTTTTAGAGCTGAGATCTCAACTACTTTTACGCCAAGCTCTCTTGCAAGCTCTGGGAGGTTGATCTTGTCTCCATTCTTTTTGACAACATCCATCATGTTGATAGCAACAACTACTGGGATTCCAAGCTCTGTGAGCTGAGTTGTCAAATAGAGGTTTCTTTCAAGGTTAGTACCATCTACGATATTGAGAATAGCATCTGGTCTTTCCTTTACAAGGTAGTTTCTAGCAACAACCTCTTCCAGTGTGTATGGAGAGAGTGAGTAAATGCCAGGAAGGTCCATGATTACTACATCTTTATGACCTTTAAGTCTGCCTTCCTTCTTCTCAACTGTTACACCTGGCCAGTTACCAACATACTGGTTAGATCCAGTCAGTGCATTAAAGAGTGTGGTCTTACCCGCATTCGGGTTACCTGCTAATGCGATTTTGATATCCATATATTTAATCCTTCTTTAATTACTCGACGTCAATCATTGCAGCATCGGCCTTTCTGACTGATAGCTCATAGCCTCTGACTGTCAGCTCAATTGGATCTCCAAGTGGAGCAACCTTTCTTACATGGATCTCAACACCTTTAGTGATTCCCATATCCATGATTCTGCGCTTTACTGCGCCTTCGCCGTTGAGTTTCACAACTTTGCAATTCTCTCCGACCTTTACATCCTTAAGTGTCTTCATATATACCACTCCTATTTCAAACCATTATTCTTCGAGCCATTTCCTTTGAAATAGCTACTCTGGATTCCTTAACGTTCACGATAAGGTTTCCGCCGATTTCTGTAATAATCGAAACATCTGCACCAGGAACAAAGCCAAGATCTGCAAGATGGTTCTTAATCTCCTGAGAGCCACCTACTCTCTGAATCATCACTTCTTCGCCCTGGTTTGCTAAAGTAATTGGCATCAATTTAAAAACTCCTTAGTTAGAATCATCTAACTCAAAATAGAGTTAGCACTTTCTAACTTAGTTAGTCAAGACTATTCATATGTATTAGCAATATTTTTACAATCTTTTTTTGATTTGCTTTTACCGCCAAAAATTAGTACCTTAGTAATAAGGTGTAATTAATATGAAAATCCAAGAATCAGCAGAAAACTATCTTGAAACAATACTTGTACTACAGCAAAAGCATGATACTGTACGCTCGATTGATATCGTGAATGAGATGCAATTCTCCAAACCATCTGTAAGCATTGCTATGAAGAACTTAAGAGAAGCAGGCTACATCAACATGGATGAAGATGGACATATCACACTTCTCCCTCCAGGAGAGGAGATTGCAAGAAAGATCTACGAACGCCATGTGCTGGTATCAAACTGGCTCACTAAGCTTGGCGTGCCTAGAGACATTGCAACTGAAGATGCATGCAGAATGGAGCACGTAATCTCTGAAGAAACATTCGACGCATTCAGACGTCTTGCAGCAGAGGAGGATAAATAATATGGCAACAGCTTCAATGGTACTTGGCATTATCGCAATATGCATTGCGCTTCCGATGAGCTTTCTCATCATAATCCCATCTGTTTCATCCTTTATACTGGCCATCCTTGCACTGATATTTGGCATTATAAGCTTGAAGCATGAAGGCTCTAACGCTAAAGCTATAACAGGCGTCGCAACAGCAGGAACTACTATGTTCTTAGCTCTTTGCCGCATAATCATCTGGTGCGTTCTGCTCTCAATCTAGTCTTTACATCAATATTGGATTTCAAGTAGAATCACTATGTCCAAATGGAGAGATGTCCGAGTGGTCGAAGGTGCACGATTGGAAGTCGTGTATGGTCAAAAGCCATCGAGGGTTCGAATCCCTCTCTCTCCGACTCTTTAAGTCAGAATTGAATACAATCAGTTCTGACTTTTTTTCATATAGCGGCAGCATCATAGCTACCGCAAAACACCTTTTATCTACATATTAATGTTATTGCATTCTCACCTGAGACATTATCTGCAATTTCAACATATGATATAGGCTGCACAATGAAACTATAAGATAAGCCTTCCTTTAAATCTGGAATAACAAAGAAAGTCTTGTCTGTTCTATCAAGCATTTCAACAAGCCCTGTCTCTTTATCATAAGAAAAAACCTGATACTCAACAGCCTCATCTACACTAGACCAAGACAATATAATGCTATTATTTAAAGAAATGGCATAAAGATCTGGAGACTTAAGAGTTGCAAGCTCAACTTTCTGCTCTGGCTCCTTGCCTTCTTTTACCTGTATTACTCTAAAACCGACATCCTCATACCCCATAGAAGGATCTCTGCCTTCCAATCTATACTCTGTTCTGCAGTCTGTTCTAGCGCTATTCCAAGCACCACCCTTTACACCAAAAGAGGAATCTTCTCTTTCTGTGGATGTCCATTCCCATACATTACCCCAAAAGTCAACCGCGCCATGAGCACCTCTCGTTACATCTGAGTACATGTCAACTGGAGTTCTGCCATCATTGACACCACAGTTGAAGTCAGCATCTTTAGGCATATGCCCTGCCGCAAGTTCCCATTCACTTTCATTTGGCAACCTGTAGCTATTTACATCATCATTTGCATTAAGCCACTGACAATAAGCAACAGCATCATTATAAGAGACATAGTTGACAGGTAGATCATCCTCGCCTTTTGGATATTTTCCATTGCTCCAATTCTGAGGTGCTGGATAATTTGTGTCATCAATAAATGCCTTGTACTCTGAATTTGTTACTTGGGTTCTTTTTACATAAATAGACTCCCCAGCTCCCATTACAGGAATGTATTCATATCTGTATGCAGATTGTATTCTCCACTTAAGAAGTCTGCTATCTGTAAATCGCAGCATGCTGCTATTGATGCGATTCCAATATGTTATATACATCTCCTGCACGATTTCTTCCATTTCAGCGACTTTATCATCTCCCCCACGCTTTCCAGCTGTCTCTACCTTCAGTTCTGCAAGCTTATCTTCTTTTCTATCAAGTACTGCATTGTAATTATCGATTACTAAATCTCTTAGCTTCAGATAGTCATCAAACGATCCGCTTCTTTGATAGATAGATATCGCTTGCTTTGTCTCTTCATTAAGCTCAGGCTGTTCCTTTTCAATGAAATCGCTATTCGCATACATGTTCATTCCAAGATTTCCACCTACAGCAAACAGAGAAAAACATGCTGTAAGATAAATTATTAAAACAAAAGTTATTCTTCTAATTGTGTTCATATAGTTATTCCTCGTTATTTATAAGCCAAGCAAAAAGATTTTTATCATCATAAGACCAAGCCAGAGGAGGGACTTCCTCATGTTCAGCTTGTTCAAACTCTGTAATAGAAGCATCTCCACCATAGGAATTAAGAAGTTCAACCATCTTAATTGATGAATCTGGAGAGATTACGCTATCAGCACTACCGACAAATGCCCATACAGCTATGTTTTTTAACTCTGATGCATTTTCTAGAATACTCTTTGCGCTGCCAGATATTGGAGCAATCCTGGCAAAGAGCTCAGGATAGATAGAAGCAAAACCCCAGGTTGCTGTTCCTCCCATGCTGAATCCTGAGAGTGAAATATTATCTTTATCGATATTATAGACTTTCAAGATAGTTTGAATTAATTGATACAGCTCATCATTGACTTCATTCCAGCTATGATATTCCTCTGATAGTTGAGGGATAAGAACAAAAGCCTCAACATCTTCAAAGAATCCATCTGCCAAGTACTTTGGAAAATCCTCTGTTTTTGTTAATAGATTCAAATCATCCCCTTTAGAGCTGAATCCATGAAGATATACAACAAGAGGAAGCTCTTTAGAAGTATCCTCTGGAACATATAACATGAAGTCCAGATCATTTCCTTCCAATGTTGAAAAGGTGCCTGCTTTAAGTGAACTTAAATCAAAACATGTATCTTGATTATGGCTCTCACTTGTAGAAATACAGCTCTGTAATGTGATAACTAGTATTGGTATCAGAAATATACTGACACCAAGCTTAAATGCTTTCTTTAACATAATTTCTTTCCTTGTATTATTTTAGATTAGCGCTAATTCTAATTAATGATTTATTTTCAAGAATTATAGAGATCTTTCCTCTATGTGATTCTGTTATCTTCTTTGCAATTGAGAGCCCAATCCCAAAGCCATCTATATTCTGATTCCCTGCAGCTCTATAGAATCTATCTGTAAACTTATCTATAGAATCCTCTGAAATACCCTCAACTTCATTTTCAACAGAAAGCAAGACGCTGTTTGATGACTTTCGCAAAAAGAATCGTATCGAGCCATTCTTTTTTGAGTATTTAAATGCGTTATCAAGCAAGATTGACATTAGCATTCGAATTGCTTTTTCATCTCCGAAATATGTCAAATCCTTTTCTATATCAATTGAATAGCTTCTGTTATCCCTCTTTGAAATAGACCAATATGATGAGGCTATATCATAGGCAACATCCGAAATCGGGAATGATATCTTTTCTAGGTTCGCATCTGTCTCCTCGAGCTTTGCTAAATATACAAGCTGATTCGTCATTTTACTCATCTTTTCAGTCTGCTTTATGATATCGCCTAGCCATTCATTCTCGCCAATCTCACTCTCAAGCAGCTGCGCATCTGCACTGATTACAGTCAGAGGAGTCTTCAGCTCATGGCTAGCAGAGGTAATAAACTGTTTTTGGTTTTCATGATTTTTAATAATAGGAGCTGTAACGATTGAAGAAATCGCTATAAGAATAACAGTCATTACAATCAATGCAGCAAATGATACCGATATGATAGAGATTGTATTTGTCTTTAATGCATCCAATACAAACATCCTGGATAAAAAAGTTATCATGATACCATCTTTATCTCTATTGATCAGAAATCTATATTGCCCAATATATCCTTTATCTCTATCATGGCTCAAAACATCTTTTGCCATCTTTATTGCATAACGCTCTTCAATTAAAGATGTCCCTAAATCTGTTGAGAACTCCCCTCTTTTGACATCATATCTTACTTGGAAATATCTTAGATCTTTTATCTCATCAGATTCTGGATTCTGATTTATCTGCATTATCAATCTATCACTCTTTTCTGATACATGAAGACATGATTGAAGCACAGAAAACCCTACAATCAGAGCTTGCATTATCAACAATGCCAAAAAAGAAATCAGAACAAATCTAACTTGAAGTGTCTTCTTAGTCTTTCCCATATTTATCTTCCAAAATATATCCAGCACCTCTAATAGTGTGAATTGTTATATCTGCATCGATAGACTCAAGCTTTCTTCTCAGATATGAAATATATGTCCAAATTGTATTTTCCTCAGCAATGCTATCTTCAGGCCAAATACGCTCTAAAAATTCAGAAGCAGATATTACTTTATTAGGATTGCGCATCAGCATATTCATAGTTTGATACTCTTTGTTTGAGAGTTGGTAATTACCTTTGCTTGTTGAAAGAACAAAGGCATTTGTGTCCAGCATTACATTGCCAAAACTAATCAAATTGGATTGCTGAATATCAGCCTTACGAGTCAGCACTCTGATTCTTGCTAATAGCTCTCTGACATCAAAAGGTTTTGTAAGATAATCATTTGCACCAGTATCAAGTCCAATGATTTTATCATCTATTTCTGATTTAGCAGTAAGCAGAAGAACAGGGACAGTGTTTTTATCCGCCCTTATTCTAGATACAACTGTAACACCATCAATATATGGCATCATAATGTCCATAATCACAGCGTCATAAAATCCAGTCTGCAGAAACTCTAAAGCATCTCTTCCGTTATCAACAGCATCAACGCAATAGTTATTCTTCTCTAAAATTCTTACTAGCACATTTCTCAATGACTGATCATCTTCTGCCAACAACAATCGCATGCTACAAATCCCTTATCTTGCTTATTTCAAGTTCATTATAATTTGTCTAGTTCAAATGTACTTCAAAAAACATACGATTTATTTTGTCCTGAAATCAAAAATGCCCAGTGCTAAACTGGACATTAATGCAAAGTAAGCGTAATCTCGACTGATATATAAATTTTGCATCTTCTAATGAACAATGAATCCATTAGGAGAAAACAAGA
>CAKQJZ010000089.1 GCA_934247875.1 uncultured Spirochaetales bacterium
GAGAAGCTTGCAGATGCAGTTCTATCTAGAGTAGACTGGTGGGGTCAGGATCTGAGAGAGATTCCAGGACTCAAAGACAGAGTAGCATCTAACCTCGAGTCAATCTGGACAAAAGGTATGACAGAGACTATCAAGAGCCTATAATAAAGAAATTGAATGATTTGCCTTCTCTTGAGGGCAAATCTTTTTTAGATCTTATAAGGCATGAAGCCTTTATCTGTTAATTCATATAGCTCTTTGAAGCCTAATGCTTTGAGACTCTCTTCTGTTTCATTGAATGCTGCATCTAGATAATCTTTATTGTGGCAATCAGATGTCAGTATCACTTTTGAGCCTCTTTCTTTGAGACGCTTTAAGAGAAATGGAGCAGGGTAAGGAGATGTTCTGTAGCCTCTTGCTATTGCGCCTGTATTGACTTCGAAGAGCTTATCTTTATTTGCAACTGCATCAAGTGCATCGAGTGCCATTTCTCTATACCATCCATCACTATTTGGATCATAGCCGCCTTTTTCGATGAATTTGGTAATCAAGTCGAAGTGTCCTACTATGTCGTAGCTTGATACGTAGCTGAAGCGTACTACTTCTTCAAAAAAATTAAGTGCCATTTTCTTAAAAGAGCCAAAATATTCAAGTGCTTCATTCTGTTTTTCAAGTGACCAATCAACACAGAAATAATTGCCTTTGTCATAGAAGAAATGAACAGAGCCTATAGTGTAATCTAAGCGTTTATCCAACTTGGGATTATTTGAGAGAATATCTCTGCTTTCATACTCAAAGCCTTTGTAAATAGCTATTCTATCGCTGTATTCTGCTTTAAGATTCTCAATCTCATTTATATAATCATCAATTTTATCTGCTTTTATCTGGCTGACATCGAAATCGAATCCTGTGTATGCATGGGATGAGAATCCTATTGATTTGAAGCCAAGGGCAATGGCTTTTTCTACTATTTCTCTAAGAGAGTCCTTTCCATCACAATAAGTTGAATGAGTATGAAGGTTTGAGCGTGTTTTCATAGGTTTATTCTATACAGTCGTTTATTTTTGTCCATCAAATAAGAAAAAAAAGAGAAAAGTTTAAGTTAAATCGGTGTTTTGGTGTTGACGACTTTTTCAATCTATATGATATTTACGTAACGTTTATAAAAATTAACGGAGGCTAGCGTTATGGAAGAGTTTGTTTTGGAGATGAAAGAGAAACTTGAGAAAGAACGCGCATCTATTCTTGAAAAGCTAAGAGGCGATGAAGATAGACTCAGAAATGAGAATAATGGTACTAATGGTGATGAGAGTGATCAGGCAAGTGATGTAAATGACCATGACAAGCTTGAGATCTTCAATGCTATGGACCAGCGAAGACTGAAGGCTATTGAAGCTGCCCTCCAGAGAATAAAAGATGGTAAATATGGCTATTGCCTTCAGTGCGGCAGAAAGATTCCAGAGGGAAGACTGAGAGCAATACCTAGTGCAGTGCTTTGCGTAGAGTGCAAAGAAAGACAAGAGCGCATGTAGCTTGCATTTTGATATTTAATGATTTTTCGTTTATCATAGCATCAACGCAGATGCTATGAATTTTTTTTGCTCTGTTACTTTTATTTTCAGACTTTAATCTCTAGGGGAAAAATATGGCTGGTTCCAGATCGATTATTACAGTTGTAGGCAAGGATCAAGTTGGTATCATTGCTAAGGTTTGCACATACTTAAATGATAACAACATCAATATCCTGGATATATCACAGACTATCGTAAGTGGCTTTTTCAATATGATGATGATTGTAGATATCAAAGCTAAAGACGATGACTTTCTGAGGATCAGCGACGAGCTTATAGCGCTTGGACGCTCTATTGGCGTTGAGATCAAGCTTCAGAGAGAAGAGATCTTCTCATTAATGCAAAGGGTATAACATGATCAATCTCAGTGAAGTCATTGAAACCAATAAGATGTTCGAGAAAGAGAATCTCGATGTTAGAACTATTACGCTTGGCATTTCGCTTCTCGATACTATCTCTGATGATATAAAGAAGACCAGAGAGAATATTTATGAGAAGATTACGAAAACTGCTAAGGATCTTGTCTCTGTAGGCAAGGAAATCGAGAGAGAATATGCTATCCCTATTGTCAACAAGCGAATTTCTTTGACTCCTATTGCTTTGGTTGCTGCCTCTTCAGCTAAATCTGAAGAAGACTTTGTATCTATTGCTGAAACACTCGATAGAGCTGCAGATGAAGTCGGTGTAAACTTCATTGGTGGTTATTCTGCTCTTCCTGCTAAAGGCATGACTAAAGCAGAGCGTATGCTTATCAATTCAATTCCAGAAGCTTTATCAAAGACAGAGCGTGTATGCTCATCTGTAAATCTTGGTTCTACTAAGGTTGGCATAAACATGGATGCTGTCAAGCTTATGGGTGAAATCATAAAAGAGACTGCAGCGAAGACTAAAGAGAGAGACAGCATCGGATGCGCAAAGCTTGTAGTCTTTTGCAATGCTCCAGATGATAACCCATTTATGGCTGGCGCTTTTCATGGTGTTACTGAAGCTGATGCTGTCATCAACGTCGGCGTTTCTGGCCCTGGCGTTATCAAGAGCGCTATTGATGAAGTCAAAGGAATGGAGTTTGGCATTCTATGTGACACTATCAAGAAGACAGCATTCAAAGTAACAAGGCTTGGACAGCTTGTAGCAACAGAGGCATCTAAGCGTCTAGGCATCCCTTATGGCATTGTAGACCTCTCTCTTGCTCCTACTCCTGAAATCGGAGACTCTATTGCAGAGATTCTGGAGTCTATCGGAGTTGAAAGAGTAGGTGCTCCTGGCACAACTGCAGCACTTGCGCTTCTAAATGACCAAGTTAAGAAGGGTGGCATTATGGCATCCAGCTACGTCGGTGGACTCTCTGGTGCTTTTATTCCAGTCAGCGAAGACCATGGAATGATTGATGGCGTGCTTCATGGCTCGCTGTCTATTGAGAAGCTAGAAGCTATGACTAGTGTATGCTCAGTAGGCCTTGATATGATTGCTATTCCTGGTAAGACTGAAGCTGCTACAATATCTGGGCTGATTGCAGATGAGATGGCTATTGGCATGATAAACCAGAAGACTACAGCTGTAAGAGTCATTCCTGTAATCGGTAAGGATGTAGGGGATAGAGCAGAGTTTGGAGGGCTTCTAGGCTACGCTCCAATAATGCGTGTCAGCGAGTTCTCTTCTGCCGATTTCATAAACAGAGGCGGAAGAATTCCAGCCCCTGTCCATAGCTTCAAGAATTAAAGGTCTTTTAAGATATCTTCAGCAGCTGTTGCTACTTTGATTTTGTCATAGGCTTTGATGATTATGCCATCTTCGTCTATGACATAAGTCATTCTCATGATTCCCATATAGCGCTTTCCGTATAAGCTCTTCTCTCCCCATGCTCCATACTCTTCTATGACTTTTCCTTCTTCATCAGATAGCAGCGTGAAGTTGAGATTCTGCTTTTCAATAAAGCGCTGATGGCTCTTTTCAGAGTCTTTGCTTATTCCAAGAACGACTATGTTCTTATCTTCAAGACTGCTTTTGTTATCTCTGAAAGAACATGCTTCTTTAGTGCAGCCTGGTGTGCTGTCTTTTGGATAGAAATACAAGACTACTTTTCTGCCTCTGTATTCTGAAAGAGTTATGTTTTCTCCGTTTTGGTTCTTAAGCGTGAAATCTGGTGCTTTTGTTCCTATTTCTAGCATAATCGCTCCTTAAGTGTAGTTTTTGTGTTTATATAGTCTGAATATTAGACGAAACTATATTTTATGGTATATTCTATTACAGAGGTTAGTGAATATGGCAAATAATGTTTTAACTAATGTAGCAGCTAGAGAGAATGTGCTGCTTAAGAAAGTCTATCTCTGGATGACATTAGGTCTCGTAATCACAGCAGCTGTAGCAATCGGTGTCGGCAGCTCTGAAGCACTACTGAGAACATTTGCACTTAATCCGGTCGCTGTAATCATACTATGCGCCACTCAGCTTGCATTTGTATTTATATTGTCTTCTCGTATTGAGAGATTATCACTTGGCGCTGCTGTTGCGCTCTTCTTGGGCTATTCAGCACTTACTGGCGTAACATTCTCAACACTGTTTGCGCTTTATATTGGTACAGGAATAATCCAGAAAGCATTCATCTCTACAGCTGTTGTATTTGTTGTTGCATCGCTATATGGCTTATTTACAAGAAGAGCTGTACAAAGCTGGGGCAGCTGGCTCTTTGTTGGCCTTATTTCTATTTTAATTGCTTCTTTATTCAATTTGTTTATCGGTTCAAGCAAGCTTGATTTCATTATCTCAATAGTTGGCATATTGCTATTTGCAGGCATTACAATCTGGGATACTAACAAGATCAAGGCAATGAACGACAGATTCGGACTTGAGATGAGCAGTGAAGAGCTAAGCAAGATCTCTATAATGGGTGCTCTTGATATTTATCTTGATGTTATCAACATCTTCCTCTACTTTGTTAGAATCTATGCAAACTCTGATAGAAAATAGAGTAGCTGTTACAGACGATTTTATTATTGTTTATAAAGAGTCGGGGCTTCCTACAGTCCCGCTCAAAGGACAGAGCGGCCGCACACTTTTAAGTGAGGTCGCATCTTTTTATCCTGAAGTCCTCGCCGTTAAAGGCGTGAATGAATGGGAGGGTGGTACTCTCCACCGTCTGGATACTCCAACATCAGGCTTAGTTCTCTTTGCTCGTACACAGAGAGCTTTTGACTATCTATATAACGAGCAGAAAGCAAGTCGCATCGAAAAGACATATAGAGTCACTATTTCCAAAGAGAAGAGAAGCTTAGAAGGTTTTCCGCCATATCCTTATAAGTCGCCTATGGTATCTAGCGTGAATATTGAATCAAGGTTCAGAGCTTATGGGCCTAAAGGCAGAGCTGTAAGACCTGTTACAGATAATAAGAGATATCAAGAGGGGCCTATATATAGCACATTTGCAAAACGTGAGAGTGATGATACTCTTCTATGCACTATCAGGAAAGGCTTCAGGCATCAGATCAGATGCCATATGGCATGGTGTGGGTGTCAAATAAAAGGAGATGAACTCTATGGTGCATCTCCTTCCTCTAGCTTTGGTCTTGAAGCTATAGCTATATCGTTTATAGATATGAATGGAGAAAGAGTAGAGTACACTACCTCTCCACGCCAAATACTATAGTTCTGTTGTCGTGGATTATTATTCTATTCTCCAAGTGTGCTTTCACAGCTGATGCGAGAACTCTCTTCTCAACATCTTTGCCGACTTCTTTAAGTCCTTGAGGTGTAAGCTCATGGTTTACCCTTACAACATCTTGCTCGATAATCGGTCCCTTATCTAGGTCTTCAGTTGCATAGTGAGCTGTAGCGCCAATCATCTTTACGCCTCTCTCATACGCTCTGAGGTATGGATTAGCTCCCTGGAATGCTGGAAGGAATGCATGGTGTATGTTGATGACTTTGCCTTTCCATTCTTCTGTGAATTCAGGAGTCAGTATCTGCATATAGCGTGCAAGTACAATCAGGTCTATATCAAAGCGCTTGAGAAGGTCGGAGATCTTCTCTTCCTGGGCTCTCTTATCATCTCCAACAGGGAAGTAGTAATAAGGTATTCTGAATTGATTTGCAACTTTCTCAAGATCTGGATGGTTAGAGATTATAAGCGGAATCTCACACTTGAGCTCTCCTTCAAGCTGTCGTGAGATCAAGTCAAATAAGCAATGGCTTGTCTTTGATACCAATATAGCTATGCGAGGAGTGTAGTCAGAGTAGTGGCATGACCAAGTGAACTTCATCTCTTCAGCAAATAGAGAAAACTGCTTTTCAAGATCTCTTCTGCTTGTCTGCATATCAGAGGCATCGAGTTCTATCCTCATATAATACATATTCTCATAGCTATCTGTATGCTGCTGGCAATGCAGAATATTGAAACCAGCGCCATAAAACCAATTTACTGCAGCTGATAGCAATCCCTTTCTATCTTCGCTTTGCAAAAGAAAAATGATCTTTGTCATTTATCTATCTCCTCAGTTTCAAGTATCTCTTCATCACTTGATGTGACTTTCTCAACCTTTCTCTCGATCTCAGAGAGTGTCTTTGAGAGCTTCTTTGAGAGCGTATTAGCCTCTTCATAGAGCTTAATAGCTTCCTCTAATCCTGTCTTCTCATCTTTGAGCAATTCTGTAATCTTTTCCAGTCTTTCCAAATCACTTTCAAAACTCATTTTATTTCCTCAACTTTGGAGTAGAACTCTCCTTTATATAATCTTGTCCTGATAGTATCGCCTGCTTTGAGCGTTTTGCTATCTTTTATCACTTTGCCATTCTGATCCTCAACAACAGCATAGCCTCGCTTTAGAATAGAGAAAGGAGAAAGTCCTTTAGTCTCTCGCTTGATAGCAGCAAGTCTTATAGCTGTCTTCTCAGTCCTGACTTTGATTGAGTTATCACACTCATTCTTTCTCTCTTTTATAAGACGCTGAGCATCTTTTACTCTATCTCTCATAAGCAGCAGCTGCTCTTTCTTCTCTTCTTTCAGCCTTTGTTTAGCGTCTTTTGTCCTATCAATGAGTGCGCTCTGGATATCATCCTCAGCCATGCTTAGTCTGAACTCAGCTCTGTCATAGCGTCGCTTTAAGTAGAGTGTCAGATCTTCTATATCTGGAATGCTATGCTTTATAGCTAAAATCCTATGTTTTATCTCATCTATAGGATTCTTTGCTTTATTCAGTCTGTTCTTGATTTTATCAACTTTAGAAGAAATCAGCAGTTCAATAGTAGATTCAGCACTCTTTAGCTGAAGCGCTCTATTGTAGCTCTCTTCTGTTGCAAGTTCTGCAGCAGAAGATGGAGTAGGAGCGCGAAGATCCGCAACATAATCTGAAATAGGCCAATCTATCTCATGCCCAACTGCCGATATTACAGGTATGACAGATTCATGGATAGCAATAACAACGCTATCTTCAGAGAATGGAGAAAGATCCTCAACAGATCCACCACCACGCGTGACAATAAGCACATCGCATGCCATGAAGTTGTTGGCTTGTCTTATTCTTGATGCAATTGCGATATCTGCTCCGTCTCCTTGTACTGCTGTTGGAAAGACAAGGATATCTATTCCAGACGCTCTGCGTTTTGTGATGTTGAGAATATCCTGAAGCGCTGCGCCTGTTAAAGATGTTACGACGCCTATTTTCTTTATGTTATTTGGCAGTTTCTTCTTTAAATCAAGATCAAACCAGCCAATGCTTTTATAGTACTCTTTCCTCTTCTCGATTCTAAGAAGAAGTTCTCCATCTCCCTTGAGCGTCAGTTTTTCAATTATGAAAGTGAGCTTCCCGCCTTTCTCATAATAGTCAATCCTGCCTTTAGCAATTACTTCATCCCCATTCTTGAAAAGTGGCATATTATATTGTGCATTTCTGAATATTGCGGCATTTATAAGAGCACTTTCATCTTTCAATGAAAAATACCAATGACCTGTAGATGAAGGATGAAAACCCGCAACTTCGCCTTTGATTGTTATCTGGTAGAAGCTTTCGCTGATCAGAGTATGTAAAAGTGAAGATGCTTCGCTGACAGAGAGCGGATCTAATTCATCGTATGGCATGAGAGAATTATAACTGAAAACATGTCATAAAAAAAGAGCTGCAAAATATAGCATAATGCTAGATGCTTCATCAGATGTTAGATTGGAGAAGGATAGAGAAGATTTCTTTTATATCTGAAGTTTCAAAAAACATAATGAAATATTATGATAAGTAGTGATATGGAATCTTACTAAAAAGAAACTATAGGTTGCAAGTAGATAAGGTAACTATTCAGTCGCCTAGTTTCTGAAATTTTCAAGTTTGTTGCCTTCTATCCGAAGTGGCTCTAAAAAACCAGCT
>CAKQJZ010000090.1 GCA_934247875.1 uncultured Spirochaetales bacterium
TCACAAGTGAAAACTGAGATATTTCTTTATATTTTAAGCAATTATTCGAGCTACTAGCTGGTTTTTAAGAGCCACTTAGAACAGAAGGCAACAAACTTGAAAATTTCAGAAATTAGGCGACTGAATAGTTACTGTTACATCACAATTAAATAAATATAGGCTAAAGTCTTATTGACTATAAAAAATCTTAGTGCGATTATTTACTAGACCATAGAGAGTGTGTTAGGGACAAGCCCGAAGACCACACAGCAACCTACCAAAAGCGTAAGGTGCTAAAGCTTGATAGATGGTATCACATACATTGCCATCTAACGATGGACTCCTTCATCCTCTTTATGGACTAAAAAGAAAGAGGTTTGAAAATGAAATATTACTTTACTTCAGAATCAGTAACAAAGGGTCACCCAGATAAAGTCTGTGACCAGATTTCAGATGCAATTCTTGATGCACTTCTAAAAGAAGACCCATCATCACGCTGTGCATGCGAAACTACATGCGAAAGCGGCGCTGTTCATATCATGGGCGAGATCACAACAAAAGCTCATGTTGATTACATTGCTGTTGCTCGTCGTGTAATCAAAGACATCGGATACACTAAAGCTGAATATGGCTTTGATGAGAATGCAAATATCACATGCTCTCTTCATGAGCAGTCTGGCGACATTGCAATGGGCGTAAACAACGCATATGAAGATAGCGCAACACTTGGAGCTGGAGATCAGGGCATGATGTTCGGCTATGCAAATGCAGAGGGAGACGAGTACATGCCTCTTGCACTCACACTTGCTCGAAAACTTACACAAGAACTCACAGACAAGCGTGAAAAAGGTGAGATTGAGTATCTTCGCCCAGACGGAAAGAGCCAGGTAACTATTGAATACAATGACGGAAAAGCTACAAGAATAGATGCTGTAGTACTCTCAACACAGCATGATCCATCTGTCTCACTTGAAGATCTCAGACGTGATATGAAGGAAAAGGTAATCCTTCCAGTTCTCCCATCTTCAATGATTGATGAGAACACTAAGTTCTTCATCAACCCAACAGGACGCTTCGTTCTTGGAGGTCCTGCTGCAGATACAGGCCTCACAGGCAGAAAGATCATCGTAGATACATATGGCGGCTATGCTCACCATGGTGGCGGTGCATTCTCAGGTAAAGATGCTACAAAAGTAGATAGAACAGCAGCTTATGCTATGCGTAACATTGCAAAGACCATTGTTGCAGCAGGTGCTGCCTCAGAGTGCGAAATCCAGGTAGCTTATGCAATCGGCGTCGCAAAGCCAGTATCACTGCATATCGACACATTCTCAACAGGAAAGCTCTCTGAAGAAGAACTTGTTAAGTGGGTAAATGAGAACTATGACTTAAGACCTGAGATGATGATCAGAAAATACGACCTCAGAAAGCCAGGATTCGAGAAAGCCGCAGCTGGTGGACACTTTGGAAGAACAGATGTTGCATTCCCTTGGGAAGCAATAGATGAAAATGCTCTTAAGAATCTAAAAGCAATGATCAAGTAGAAGAATAGAGGCTGTCGTTAATGGCAGCCTCTTCTCTTAAACTAGATTAATGATAAGCAATACAATTGCTAAGGCTATTCGATAGATGCCAAATGCAGAGAAATCATGTTCTCTGACATATTTCACAAGTCCCTTAATAACAGCTAATGACACTGCAAAAGAGACAAGCGTTGCAACACCCAATAGCGCCCATTCACTCCCGCTTACATCACTTGCATATTTAATGAATCGTAGAAGCGATGCACCTGCCATTACAGGAATAGCCATAAAGAAGCTATACACAGCAGCAACTTCACGAGAAAACCCTAAAGCAATTCCACCAAGGATAGTAGAGCCAGATCTAGATGTGCCTGGAATAATCGCTAGCGCCTGAAAAAGACCAAGCTCAAATGCCTTCTTATAAGAAACACTCTCAACAGTGTCATATTTGACTTTGATATGAGCTTTCTTCTCAAGAATGATATATAAAATGCCATAAAGCGCCAAAGCTATTGCGATTACATACCACACATTGAAGTATTCATCCATGAAATCATCGAGAATAAAACCAACAACAGCAGCTGGAATAGCTGAAACAATGACATGAGCCCAGAGCGATAAGCTCTTTATGCTCTCTGCTTTATCACGCTTGAAAGGCCAAAGCCTGTTGAAATAAATAACGACTACAGCAAGTATTGAGCCAAGCTGAACAACTACCATAAATAGGCTCTTGAAGCTATCAGAGCCACTCATCTTCAATAGGTCATCGAATATCAGAAGATGAGCAGTAGATGAAATAGGCAGCCACTCTGTTATCCCCTGAACAATGCCAAGTATAATTGCTTTTAGGAAATCCATAGGGAGTATCGTACTGTAATAGAACTCACTCGTCTAGAGAAAGATCAATGCTTCTTCTTTTTCTTCTGCTTATTATTCTTTTTAGCTTCTTTTGCTTCTTTTGCTTCTTTATAGCGCTTAATGTCTTCTAGCTGGGCCTCTTTATCTACAGTAGGAATGAACTTTGCAGCGAACTTGCCCTCTTTTCCGTCTCCTCTGTTCTTAACGTAGAAGTAGCCAATGAATGAGAAGCAAACAGCGCCAATGAAGTTGACAAACATATCCTTCATTGTATCGATGATGCCAATATCGAGGTATCCACCTAAGCCTAAATCCTGACCATTGATTACTACGCTTTCAATGTTTGAAATCGTAACAACCTTATTTGATTTAGTCGGATCTAAAAGCGTTGAGTTTATTGTGTGGACTATATAATCCTTTTGCATGTCTTTGCCCCAGAAGAAGTCCATTGAGAACTCAAAGAACTCCCATAGTACTGCAATAGTCATTGAGAAGCAGAATGCAACGACAGCCAAAAAGAACGGAGAAAGGTCAAATTTTATCTGATCATTCTTGTTTAGGATATCAACAAGCGAAAAGCCAATAGCAGCAGCAAGAAAGCCTGTAGTCGTATGAAGTGCAGTATCCCACCCTGGATACTTCAGATAATACGATGAAATCTCACCAAGTATCTCAGCCGCGAATATGAATACCAATACTATGACTTCAAGCGTATCAGGAAGATCTATATGCCAGTTTTTCTCAATGAATGATGGCACTGTGAAAAGAACCAGAGTGAGGATGCATAAGAATACATTCTCATAGTCTCTATTGAGAATCTGCGCAATCATTATTGCAACAACGATAGCTCTTAAGAAGACATAAAGCGCAAATACTCTTTTATTCTTTTTAACTTGTTCTCTGAAAGTCAGCGTATGAAGTCTTTTTTTATCTTTTCGCATAGAAAAAATATATCAAAAAAACTCTTTCTTTGCACTAAATTATCTTTTGAGATATATTCAGAATATGGACAATACAATTGAAAGATACAAAAGCTTCCTCGATAACGGAAAAACCGAGAGGGAGTGCATAAAAGAGATAGTCGCTCTTGCTGAAGAGAAAGGCTATAAGAACCTTGAAAACGTTAAGAGCGTAAAAGCAGGTGATAAGGTATATATCACTCAATACGCTAAATCAATCGCTCTATTCCACATTGGAAATGATGATATCGAGAAGGGAATGAACATCCTCGGTGCTCATATCGACTCCCCTCGCCTTGATGTCAAGATGAACCCACTCTATGAAAGTGATGGCCTTGTCTATCTTGATACTCACTACTATGGTGGCATCAAGAAGTATCAGTGGGTAACTCTTCCACTTGCTATCCACGGTGTAATCATCAAGACAAATGGAGAGAAAGTAGAAGTTACAATGGGCGAAAATGATGATGAATTCACTCTATGCATCTCAGACCTCCTCCCTCATATGGCTCAGGAGCAGATGAAGAAAGTTGCAAGTGAGTTCATTCCAGGTGAAGACCTTGATGTAGTCATTGGCCTTGATGCAGCAGAAGAGACAGACGACAAAGAGAAGGACAAAGGCAAGAAGCGCATTCTCTCTATTCTCAAAGAGAAATACAACATCGAGGAAAAAGACTTCTTATCAGCAGAGCTTGAAATAGTTCCTGCTGGCAAAGCTAAGTACCTCGGCCTTGATAAATCAATGGTTCTTGGCTATGGACAGGACGATAGAGTATGCTCATTCACATCCCTTGATGCACTCTTAGAAGGAAAGACAGAAGACAGAACAAGCTGCTGTCTCCTAGTTGATAAAGAAGAAATCGGCAGCGTAGGTGCAACAGGCATGGACAGTGCATTCCTTGCAAATGTAACAGCAGAGCTGCTTGAGAGAATGGGAGCAGCAAGCGATATCAAGCTAAGAAGAACACTCAGAAACTCTATGATGCTCTCATCTGATGTAAACAGCGCATATGATCCTCTAAATGCATCTCTCTTTGACAAGCGCAACTCTTCTTACCTTGCCCGTGGCGTAGTATTCAACAAGTACACAGGCTCCCGTGGCAAGAGCGGCGCAAGCGATGCGAATGCAGAGTTTGTAGGAAAGCTAAGAGGATGCTTAGAAGCTTCTGGCGTTAAGTATCAGATGGCAGAGATGAGCAAGGTAGATGTAGGCGGCGGCGGTACAATCGCTAAGTACGCAGCTTACTATGGAATGCAAGTCATTGACTGCGGCGTTGCTGTACTATCAATGCATGCTCCTTGGGAAATCACAGCGGTAAAAGATATTGAATACGCTAAGGCATGCTATAAAGCATTCCTGACATTGAAATAACCATGGCTAGCGCCTCTGCAATGCAGGGGCGCTAATTTATATAAAGCTTATCTTTATCGATAGCAAAACCCAAATGCTTCAAAAATCCAGATAGTTTTCTGAACCCATAGTTTCTGCAATCGAAATCCGAATACTTATTCTTAAGTGATATGCCAACTTGTGACACGAGCATGTAATCATCATCACTATCTTCTATGAGGTTCTTGATGAATCTTCTAATAGTGCGCTCACTGGTAATAGCACTGCTATTTGCAGGAGTCTCTTCCTTATCATCTTTATCGCTATCACTATAAAAAAGCACATCTAGATACTTGAACTCTGAACAAGCTGCAACAAAAGCACTAGGCGTCTTGCTCTCACCCATTCCGATAACCTTCATTCCAGCCTCTTTCAAACGAGAAGCCAAACGAGTGAAATCACAATCAGAAGAGACTAAGCAGAAACCATCTACTTTGCCTGTGTATAAGATATCCATAGCATCGATGACCATAGTAGAATCTGTGGAATTCTTTCCACTTGTATAAGGAAAAGACTGAATAGGAATGATGGAATTCTCTAGCAGCTTATCTTTCCAGCCCTTGGTCTTCTTATCTGACCAGTCACCATATATGCGCCTATATGTGATTACGCCCTCTTTTGCGAGCTCATCCATAATAATATCTACATAACGATATGAAATGTTCTCTGCGTCTATCAACACAGCAAATTTGTTATTGTCCATGCCTAAATAATAACAATAACAGAACTATAGGTGAAGTTTAATCAGCTCAGCTCTCACCAACTCTAAATGCTATCTGTTCCTCTCATACAAACGAAAAGAAATACAATACCATATATAGTTCTGATTTTAGAATATTATATTTATAGTTTTAATTATTTTCTAAAAATTTCTATATAGACAACACAACTTTCTCACCAATAGAATTTGTTTAAACAAAAAAGGAGAGAAAGAAAATGAAACAATTTATGCTTTTCGCTACAACCATTGCAATTCTTTTATTAGCAATGAGTTGCGACAATCCCCCCCTCGCACATGCATGAATTTGACGGTTCGAAATGGATAACTGATGAGACGCATCATTGGCATGCTGCCATTTGCGAGCACACAGGAGAAAGAAAAGACGTAGCTGAACATGTGAAAGGAAGTGGTACAACCATGGTTGAAGCTACAACAGAGAAATCTGGCAAGATGCTATACAAATGCACAATTTGCGAAAGATTCATAATCGATGATATACCTCAAATAGCAATCGAAGTATCTGCAGAGAAACCACTAAAACAAACATTAATAGACAGGGATCTTCAGAAGACAACATCTCTCAAACTAGCTGGAACATTAAGCGCTGATGATTTTAAGACACTTAAGGAAATGACAACACTTGAATCTTTGGATATCTCAGAAGTCACTAATGACACAATTCCCGCAAATGCTTTTGAGGCTTCATATTTCAAAACAATCAAATTACCAAAAGGATTAAAAAGCATTGAAGATGATGCCTTCAGAAACTCAAACCTTATTGAGCTCATTATCCCAGAAGGTGTTACTGAGATTGGAAATCGTCTCTTATTTGATTCAAAAAAACTTACTAAACTGGTAATCCCAGGATCTGTAGAAATAGTTGGAAGATGGATTCTCCAAGTTACATCTAAGGATGTACATGGAAACCACTATATTGATTCGAGCATACCAGATGTAACTCTAGTTTTATCTGAAGGTATAAAAGAATTGGCACCATCTGCTTTCTGGGGATCAGCAATCAAAGAAGTTATAATTCCTTCTTCTATAACAGTTATTTCTGACTGGTGTTTTTCAAATTCACGTTTAGAAAAGATAACATTCCATGATAATATAACTAAAATTGGTGGATGGGCATTTGAAAGCTGTAAGCTTAAATTTGAGAATAATAAATTGATTCTCCCAAAGAACACTAAAGTATTAGGCCCATTTGCTTTCTATCTATACTATGCTCAAAGAAATGAAATAGTTCTTAATGATAATCTTGAGGTAATATATCAAGGTGCTTTAATAACTTGCATTAACAAAACTCTAGAAATACCAGCATCGGTCAAGAAACTTTATAGAGGAACATTTGTAGTTGATCCAGACGGTTTAGATTCTGTAGTGTTCAGAGGAGAGACACCTCCAGAATACTGCAAAAATATCGATCCAGAAAATATCACATACAATGAAGCGACCGGAGAATATGAAGGGCCTCTTGATACAGTTCCACCTAAAATAGAAATTAATGACAAGATAAAAGAAAAGTACAAGAATCTGAAAGCATATGTCCCAGCAGCTTCACTTGAAGCTTATAAGACAGCGTTGCTAACAGATACAGACTTCGAACCTTTCAAATCAGAAAACATCATAGCTAAATAGCAATGCATACATAATATGTATATATGATTATAATATAAATAATTATACATATTACTTCGTCAAAAAAATACAGGGGCTTGGTTCGATATAAGTCCCTGTATCATCTACCAGCGATTAGTTAATCTTTATTTCGATCTTGCCTTTTTCAGGCTCTGCTGGCTTCTTTGGAAGTGTTACCTTTAGCACGCCGTTCTTTGTCTCTGCAGATATCTTTTCTTCATCGACATCGTCTGGGAGCGTGAATGATCTTGAGAAGCTGTTATGGTAAGTCTCCTTGATCATATACTTCTTCTCATTCTTTTCCTCTTCCTTCTTATTGCTTTCAGCCTTGATAGTAAGAGTATGCTTGTCTACTGATAGCTTTACATCCTCCGGGCTGTAGCCTGCTATCTCAGCCTCTACCGTATAGCTGTCCTTGTTCTCATATACATCTACAGGAGGCATCTTAGTAGTGTAGGCTCCATCGAAGAAATCATTGAAGAAGTTCTCAAGTCCATACTCAGGGTTTCTTTTACTAATTGCATATTTCATTTTTTATCTCCTATAATAAGCTTTCGCTTACATAAAAGATATTGCAAAGCTTGTGCCAACTTTGCTAATTCTTTAATATACAATTAGATATACATATTATGCGAATTATTGAGCTAATAGAGAGCGGACACTTTGAGCCAAAGAGTTTTAAAGTTGCTTTAAAAAGTGTCACTTTGATACATCCACATAAAATCAAAGCCTTTTATGTATAAGTGCTTTCTTGCACCGTGTTGTTAGAAAACCTCAATTAAATGCGTGAATTGAGGTTTTACCCTCTATATCGGT
>CAKQJZ010000091.1 GCA_934247875.1 uncultured Spirochaetales bacterium
AATAAATTCATTACTTGAACACCAGAGACCAACAATAAAACAAAGTATGTATTTCGCAGGTGCAATTTATTTACAAGAATATATTGAGGAATCAAACCACCCTGGAAAAACATGGCAATAAGAAAGAATATTGTCAGTGGTCTTCTCCATCGGAAGTCTTTACGGGAGAGAGGATAGGCAGCTAATAGTGTTACTATTGTGCTAAACAATCCTCCTATAACTGTATAAAAAATAGAATTTCTATATCCTAGTAAAAGTGGTTTATAGTTAATAATTCGCTGATAGCCTGAGAATGTTATCTCTTTTGGAAATAAAAACACTTCTCCATTCATTACTCTCTCAGGATTACTAAAAGACGCTATGATAATAAAATATAAAGGATATATTATTAAACAACAGGATAAAATTGTTGTAACTGTTGCGATAGTGTTAAATACCCTATCTTGTTTAATCATTGCTTTTGACATACTCTGCTCACCATAAACTTTCATTAGTTAGTTTTACGCTTATCTTGTTGACGATAAGTAATATCACCAAATTGACTATTGTCTGGAACAAATTTATTGCTGTTGAATAGCTGAATTGAGCATTTACCAAACCAATCTTATAAACATATGTTCCAATTATTTCAGATACATCCAAATTAGTAGGTGTTTGCAAAAGCAATGCTTTTTGCGTATCAACATTCAACATTTTTCCTACATTCAATAACAGCATTGTTACTAAAGTAGGCATTATTGCTGGGATATCAATATTTTTTATACGTTGCCAGACTGAAGCTCCATCAAGAATTGCTGCTTCATAATGTGATGGGTCTACAGCAGTGAGTGCAGCAAGGAAAATAATGGCATTGTATCCTGTATGCTGCCAAACATGTGACAAGACAAATATGTGTCTATAGTATTTGCTCTCTCCCATAAAATATATGGAATCACCACCTGTCAAGTTTTTTATTACAGAGTTCACTACTCCTGAGGATGGTGACAAAAACAGGAATAACATGCCTGACATTACTACAAGAGATATAAAATGAGGCGCATAGGTAATTGTTTGCACAGATTTTATAACCCTTTTGTTTCTCATATGATTTAAAAGCAAAGCAAGTATTAATGGAAAAGGGAAAGTTACTAATATCTGGTAAAAACTAAGTATTAAAGTGTTCTTCAAAAGAAGAACAAACATTGAAGATTCAACGAATCTCTTGAAATACTTAAGCCCTACCCATGGAGAAGCCATAATGCCTTTTGTTATCGAGTAGTTTTTAAATGCAATTAGAACGCCATACATCGGAGCATAGTGAAACACAAGAAAGAAAACTATTGCTGGAATCATAAATAACCATAGCTGTGCTTCCAATTTTCTTCTGCGTGAGAGCTTTTTAGATCGTGTAAACAAAGTGCATCTCCTACAAATTTCATATTTCATGAAATATATTTTATTAATTCTTTTTTACCACGAAACATCACTTTGTCAAATATTTTTTTAAAATTTTAGTGTTGTCCCGATATTAATTGTGAAAGTCAGCTATTTACTCCCCTAAACCGATGCTAATGGAAAAATCTATATGCTGAAAAACTTCTTTAAAGTTTTTAGATTGTTTATTCCCTTTCCGCCAGTAAGATAATCTTTATTGTTTAGTCATCAATTATAGCTATTGTTAAATTTTTGCACTGTCTTTATTTAGTCAATAAGCACTAAAAGGTGAGATATTGTTATCTTTTTGCTAATTTTAGAGCCTCTTTTATGCTAAACTTAAATTACGATCAAAAAACAACAAATATACTTAAGGGACCATTTTTCATGGAAAACAGAGACTTAAGAATTGCTAATTCAACTAGAGGTGAAATCAACTTCACAAAACCACTTTTTTCGACTCAGAATGGACTCTCTTCTTTTTATAGAGAAGCTTCTGAATTTGCTTATATATATAATGAGTATTCAAAGCAGCACTCAAAGAATGAATTTCTATCAGCAGCTAAACTCAATGCAACTGCTGTTCTTCATCTGATATATCAAGCAGTGCTATCTTTCTACTTATCAGATGGACAGAGTGATTTCTTCTCAAGAAGATTAAAGACAATCAATGAAAATGAAGACTTGAAGAAAGCTCTTGATTTCTTCACTACTAACTACCCTTCAATCGTACTTGAAGAGAACAAGATGATGGGATTTGAAGCTGAGACAGAGAATATGCGAGGCTACTTCATATTCCAAGTCATGCTCAACAACCCAGCGCTTATAAGTGCTGCGAAGCCTCTGATTACTCCAGATGCGTTAACTCTCCCAAGAAGTTTCAAAGCTCTTTCTTCTATTCTTTCTTCATTTGAGAAAGATGACTTAAGAGATGGAGAGCCTAATAAAGATGATATCTTCACACTCCTATCTCTCCCAGCAAGACTATATCCAAACTCTCTTGAAAGCCAAATCAAATACATGCTTCGTGAATGGTCATTCATGCTTCCTTCTGAACTAAAGAGAATGCTTGAGAACTCTCTCAATTTCATAAAGGAAGAAGAGAAAGACCATGGATTTGGCGGAGCTCCTGGCCCAATGCCTGTTGCTGATTACTCTGAAGAAGCATATGAGTACGAAGCTTTCTCTCTTGATTCCAATTGGATGCCTCGCGTTGTAATGATTGCAAAGTCTACTCTTGTATGGCTTGATCAGCTATCAAAGAAATACAAGCGCTCAATCACAACGCTTGATCAGATTCCTGATGAAGAGCTTGATCTTCTTAAAGAGAGAGGTTTTACAGCGCTCTGGCTTATTGGCCTCTGGCAGCGCTCTGAAGCGTCTAAGCGCATTAAGCATCTATGCGGAAACCCAGAAGCAGAAGCTTCAGCATATTCACTAAAAGATTATGATATCTCTGACAGAATCGGTAGCTGGCAGGCACTCGATAACCTCAGAGAAAGAGCTAATCAAAGAGGTATCAGACTCGCTTCCGATATGGTTCCTAACCATACTGGTCTTGATGGCAACTGGGTATATGACCACCCAGAGTACTATATCAGCCAAGACTACTCTCCGTTCCCTTCTTATACATATAACGGACCAGATCTATCTGATAATCCTAACTTTGAGATCAAGCTTGAAGACCACTATTATGATAGAACAGATGCAGCTGTTACATTCCGCTTAACAGATAAGAGAAATGGCAAAGTAAGATATGTATTCCATGGTAACGATGGAACAACAATGCCTTGGAATGATACTGCACAGCTTGATTTCTTGAATCCAGCAACTCGTGAGGCTGTCATTCAGAAGATTATCCACGTTGCTCGTTGCTTCCCTATCATTCGCTTTGATGCAGCTATGACACTTGCAAAGCGCCACATTGAGCGTCTTTGGTATCCAAAGCCAGGAACAGGTGGCGACATTGCAGGAAGAGCCGAACACTCACTTTCAGTACAGGAATTCAATAAGAGGATTCCTGAAGAATTCTGGAGAGAAGTTGTAGATAGAATCGCAGTTGAAGTTCCAGATACACTTCTGCTTGCAGAAGCTTTCTGGATGATGGAAGGCTACTTTGTAAGAACTCTTGGAATGCATAGAGTATATAACTCAGCATTCATGAATATGCTTAAGAACCAAGAGAACCAGAAATACAGACAATCTATCAAGAATACTCTTGAGTTTGAGCCAGAGATTCTAAAGCGCTATGTAAACTTCATGAACAACCCTGATGAAGACACTGCTATAGCACAGTTCGGTGACGGAGATAGATACTTCGGCATCGCAACTATCCTCGCAACTCTTCCAGGACTGCCAATGATTGGCCATGGCCAGATTGAAGGCTACAGAGAAAAGTATGGAATGGAATATAGCAAAGCTTACTATGATGAGAGTCCTAATGAGCACCTCATATCTGAGCACTATAGAAGAATATTCCCGCTTTTCAGAAAGCGCTATCTATTCTCAGGCGTAGAGCACTTCAACCTCTATGACTGCATGAACAATGGCAATGTACAGGAAGCTGTATTTGCTTATGTAAATGGATCTGGAGCAGAGAGAAATCTTGTTATTGTCAACAACCAATATGAGAGAAGCTCTGGTGTTATCAATAAGAGTGCCAATAAGATTGTAAGGAAGGGAGACGAGAAAGCGCTAGAAAGCATCAGCCTTGCTGAGAACCTTTCACTACACTTCTCTGCTAAGAACTATGTAATCTTCGATTGCTTCACAGATGGACTCTCTTATCTATATTCATCAATGAACATCTTTGATTATGGCTTTAACATCTCATTAAACGGATATGAATCCAAAGTTTACTGGAACATAAGAGAAGTTGAAGATACAGATGGTATCTATGAGAAGCTCTACTCTATCTACAAAGATAAAGGCATTAAGAACATCAATAAGGCAATCATGCTTTTGAAGCTTGCGCCTATTTATAAGATTCTTGAGCCTCTGCGCCGCCCTGACTATTTGAAGCTTATCGATGAAATCATAAAAGGCAAATCAACAAGAGAGACAGAGCGCTCAGCACTTCTGACTCTTGCTGAAGTATATACAACACTATATGAGTCATATCCATCGATGGATGAGAGTGCTAAGGGGCTACTCGATGTTCCACCATATGATGTTAAGCCAGCTCCGATTGTAAATATAATCAAAGCAACAGCTAAGCTTTTCTCTGCTAAAGGCAGCAAAGCTATGAGAAGCTGGTCTAGCGTAGACGAGTCTGTTCCTCTGCTTTGCGCTATTGCGCTGACTATCTTGCCATTCTCTAAAGGCCTAGATATCAAGGGCACAATGGAAATCTCTGATAGACTCCTGATCTCTGATTTCTTTGAAAACGCAATGAAGAGCGCTGGCTACTATAAAGAAGATGAAATGAGAGCCCTTGCTCATGAAGGTGCACTGCTGCTATCAGCATATAGCCTCTCACTTCTAAAACCAGATGACATTCTACGCGCAGTCTTGAATGACAGCGGAGTCATGAATCTGACTAAGTGCAATGAATATAAAGGTGAAATCTGGTTCAACAAAGAACGCATGCAAAAGACTATTTTAATAGCTTCTTTTGCTAAAGCTATTGAAGGAAATGTGCCTACAGAGCTTCTAGATGAAGAGATTGCAATACTCTTAGAAAAGGAAATGAAGAGCGGATACAAGTTAAATACACTGCTAGCCAAGAATAGCGTGGATTGACTACACATTTGAAGGTGTTTAGAATTTAGACTATGAAAACTTGGATAACTTACTTAGCATCTATATTGATGGGATTTGCTACCTGTCTAATATTCAGTGATTCTACAATAGCGACAAGCATATTCTCATCATCAACTGCTTTCCTTGTTAATCTTGGGATCTTTATCTTCATACCTTTGACTGTGATTACATTCGCATCAGGAGTTGCTTCTTTAAGAAAGGATAAGCTTGGAGCTAAAACAACTATCGTTGGAATTATCTGGGCGCTGGTTTCAACAGTAGTTCTAGCTGTTGCATCTGCTTTGGTTTTCTACTATTTGCCAGTAAAGTTCCCTGTCTCATCTTCAGCAGGCTCAGATGCTTCTGTCTTTGAGACTATCTTCAACAATGCAACATCACATGCACTAAGTGGACTTTATCCATCTAATCCATTCCTGACACTTGCAACAACTTCTTATTACATAATTCCACTTCTGATTATCTCTTGGATTCTAGGCATCTCATTGAAGCCTAATGCAGATGTAATCAGACCTGCATACACTGTAATGAACTCATTTGCAGAAGTTATGTATAGAATAATCAGAACAGTATCTGTATATGGATTCTTATTGACTTACGTTGGATCCTCATACCTCTTCTTGATTCTCTACCAGGAAAAGACACTGCTTGTAAGCCCAGCATTCGTAAAACTCTTCCTGATTGTAATCGGTGGTGCATTATTTATTGTATTGCCTCTTCTATATGCTATCTTCACACGCTTTAAGAAGAATCCATACTGGGTACTTGGAAGATCCTTCTCTTCAATTGTCACAGGATTATTCACAGGCAACATTCTAGCTTCTTCTTTAGTAAACGAAGGTGTTTGCAGACAGAACCTTGGAGTTCAGAAAAGAATTGTAAGCACATCTACTCCTCTATTCATAATAGCAGGACGTGGCGGCACAGCTATGATTTCAACACTCTCAGTACTTGCTCTCTTGAAAGCAGTCGGAGCAGAAATGAGCTTATCAAGCACACTGATCATAGCACTTGCAATCTCACTTTCATCTCTATTATCAGCAACAGCAGCAAGCTATGAGCTATTACTTGTTATTTATGGCGCACTAAAGCTGATGAAGATCAGTATGTATGGAGCAGAGGCAACAGTGCTTGCGCTTCTTCCTCTCCTTTCAGGCCTTGCTATAGCACTTGATGTTGCTATTGCATCATTTGGCAATGCAGTTATCGCATTCCTGACAAGAACAGATATTAAGATTCCTTATAGAGATATACTGTGACAAAGAATAAGCTCGCTCCAATCTTCCAGTTGATAATTCAAAGTGTCATTACTGCTCTTTATGCAGCAATGGCAGTTCATATTGCTTTCTCAATGTTCGCAGAAAAAGGCCTTGATGCATTTAATGATCTATCATTCTTTCTCGCATTATTCGTGATTCTGATTGCATCACTAGCTCCACCAGTAACACTGAGAATACGCAGAAAGCTTCATAGCGAAGATGGAGAGATATTCCCTTTGCTTTTTTTGGTAATCGCAACAGAGGCATCACTTATTGTGCCTCTATATATGCAGATCACAGGACTGTATGTAATACCACCAGATGGCCTCATGATATTCGAGAGATTCTCAATTCTAGCAACAGCAGCAATGTTCTTGCTTTCTTCTCTAGAGTACTATGGATTCCAGAATGCTAAGCTTGGCCTATACACATTCTATATCTTATTAGCATGCCTCATTGTTGCAATGCTTGCTCCATATAACACAAATAGAGATATCATTGAAATCTATAACTCATACTCAGATGCATTTATCATATTTGCAATTCTCTTAATCTATTTAGTTACAGCTTTCACATTCATACTCTCTGCAATACATGAAAAGACAGCAAGCAACATCAGACGCTGTATTGCATTCTTACTTCTGATTCTAGGAATGATCCTGACACTGGTTAATAACAAGTTCACAGCTATTGCAGCAGCTATATCCTACTTAACAGGAGTAATCATACTTTGCTACAACACAAGAGATAGCTTCTGATTTCAGTTAAATGTCAAATCGGGCATTATTGCTTGTTATTTCTCTAAAGAATGCTCTGGGCTTGAAGTCTACAAATATAAACAAACTAGTATTAAGGATACTTACTACACGTTGCTTCATAAGCAATGAGTATTCTTCATCGAAAATATCTAGAGAATTCATATCTAAATAAATCTCAACGGGAGGAAGAATATCCTCTCCTGTAATTAAGTAGTTTGCTTTCTTTATATGATGTACTGCAAGACTAACAAAAGTAGCATATGTATACTTAGATAAATCCTGAAAAGAACTTTCCTTACCTACAATTTCCTTGTACTTATAAACATCCTCAATATTAATTGTTTTGTATGAAAACATTCTGTCTGGAAGCCTCATAATATGCTTATAAGATTGAATCATCGGATAATTCAGATATAGCTTTCCGCTCTCTCTGAAGAACAGTTAAAATACTTCAGCATTCTTCTGACAGTATCAAAATGAGGGTTATCATGATGAGGCTCAAAATCAAATACAAGAAATATGTCATTATATTTTTGACTTAATAATGCTCGTTTTTCTGCATTACGCTCTTGCGAACGCAACACCAATTTAACCTAAGTTCATCACAAAAGTAGAACCATATCTTACATAGCTTCCTTTGTCTTTGGTTGAAAGAGATATTCAGTCT
>CAKQJZ010000092.1 GCA_934247875.1 uncultured Spirochaetales bacterium
AATTAAAAACCACCTAAATGGTGGCTTAGATGAAAAACATAATGATTTGTAGGAAATTTTAACCGCACAGGTCGAATAATCTTAGTCTTTCTCATGTTTGGAATAATATCATTTATGGATTATCCGAAAAAATATAACTTTTGCATTATTCAGAGATAGCAAATCAGAATTAACAAAGAATTAACAAAGAGAGAGGAATGCAAAAAACTCCTTTATAGCTAAGAAAGCATTGAGAGAATTCTTGCTTCAGTAATTAAATCTCCTCTTATAGAGGTTCTGTTCTACCTCAACCACACTGTTGTATTTGACATCCTAGACGACTATCCTTGCACTTGAAATCAAGCGCAATGTTTATAATTATTGAAAGCATGATTACTGTCCCACCTATAAGACAATTCATAGAAGGCACAGTCCCAATAAAAAGCCACACATAGAACAAGCCAAAGACGCATTCAAGAGAATTGATCAACGATATAGAAGAAGCTTTTGCATATTTAGTACCTGAAGTAATCATAACCTGTCCTATAGGAATAATTACGAGACCAAGAAAACCTAAATAGAGAAGTGCTTTCTCGTCTACAGCTATCTTTCCCCCAGAGAATATCAAAGAAGAAATTGCAGTAACAAAACCACCAATCATTGATACTCCCATTCTTGATAAATCAGGATATTTCCTCAGATTTGTTAAATTAAGAGCTAAAGCAATAGGCACGAGCAAAGCGACCAAATAAGATAATATGTTTCCCATTTCGAGGCCTTCCCCGAACATATATATAACAGCAATCAGGCAAACAAACATAATAACAATCGTATGCTTAGCAGGCTTTTCTTTGAGAAGCAAAGCTGTGAAAATCGCTGTTAGTATTGGATTCAATGATAACATTACTAGACTTATTGAAGTTCCTGAGTAAGAAATTGAGAATGCGAATATCGCACCTCCAAGCCCTAACATCAAACCAGAGAACAGCATATATTTCCATTTGCCACAAAATACATTTTTCAAGTTGTTCCAATTGAGTATAAAAAACACTGTTCCAATAGATGTGAAAGTGAATAGCCCTCTCCAAAAACCAGCAGAAAAGCCAGATACCCCTGAAAGAGCAATGAGAAGTGAATCCATAGAATAGAAAGTCACACCTAAGAAAGAGAGCATAGAGCCTTTACATTGTTTATTCAAAATAAAACCTCCTACAAGTAAGAGCTTTCGGCTTTATAACAACAGCGCATTACTGAATATGTTTTTTCTGTCTTATGAACATCATCAAAGCGGATAAGAATATAATCAAATAGCCCAATAGGCTCATATAATCTGGGATTTGAGAAAGGAAAACATAACCAAGCAGGGCTGCAAATATTACCTGACTGTACTCATAAACAGATATCTCTTTAGCAGGAGAATACTTATAAGCAGAAGTAAGCATAAACTGCGTCATTGCTCCTGAAAATGCAGCGAAAACCAGCATTGCAAATTGCTTGATCTCCATGTGTTTATAATTGAATATTGCAAAAGGTGCTGTTAGCAAAGTTGAAGAGAGAGAAAAATAGAAGACAATCAAAGTCGAAGGCACACCATTTAAACCAAGCAGCCTTACATATGTATAAGCTACACCTGATAATACAGCATCAGACAAACAGAAAAGACTTGGGATAAGAAGCACATTGGAAAAAGAAGGTTTGATTATAAAAATACTTCCAACTATTGATAGAAGCATACATAGTTTCTGAAATCCACCTACTCTTTCTTTCAATATGATTGATGAAAAGAACAATGTAAAAAATGGAGCAAGTTTACCTATCATTGTCCAATCAGACAACGGAATCTTATCCATTGAATAAAAAGATGCCATCAACCCAAGAGAACCAGCAATGCATCTGATCAATAGTATATGACAACAGCTTTTCTCTATGCAGAACCCTTTATGAGTAGACTTATGGATTCCAAAAGCAATCAAGAGTGCGAAAAAGTTTCTGAAGAAGCTTTTTTGCATGGCAGGCAATGGACCTACCATATTAACAAAAATGCCCATTAAAGCAGCAAAAAAAGAAGCACCAAGAATATAAATGATGCCTCTTTGTTTTTCATTCATCCTTTGATACCACTCATTGCAATTCCCTCCATAATATATCTGCGACAGAATATGAATAGAATCAAACAAGGAAGCAGTGCTATAGCACAACCTGCCATCATAACACCATAATCAATAAAGTATTCATCTTGAAGAAGTGTTAGCCCGATTTCAAGAACATACATTTCCTTCTTTGTTGCTATAATCAAAGGCCAGAGATATTCAGACCAAGCAATCAAGAAAAGAAGAATGCTCAAAACAGAAATAGAAGAAACAGAGAGAGGAAGGATTATCTTTCCAAGAATATAGTAATTGCCGGCACCATCGATTCTTGCAGCTTCAATCAATGCATCTGGAATCTGTTCCATGTTCTGTTTCATAAAGAACATTCCAAAAGAACTGATAATACTTGGGAAGACAAGTCCAAAATATGTATTTACTCCATTGATAGATTTTACAAAGCTATACAAAGGAACAATAAAAGATTCGAAAGGAACCATTATTGTTGCAAGAATTGCATAGAAGAACAAACTCTTGAATGGAAACTTGAATTTAGCAAAGACATACCCAACAAGAGCAGAAACAGCCACAGAAACAACTGTAATGATTACTGATGTAATACAGGTATTAACAAAATAACGTGGAAAATACTGATCTGTGAAGATTTTCTCATAACTTCCAAAATACCAATTCTCTGGAAGTATTGTTGTAGGAATAGCTGTTATTTCCTCTTGAGTCTTAAATGATGTTACAAACATCCAGAACAAAGGAAAGATAGCAATAATCACAAGTAGAAAAAACAAGATCAATAATAATAAATCAGCGAATGATTTTCTTTTTAAAAATGCACTTTCAGCCATAACACCACCTCAATCAGTCATCTTTCTGCATTCTCATCTGCAGCCAAGTCAGAAGGAAAATCACAAGCAGCAAGATCATAGCCGCTGCTGATGCTCTACCCATTGAATGAAGCTGGAAACTTTGTTGATAGATATAATAAACAAATGTTTTGAAAATGTTTCCCGAGCTCTGACTTCCTGATGTCATTACTATAGCCTGTGTAAAGACTTTCACGAATTTAATTAATGACATGACACATACAAATAAAGTTATAGGCTTTATCATTGGAAGTGTTATATGAAATAGTCTTTGTCGTCGATTAACACCATCAAGATCTGCAGATTCATATAACTCTTTTGGAACAGATTTAAGACCAACAAAAAATATCATCATGTTGTATCCCATCTCTTTCCAAACACCAATTACTACAATTGGCCATCTGACGATATTTGCATCATTGATCCAATCAATGCTTTTTATTCCTATAAGATTCAATAATTGGTTAATGAATCCATAATTGAAGTCAAATAAAAGCTTCCACATCAATGTAGCAGGAACCATTGATACTATAACTGGAAGGAATAATAAAGCCTGCCAAAACTTCATTCCCTTTCTGCCAGAATTGACAATGCTTGCCAAAAACAAGCCAAGAATAACGCTGCCGGCAACAGAAAAGACAGCTATAAATGCTGTATTTAGGAATGATTTATAGAACTCACCATCTGTTAGAACATATGCATAATTATCTAACCCAATAAATGATTGGCCTGGACGAATCATGCTTTTCTTCATGAATGAATAAATAAATGTCTGAATAATAGGAATGAATCTTATTATTGTGAATAATAGCATTACTGGTATCAAAATAGAGAAAGCAAAACACATATCTCTAGTTTTTTGCTTTGTAATCAATCCTCTTTTAGATACAGAACCTCCAACTGCGGTTGCCTTTTTTTCGTTCATCGCAACCTCCTCTATCTAGGATTTCAAAACTATCAGAGGATAGGATAAATGCATCAACTTTACCCTATCCTAGAAAAGCTGCAGATTACTCTGCGTATTCGTCATACTCCTTTAAGCAGTCATTGACGATTTTAGCCATTTTCTTGACCTGAGCCTTTATTCCTTCAGGATTATCAAGCAATGATGAATCTGCAAAAATATTAGGGAGTGATTCTCCAATCTTTGTCTGAATCAGATCATAAGAATTAAGAACAGGTACGCTATATGTCTTAATATCTTCAGGGAATTCAAAACCTGGAACAAGTCTTTCATCTAGTCCTTTTGTTCTATCCGCATCAGCATAAGGATTGAATGCAGCTCTTTGCTTAACCTGAATTTCAAACATCTCTCTTGATGTTGCTAATTTGATAAACTCTCTTGCAAGCTCCTTATTCTTACCATCTCTTGGAATATAAAGGTTAAGAGTGATTAAGAATGTAGCTCTCTGAACTGGTCCCTTTGGCATTGGGCTTGTAATCCAGTTAACATTTGGCCCCTGCTTGATAATTGAAGTAGAAGAAGAAGCTTCTCTCATATTTATAGCAGTTTTTTCTTTAGCAAATGCTTCTGTATCCTTCATGGACTTGAAATCATCTACCTTATATTTATATAGAAGGTCAATGTAGGTCTTAAGAGCATTATAGCCGCCTTCATTATCAAATCCAGCATGATATTTTCCTGGCTCCGTCTTGCTCTCTTCAATCCAGTCTACACCATTTGGAAGAAGTCCCAGAACCCAGAACTTCTGAGCTGTTCCATTAGGGTTACCACCTAAGCGCATTGAGAAGCCAGAACGGACAATGTTTCCATCTGCATCTCTCTTAGTCATCTTAACAGCTGCATCTACAACTTCATCCCAAGTGTCTGGAATTTCTGATATTCCTGCTTCTTTGAGCATATCAAGGTTCCAATAAAACAACTCATGGAATGGAGCACTAGGTACACCATACATCTTTCCGTCATATGTCAAACACTTTTTAAAAGATGGTAACATCTGATTAACAATTGCATCGAGCTCAGGAGTATTTGGATCAAAATATCCTGCAGTTACATATGGAGTAGCCCAAGAATCTTCGATTTCCATGATATCTGGAACATCACCAGCAGGAAGTACAACTGCAAGCTTCTTTGTGAAATCCTGTATAGGGAGATATAGAACTTCAATACTCTCTACTTCAGGGTGAAGCTTTTTAAACTCTGGAATTACAGTATTATTATAAAAATCTGCCATTGTTTGTGAGCTGTTCCAAAGTGTAAGCTTAACTCCACTTGATGCAGCTTCTTTAGATGTTTCCGACTGACCTGCAGCGAAAAGTCCGATAGAAAGACAAAGTACCAAAGCAAATAACAATACTTTCTTCATTTGATCTCCTCCTAACCATTTTCCAAGATTTTCATTTTTTGAAAACTTTCTTAATATTTATACATTCTAAACACCTATTTTTCTGTTGTAAATAAAATTTGTTTTCATTTTTATTATTTTCTGGAGTAAGTTTACCTAAAAAAGCAATCAAAAGCCCTACTAAAGTCCAAAGCGTCAAAAATTAATTTCATTAAACTACTCTCTTCTTCCAATAACCGGATATGTAATATCCGCCACAGAACAGCAATGCGACAAACCAGCCAGAAGGCATGCTTAGCCAAACACCTTTAAGGCCAACAGACTTTGACAGGATCATGCACAGCGGTAATCTGACAACCCACATAGCGCAGATAGTCGATAGCATTAGCCACAGCGTATCGCCGCACCCTATTGCTACGCCCTGCGGCACTTCTTGAAGCACATATACGATATAAAGCACTGATACTATCTTCAGATACTGAGAGCCAAGCTCTATGACAGATTCATTGTCAGTAAACAAATACATCAGCTTTTCTGCAAAGAAGAACACAGATACTGTCATAACGAAAGCAAATAAGAGAGACAGAAGTATGCTGACTCTTACTCCTTTCCTTATTCTGCCCTCCTGCTTTGCTCCCACATTCTGGGCAACATATGTAGAAAGAGAACTTGAGAGCGCTATCATTGGCGTCTGAACAAACGAATCTATCTTGCTTGCTGTAGAGAACGCTGCGATTGCAAATGCGCCATATGAATTGACAACGCCTGTTATCAAGACGAATCCGAGCCAATACATAGATCCCTTTACTCCAGAAGGAACGCCTATCTTCAGTATGCGAAAGAGATCTCCTCTGTAGAAATGAGTGGATCTGAATGAGAATGCATATTCCTTATACATCCTCTGGAAATAAGCGAATGACAGCATGAATGCTATGCCCTGGCTTATCACTGTTGCCCATGCAGTGCCTGCAACACCAAGGCGGAGAGCAAACACAAAGAACACATCCAGGACGACATTCAGCAATGTCGATAGCAGAAGCATGCACAGTGGAAGCTTAGAGTTCCCAAGCCCCCTGAAGACTGAGTTGACGACATTGTATCCAATCATCAGAAGCGAGCCTATGAATGACACTCTGAGATACTTAATTGCATCCTCCATTGCATCAGGCGGAGTATCCATTGCTTCCAATATATAAGGCGTAGCTATGTACCCGACAATAGAGATTGCAATCGAACAATAGAAGAAGAATGTGCAGCTTGTTGCTACTGCCCTTCTGACGCTCTCATCATCATGAGCACCAAAGTAATGGGAAATGACTACAGATACTCCAAGAGTAAAGCCAATAATCATAGATATTGAAAGCCTGACAACAGGACTTGATGCACCTATTGCTGCAAGCGCTACATCTCCTAGAAACCTTCCGACTATTATTGAATCCGTAATCGAATACATCTGCTGAAGGATATTCCCAAACAGCATCGGAAGAGCAAATAACAAAAGCGGCTTAGTAATAGGTCCTTTTGTAAAATCAACAGTACGCTTAATGTTTAGACTCCGCATATAAACCTCTTAACACATTTAAAGGATGAGATTGTTTTATAAAAAATGCAATAATAATGAAAAGATATTTTATTTTTAATTTGACATATGAATTTTTTAGTGATTTACTAGGGTTAGAAAACAAATTATTGAAAAAAGTTTTCATTTTTAGGAGGTTTGTATGGATTATGCAAACGTAAAAAAAGAAGATATCAAATTATCTTTCACTAACGGATTTGCTGAAACAGAGATTTTGGCAAATGCACTTCCTAACATCAAATCATATAGAGGTGTACTCAAAGCTGGTTCATCAATTACTCCTCAAACACCAGACAGAGTAATATCATCCTATATCTTCCAGGAAGGAACTGGTTATGTAATAACAGCAAACAAAGTAAATGAAATTGATGAATTGTCCTTCCTGTATGTTGAGAGCAAGGATTCTTTCTCAATTACGGCATTCACTGATCTTACTTATACAAAATTTGATTTGTATTTATCAGATTACGATCTTAAAAGATATGATGATTCTCACCTAGTACTTCCTCTTTTCAGAAAGGAATCCGATTGTCTTGTTTACACTCAGAACGTAAAACTCACAGAAAACGACACTCTTCAGCGTACTATTGTTAATGGAAAACAGCTTGTTAGAATTGTTATGGGATCAAATCATGCAGAAGCAGGATCTGGATTCTATGAGATTGGACACGCAGCAGTTGCTCAGTACAATATCTGCCATAGCAGATGTAATTTCACTATGGAAGTCGATGGTCATAAGTTCCATCAGAAGGCTGGAGACGTTTGCTACATCAAAGCTGGTTTGCCTCATGGCTCAGAAGTTCCTGAGGATGGACACCTTGATTATGTTTACTATGAGCTATATGTTCAGGAAAAAGATTTCATGAAGGTATATCCAGAAGGACCTTTTGAGGACAAGAGAAAAGCAAAATAAATAAACTCTAGAGGAAATTGCAAAAGTAAAATCGCATGAAAGAATATTCATCATTTAGTGCATGAATATGCACTCGGATCAGATT
>CAKQJZ010000093.1 GCA_934247875.1 uncultured Spirochaetales bacterium
GTTCAATATTTCTCCCGGCTTAACAAGATAACTATTGCAGTGATTTTTGGGGATAGTGCTTTATTTTTCGCTTACGATATACTACCTGGGTTCCTCAGAGAGAGAAAAGCGGAGGTAATGAGCATTATGATGAGCATATTCAGTGAAGAATACGTAAAGAAGTGCCTCAAGGAAGAGGCCAGAAGAGAAGGTTATGCAAAGGGTGAGGAAAGAGGCGAAAGAAGAGGCGTAGCTCAAGGAAAGAAGATAGGTATAGCCCAAGGTGAAGAAAGAGAAAGGCTCAGAAATGCTAAGGGAATGAGAGATGCTGGTGTTAGTCTGGATGTTATTGAGAATGTCACTGGACTATCTCGTAGCTACATACAATCTTTGAAATAGCCAATCATCTTTATGTGATAGAAGAAGCCTCTTGTTGGATGACCAGCGAGAGGCTTTTGCAATCAAAGCCAGTATGGTGCTTTGCGTCAGAAAGGATAGAGATAAGTCTGACACAATCATCAACAGATTCATCACTCATATGGTTGATGTTATAAAGAGCAGAAGTGAAAAGAAATAAAGGGTGCGACGCTGCACCCTTTCAGTGAGAAGGGGATTTGAACCCCTGAGGGCACTTTGGGCACCCTAGATGATTTCGAGTCATCCGCCTTCGACCTCTCGGCCACCTCACTATTGATGAGAGAATGTTAACGCTTCAAAGCGTTTTAGTAAATGCTACTTAAGGGAATCAAAGAGATTCTGATTGTATGCATCAGCAACATTTATAGCGAATTGCACAGAGAGGTTGTAGTTAGGTTTGACTGTGATTAGAGGCAAGCTGCATAAGCTCAGGACAGTGCCTCCTGATATTGCTATTATTCTATAAAGGCTAGTGTTTGAATCCTCTGGTGCAGTGAATTCCCATATAGCGCCGCCAAACATTGCAGCAAGGCCTGTTGCGCATAGTCCCCAGCCCCAGTTGTGCAGTGTTTTAACTCTCTTGTCTTCTTCTTTTATGATATCAACAGCGACGTTTTGATTTGCTTTCTCAAAGAAAGTGCGCTTGTCGATTTCTTTGCTGCCTTCAAATACTCTGAAGTCTTCTTTTGTAGAGCTTGTAGAGAGAAGTGCTGCAACGATGCCAATTGTATCTGATGGGCTATATAGCGCAGAGAATGAGTCGTTTTTCCACTCTGATTGAATAGTAATAGCCTTGCTTAGGAATATATCACGATCAGAAGATGAGAGCATGGAGATATCAAGAGATGCAAATAGCATTGACGATGTTAATAATAGCAGAAGTATGGAAATAGTCTTTTTCATGTCTTTAACTTTCGTTGCATTTTGTTTCGATGTAAATAGTCTTTTTCAATATTTTCAAAAAAGAAATGACACATTAAGGCGATTGCATTAAAATGACCTCAATTCTTTTTTAGAATTAAGCATTTTTAAGTATTTGTTTGTTAAGGAGAGTTATATGAAAAAGGTTTTTATTAGCTTGGACACAGAAGGCCTATCAGGACTTACAAGCTGGGAAGAGATGAGTGCAGATCCAAGTTCTGCAGGCAAGGCATTTATCAGAGAGCTTAATTGGATTATTGATGAGCTTTTTACTGTTGCTCCAGAGCTTGAAGAGATTACTCTTTGTGATTCTCACTCAAGAGGTGAGAACCTTCCATATGCAGCATTCGACGATCCTAGAATCACATTGATCTCAGGTTATCCTAGACAGGATTACATGCTTGCAACTCTCGACTCTTCATATGATATGCTGATGCTTGTTGGCTACCATGGAATGATTGGTGCAAAGTATGCACTTATGGATCATTCATATAGCGGTGCAGGATTATATAACGTAAGAATCAATGGCTCCCACGTAGGCGAAGTTGAGCTCAATAGCTACTATGCTGCAACTCTTGGCGTTCCTCTTGCTTTTGTTGCAGGTGATGATATCCTTGAAGAAGAGCTTAAGAATACAGATTTCAAGCCTGAGTTTGTTAGAACAAAGGAGGGTCTTGGCAGATTCTCAGCTAAGCTTTATAGCCCATCAGCACTTGAGCCTAAGTTCAGAGAAGCTGTTAGAAATGCTGTAGATAGATGCAGAAAGAACGAGCTTCCACTTGTTAAAGCAGGCGAGCCTATTACTCTTGAGATGGATCTTACTACAACTGTTATGGCAGATGCAGTTGAGATGATTCCTGTTGTTACAAGACCTGCAGGCAGAACTATCAGATATGTCTCTAACTCATTTAAGGATGTTATGCATATCATCCTTATCACAGCTATTATTACAGGAAGATTCAAAGACTATAAATAAATGTCAGATCCTATAGACAGAATTAAAGATAATTATGATGCAATGAACGCAACAAGGCGCAGAATCTCAGATTTTGTGCTGGCGAACCCTGCGTATTGCTGTTTCTTGTCTATCAGAGACTTTGCTGAAGGAGCAGGATGTACAGATGTGACTCTGATGTCCTACTCCAAAAGCCTTGGCTATGATAGCTTTGCAGATTTCAGAAAGTCACTTCAGAACTATGTTCTAGAGTGGACGAGGCCTTCTGAGCGTATGAAGTGCATTGCAAGTCCAGATGATGACTCAGATTCGTTTTATAAGAAGATTTATGAAGCGGAAAGAGTCAGCGTAGATAGAGCATTCTCAAATAGCAGAGCTTCTGATTTCATAAAAGCAGCAACTCTTATAAAAGAGAAGCGCTCTATATATATTGCTGCTCACAATGCAAGTCGTACAGCTGCTGAGTATTTAAAATACAGGTTTCTATCAATTGGTGTGGAAATAAGCATTTTAGATTTATCTGATAGTCATCAGACAATAAGCAGAATAATGTCTGCAGATAGCTCAGATACACTCTTGATCAGCATCGCAACACCTCCATATGGCAAAGCAACGATAGCGCTCTCAAAGGTTTGCAAGGAAAGAGGAATTGAAGTAATAGCGTTTACAGACTATGAAGCATCGCCTCTTGTTGCACTTAGCGATATACACTTTATCTGTTCAGGACTTTCAGGACTTAGAGGAATTACATCCTCTTATGTTCCTTTCTTTGCTCTCTTTGACACTCTCGTGTTCTTCTATGGGTATGATGAGGCAAAAAAGGAGGAAAGTGAGGACTCAAAGGCTACTGAGGCTGAGTTCGTTTCGCTTTTGGAGAAACTCAATTAATTCATTTTAACACTGTTAGTTAAGACAAACTTATTAAGTTTGTTTTAATTAATGTCTAAACAAGGAAAAAAATAATATTTTTGCCTTAAAACTATTGTAGAGATAATCTACTTTAGAATATTATTGATTGCATATTAATTGCATGAATATACAAACGGAGGAATATTATGTGGAAGTATATCGTTAAGAGACTCCTTCTCATGATTCCAATTCTGCTTGGAGTAACATTCATTGTATTCTTTATAATGAACCTGACACCAGGAGATCCAGCTGCAATAATCTTAGGCGACCAGGCCTCTGCAGAAGCGCTTGCAGCTATGAGACTAGAGCTTGGGCTCGATAAGCCTCTTCTTGTCAGGTATTTCAAATACATTTGGGACATGCTCCATGGAGATTTAGGTCTTTCATACAAGAACCAGCTGAGCGTATGGGCGCAGGTTATTGATAAGTTCCCTAACACTGCTATCTTAGCTGTCGCTGGTATATTCGTAGCTTTGATTATCGGTATTCCTGTTGGAATAATATCTGCAAAGAAGCAATACACTGCACTCGATAACACTTCAATGGTTTTATCTTTAATTGGTGTATCTATGCCTAACTTCTGGCTAGGCCTTCTGCTTTCGCTTCTATTTGCGCTAAAGCTTGGCTGGCTTCCTAGCCAGGGTATGGGAAGTGGTTTTGTAGGTCTTTTGAGATCTATTGTTCTTCCTGCTATTACTCTTGGTACTGGTTCTGCTGCAACTGTAGTAAGAATGACCAGATCAAGCATGCTTGAAGTAATCAGACAGGACTATATCTCAACTGCAAGAGCAAAGGGAATAAGCGAGAGACAGGTAACATTCCGCCATATGCTGAAGAATGCAATGATTCCTATTGTTACAGCAGTTGGCCTTCAGTTTGGTTCTCTTCTTGGTGGCGCAATGCTGACAGAGACTGTATTCTCATGGCCAGGACTTGGAAGACTTATGGTTGAATCAATCAACAGCAAGGATATTCCTATGGTAATGGGTGCAACTATATTCCTTGCTATCATGTTCTCAGTTGTTAACCTCATCGTAGACCTTATTTATGCTTTCATTGATCCAAGAATCAAGAGCCAGTATAAGAAGGCAGGAGTAAAAATTAGGAAGGTAAAGGTATGAGTGAAGTAACAACAAAGAGAAGAGGTCTTTGGGCAGAGGCTTGGAGACGTTTTAAGAAGAATAAGCTTGCACTTGTAGGTATGTCATTCATCATCCTGCTTTTGGTAATTGCTATTTCAACTATAGTCATTGATTTGGTAACAAATAAATCTTTCTATAACGCACATGTTATTAAGCAGAATCTTAGAATGCGCTTAAAAGGACCAAGCAAAGACCATATATTCGGCCTAGACGAGTTTGGACGTGATATCTTTTTACGAATGCTTTGGGCTGTAAGATATTCACTATTCATGGGTGTATTCGCAATCATGTTCTCTGTAATCGTTGGTGGCGTTTTCGGCTCTGTTGCTGGCTACTATGGCAAGGTCACAGATAACGTAATAATGCGTTTTATGGATATACTCCTTGCAGTTCCTTCTATGCTGTTGGCTACTGCTATCGTTGCAGCTTTAGGCACTAGCCTTGTAAATGTGCTTATAGCTATCGCAATAAGCTATGTTCCTGCATTTGCACGAACTGTAAGAGCATCTGTTCTGACAGTTAAGGACCAAGAGTACATTGAAGCTGCTAAAGCAGTTGGAGCAAGTGATTTCAGAATCATCTTCAAGTACATCCTTCCAAATGCTATGGCACCACTTATTGTACAGGCAACACTTGGCGTTGCTGGCGCTATTCTATCTATCGCTGGTCTTTCATTCTTAGGGCTTGGCATTCAGCCCCCAACTCCAGAATGGGGCAGCATGCTCTCAAGTGCTAGAGCTTATATCAGAGAGGGATGGCATATCACAGTAATTCCAGGACTTGGAATCATGCTTACAATTCTAGCTCTCAACATCATGGGTGATGGACTTAGAGATGCACTTGACCCAAGACTTAAGAACTAAGGAGAGAATATGTCTGATACATTACTTGAAGTAAAGAATCTAAATATCAGCTATGAGACAGATGATGGCGTAGTTGAAGCTTTGAATGGTGTTTCTCTCCGTCTTTCTGTTGGTAAGACACTTGGCTTAGTTGGTGAGACAGGTGCAGGCAAGACTACTCTTGCTCGTGGCATTATGCGTCTTATTCCAACTCCTCCAGGAAAAATCAGAGGTGGCGAGATCTTCTATGGAGGCAAGGACCTCCTGAAGCTTAGTGAGAATGAGATCAGAAAGATCAGAGGCAAAGATATCTCAATGATCTTCCAGGATCCTATGACAAGCTTGAACCCTGTTTTGACTGTTGGCGAGCAGATTGAAGAGGTTATTGAATCTCATAATCCTGAGTTAAAGAAAGCAGAACTGAGAGAAAAAGCTGGTGATATGCTTGAGCTTGTAGGCATTCCTCGAGAGAGAGCAGATGAGTATCCTCATCAGTTCTCTGGCGGAATGAAGCAGCGTGTAGTCATTGCTATTGCACTAGCATGCAACCCTAAGCTGCTTATCGCTGATGAGCCTACTACTGCACTTGATGTTACTATCCAGGCTCAGGTCCTCGATATGATCAATGCACTGAAGAAGAAGCTCAATACTTCTATGCTTCTCATTACGCATGACCTTGGCGTTGTTGCGCAGAACTGCGACGAAGTAGCTATCATCTATGCTGGAGAAGTTGTAGAAGAGGGAAATCTTCATCAGATTTTCAAAGATACACAGCATCCATATACAATTGGACTTCTCGGTTCTATTCCATCTCTTAATGAGGATGTTGATAGACTGAACCCTGTTAATGGAATGATGCCAGATCCTACTAACCTCCCTAAGGGATGTAAGTTCTCTCCTCGATGCCAGTATTGCACTTCTAAGTGCATGGAAAAGGAGCCAGAGCTTCAGGATAGAGGGGATGGACACCTTGTAAGGTGTTACATCAAGAAGGAGGAGTTGAGATGAGCGAGCTTCTTAGAGTTGAGAATTTAAAGAAATACTTTGCAACACCTCATGGTATTCTCCATGCTGTTGATGATGTCTCATTCTCGCTTGAGAAGGGCACAACTCTTGGTGTTGTTGGTGAGTCAGGCTGCGGAAAGAGCACACTTGGCAGAACAATCTTGAAGCTTCATGAGCCAACAAGCGGCAAGATCTATTTTGAAGGCAATGATATTACAGATTATTCTCCAAAAGAGATGAAGAAGATGAGACAGCAGATGCAGATCATCTTCCAGGATCCTTTTGCTTCTCTTAACCCAAGAATGACTGTAAGTGAGACTATTGCTGAGTCTTTGATTATCCAGAAGCTTGTCGATAAGCGTGATAAAGCAGCTATCGATAAGAAAGTCAGAGAGTATATGGACCTTGTTGGTATTGCTGAGCGTTTAGTCAACAGCTACCCTCATGAGCTTGATGGTGGCAGAAGACAGCGTGTTGGCATTGCGCGTGTACTTGCGCTTGAGCCAAAGTTCATAGTATGTGACGAGCCAGTTTCTGCACTCGATGTATCTATCAGAGCCCAGGTTCTGAACCTGATGCAGGATCTTCAGAAACAGTTTGGATTCACATATCTATTCATTACTCATGACTTATCTGTAGTTAAGCATATCAGTGATGACATTGTAGTTATGTACCTTGGAAAGATTGTTGAGAAAGCGCCTGCAAAGCGTCTTTTCCAGAATCCTGTTCATCCTTACACTAAGGCACTCTTATCTGCTATTCCTGTTCCAGATCCTGATTATAAGGCTAAGCGTATCCTTCTTGAAGGAGAGCTTACTAGCCCAATCAATCCAGAGCCTGGTTGCAGATTCGCAAAGAGATGCCCATATGCAAGGCCAGAATGCAAGGGACAAGATATTCCTCTGAAAGAGGTTGAGAGCGGACACGTTGTATCGTGTATTCTTCAGTAAATCTATCCCATAGGGGATATGACATATTATAAGGAGGAGTGATAAAAAGGTAAATAGAAAGGATGTTGCACTATTTCTTCCAGTAATGAAACAATAAAAGTGAC
>CAKQJZ010000094.1 GCA_934247875.1 uncultured Spirochaetales bacterium
ATAAGATGATAAACGCAGTGCTAGATAATACCGCTCTGCCATTGCTTGGCGCTGCCCTGGTTTAGGGTGACTGAATAATTACTATTATTTATTTTTTATCTCATTTGATTATAAAGAAATACAAACCACAATGAGATAAAAAATAGACCACGCCCAATTTAAGCAGAGCGTGGCCTAGAATGCATTTTAAGTGCTTTTTATTTCTTTTTGACTGTTGGAACCTTATCTCCCAATAGCTTTGGAAGGATTACCATAGCAATAACAAAGCAGATTATTGCGACAATCCATGCATATACAGCTGATAGTGTTAAGCCGCCGACTATGAAGCCGATACCTGAGCATACTGCGACTGTTACAGCGTATGGGAGCTGAGTAGCAACATGCTCAAGGTGAGGACAGCCTGCACCAGTTGATGAGAGGATTGTTGTATCAGAGATAGGAGATGCATGGTCTCCAAATACAGCACCACCAAGAACTGCTGATACGCAAATCATTGTAGCATTCAATAGTGAGTTCATATCGAAGCCTTTTGCCTGACCTAAGCCAACAGCGATTGGCATTGTGATTGGGATCATGATTGCGAATGTTCCCCAGCTTGTACCTGTTGCGAATGCAATGAGTGCAGAGAGGATGAATACAATGATAGGAACGAGGGATAGTGGGAAGCCTCCGCCTACTACTACTTCAGATAGGTACTGAGCAAGGCCTAGGCCTCCGTCAGCAGGAGAAGACTTGATGATTCCACCAATAGTCCATGCCATTGTAAGGATTACAAGAGCAGGAACCATTGATTTGATACCGCTGATCAAAGCCTCACTTGCATCTTTGATAGAGAAGAGTCTTCTGCAAATATAGTAGATATATGTAAGTGCTGTAGTAATCACTGCTGCATAGAAGAGCGCTACAGATGCATCTGTATTATTGAATGCTTCTCCAAGACTCATCATAGACATAGCTTCTCTGAATGTTACACCTGAGTTTGATGCTTCTGTCATATATGTAACAGCAGGGAACAAGATAAGAGATGTTATGATAAGAACAATGATTGGAAGGATCATATCCAAAGCAGAAGCTCTATCTGCCTTATCATCGCCTTCAAGTGTTACCTCTCCTGGTGCCTCACCATATGAAACATCATATAACTGGCCTTTCATAGCAAGCTCAGCACTATGCTTCATTGGGCCATAGTCACGGCCGATAAGAATCAGTGTGAGAACCATTATAAGTGTAAGTATTGCGTAAATATTATATGGTATAGCTTTGATGAAGAAAGCAAACTCAGAAATGCCAAAGATTTCAAAGCCTTCACTGCCCTTTACGATAGACATCACTGTAATAACCCATGATGAGATAGGAACTAGAATACATACAGGAGCTGCTGTTGAGTCGAGGATGTAGCTGAGTTTAGCGCGAGGCACTTTGTTCTTATCTGCGATAGGACGCATAACAGTGCCAACTGCTAGTGAGTTGAAGTAGTCATCGATAAAGATCAGAAGTCCACAGAACCATGCCATGAGCATAGTTGTCTTTGGGCTGTTGATTCGCTTTGCAGCCCAGCGGCCAAATGCACGTGATGAGCCTGTTCTTGATAGCATTCCAACAAGACCACCAAGAAGTGCGCAGAATAGGAATATTCTGATATTCCATCCATCATTAAGCGAATTGGCAAAGCCATCTGTCAAATTGAGAATAGCTGTAATCGGGTTGCCACCTGCAACAATCAAGGTACCTGATAGAATACCTAAGAAGAGGGAAATTACAACATCTTTAGTGATGAATGCAAGTGTGATTGTTAGGATTGGAGGTATTAATCCCCAAGCTCCAAAATGTTCCATGTATAAACTCCATTAGTTTTTTTCCAACGTTGAGAATAAACTAAAATGTTATTCATTGCTACTCTTTTACTCCAAACATGAAGCAAATAGCACAAAGCGTTATTATAGTAACATAAATAAGGGTTATTTTGGTTTTTAGCTGAGGAATAGTTGTGCTACACTATTATGCAAAACCAGAGGGGACAGAGAATGTACATACTACTTTTTTTCCAGCATATAAGGATGCCTTTTCTAACAGCACTTGCACATATAATCTCATTTTTAGGAGAGGAACCTATTCCTGTTCTATTCACTATATTCCTTTATATATGCATTTCAAAAAAGAAAGGGATTGGCTTTGTAGGTTCGATCTTCATGGCTATAGACTCGATGCAGATAGTGAAGTGCATAGCGCGCTTTCCTAGGCCTTTTGTCGTTTACCCAAATATGATAAAGCCACTGAGAGTCTCAACAGCTACTGGCTACTCATTCCCTTCAGGGCACTCAACGACTGCAAGCGTATTCTATGGCTTGATAGCAAAAACATACAAGAATATTGCAGCCAGGATAATAGCAATCTCACTTATAGTATTAGTGCCTTTATCACGATTATACTTTGGTGTTCACTGGCCATCAGATGTAATATTCGGGACTATCTTAGGTCTTACTATTGCATTCTCTTTCTCTTCATTCTTTCAGCGCCTTTATGAAGAGAAAGAAAAGTTCACGGTCTTCACTTTAGCAGCAGCAAGCGTGTTCACACTCGCCTTCTTGATTTTCTCATATATACTCGATTTCAGAGCTGGAACAGAGATTCTTTGGAAAGATATCATGGAGAGCTTTGCTTTGAGCAGCGGCGCACTCTACGGCCTCGCACTTGAGAGGAACTTCATCAACTTTGAAATATATGGAAGCTGGAAAGTAAGAGCTCTGAATTTCTTTCTAGCTCTCATTGGCGGCCTAGTCTTATTTGCACTTGTCAGATTATTGCTTCCATTAATATACCTTGGAAAGGCATTGAGCATATTCGCTCTATGCTTCTGGGTTACAGCACTCTATCCAATGATAGGAAAGAAGCTGAAGCTATTCCTTTAATATTCTCGGGAAGGGCTTGCTATTCGTCTTATAGACACGATGGAAGAATCTATCCAGAATCTCTTCATCAAATAGATTCTCTCCGCATAGACGAGAGAATAAGCGGCCGCACGTCTCTGCATCAGAGAGTGCATTATGAGCATCATAAGTCCAGCCAAAGCCAGATGCCAAAGCAGTAAGTGAGTAGCTCTCTTTGTCCTTCCAGAGCTTTCTTGAAAGCGAGAATGTACAATAATACTTATACTTTGGCACATCAAGCATATAGTGCTTCAGCGTTGAAGAGAGCACTCTCATGTCAAACTGAGCATTATGAGCAACTAATGGAGATGTGCCTATAAAAGCTTTGACATCACTCCAGATCTCATCAAAATGAGGCGCTTTTATCAGATCTTCGCTTTTAAGATGGTGTATAGATGTGCATAAAGGGTCAAAGAAGAGGACAGGAGGCTTTATCAAAGAATAATAGCTATCTAACCTCTCCCCTTCTTCGTCGAACCTCACAAGCCCTATTGAGCATGCACTGTCGCTATCTGTATTAGCTGTTTCAAAATCTATTGCAACATATTCCATGATTGTTATTTAGGTACCTCGGCAAAATATACCATACCTCTGACTCTCATGGAATATTCATCTACATCTTCTCCAATCATGAAGATATCACCTTTATTGAACTGAAGGCGCTCATTGCCATCCTTTATTGTGATTACGCCCTCTATGACTATAGCAAGTGCAAAGTTCTCTGATTTCACAAGATACTCGCCGCTTGGAGCTGCTACAAGACGGAAACTTGGAGAAGGTGTCTCATATACCTTCCTTGACGCTGAATCAGAATGAGTCGGAACTTTCTCTGGCACAGTCTCATCGAATTTCATTATGTTGCCAAGCTCCTGAAGGTCCATATGCTTCTTTGTGAGACCTCCTCTTAGAACATTGTCTGAAGCACTCATCAATTCGACACCATTGCCAAGCACGTAAGCATGTAGTGTTCCTGGCTCAAGATATAAAGCTTCGCCTACATTCAAATGCACAACATTGAGAATATATGGAGAGAGTACGCCAATATCATCTGGATAGAGTCTCAATAGACGCTTAAGAATGCCCTTCTCTGTCAAGAAGTTGCCTTTCCATGATGACTCATGAGTATTCTCAATAAAGCTCTTAAGCTCATCAATGATAGCTTTCTTATCACATTCGCTTAGCTTATAAAGCCCAAAGAACAGCGACTTGATATCACAAAAACCAGAGAGCAGCTTTTCATAGCTCTTTGGCGCAACATGCTCTAAGTTAGCCTTTATAGCAGCTAAAGACCTGAAGCCGCACATTGCAGTTATAGGAGTGATAGCAGCAATTATTTCAGCTTTCTCATTGTCATCCTGATAGTTTACAACTTCGCCTTTAGCTCTCTTCTCTTCTTCTCGCTTCCAACCTTCTTCTGCTTGCGCCTTATTTGGATGGCACTGAAGAGAAAGCGGCTCTTTGATTGCCAGGACTTTGAATAGCAGCGGAAGCTTAGAGCCGCTAAACACTGCTTTATGACTAGATAGGTAATCACTGAGCTTCTCGCCATCTAAAAGCGTTGCTTCTCCGCTTTTATGGCTTCCCATCCAGAGTTCTGCTTTAGGCTTTCCATCAAAGCCACCGATCAGAGATGGGATATAATCATCATTACCCCATGCATATTCTTTGACAACACCATTGAGTTTAATAATAGACATAACCTAATTATACCTTCTATTGCCATTGTTTCAAAGTTACTGTATTCTTTTTTTTATAAATGCAGACGTCATATAACGGTTATTATACGAGCTTCCCAAGCTTGCTATACGGGTTCGACTCCCGCCGTCTGCTAATCTTTAAAAGCACTGATAATGTGCAAAGGAATATGTCTAAGTGGACGATGGCCCTAGTGGGAACTTAAAGAAGCCAAATGCTGATGAGGTTCCTCCGTTACCTAACGAAGGAAAAAAGAGAATCTTAATTAAGCTCCTTCTCTAAAAGAGAGAGACAGAAAAATGATTATAGGAGTGAAAATTAAGTGTCAATAACAGCAACAATAATAATACAGATCATAATGATATTGATAAATGCGCTCTTCGCAGGTACAGAGATTGCAGTCGTGTCATTGAACCAAACCAAAATCAAGAAAGAAGCTGAAGATGGAGACAAGAAAGCCCAGAAGCTTCTGTCGATGATTGAGAATCCATCAAGCTTTCTCTCAACAATCCAGATAGCTATAACACTCGCAGGCTTCTTAGGCGCTGCATTCTCAGCTGACGTGCTCTCAGAGCATTTAGTGGAGCTGCTTATCAAAGCTGGCTGGAATGGCCCATATACACTCATGAATTCAATCTCTGTTGTACTCATCACAGTCATCATCTCATTCTTTACTCTGATATTCGGAGAGCTTGTTCCTAAACGCATAGCACAGCAGAAGACAGAGGGCTGGGCAAAGGCAAGCGTATCAATCCTTTCATGCCTTTCTGTGATAATGCGCCCATTCATTGCACTCTTATCTGGCTGCACTAACCTTGTGCTGAAGCTATTCCATTTAAAGACAGATGGAGGCGAAGAAGAAGTCACTGAAGAAGATATAAGGCTTATGGTTGAATCTTCAGGAGATGCAGGCAAGATCGAGGAAGATGAGCAGGAATGGATCCAGAATGTATTTGATTTCAACGACATTGCAGTCGATGATGTAATGACAAGAGAAGCAGATGTCGTTGCAATACAGGAAGACACATCAGAGCGTGATATCCTATCTCTCATAAAAGAGACAGGCTTCTCAAGATTCCCTGTCTATGGTGAGAATATAAATGATATCAAGGGCACTATCATTGCCAAAGAGTTCCTTCTGAATCTCACCGATAAAGAGCGTAAGCCATTTAAGGACCTCATCAGAGAGCCATATCTTGTACCAGACTCAATACATGCAGATAAGCTCTTTTCTGATATGCAAGAGAAGAAGATTCATATGGCTATAGTCATCGATGAGTATGGCCAGTTTGCAGGCATCATAACACTTGAGGATCTATTAGAGGAAATCGTGGGCAATATCTATGATGAGTTTGATTCAGAAGATGAAGAAGATATCGTAGAGATCGATAAGAATACATGGAAAGTATCTGGAGATACTACAATCGAAGATTTCAATGATTTCACTGAAGTCTACGACATTCCAGAGAACGATGACTACGACACTATCGGCGGCCTTATACTCTCAACTCTCTCAACTATCCCAGAAGATGGAACAGAGCTCGATCTTGAGCGTGATGGCTTCTCATTCCATGTCACTAAGATAGAAGACAGAAGAATAGTTGAAGTAATAGTCAAGAAACTGCCTGATGAGAAAGAAACTAGCGAGAAAAAAGAAGAATAGCTACTCTACCATCTCAAGCACTAGCCCTCTGACAAGCACTCGGAGGGCTTTTTCTATATCTTCTATTTTATCATTATGCAGCAAGAGATAGAAAAGTGCTCTGTAGCCTTTTGAGAATGATGCAATGTCATCTTTGTCGCTGATTGAGAAGATAGCGAAGAGATTCACTAGGATATCTTTCTCATGGACCTTCATTGCTTTGACTTCTTCTTCTCCAATAGGACGCAATATAAGCTCAAGTTCGCCCTCATCAAGTGCTCTATATACTCCGTCGTTATAGAACTTCATCAAAATAGCAGTGAATACATTAGTAAGCGATGTGACAATCAGGTTCTCATCAAGATTCTGAAGCATCTCAAGGTAAAGTGCCTCAACTTCATCTGGAAAGCTTTTAAGGATATCAAAGAAGAGCGCTTCCTTAGAACTATAGAATAAATAGAATGTACCTTTTGGAATGTTGACGCGGCGCACAAGCTCATCGACTGTCGTCTTTTTTACGCCATATAACGCTAAGCACTTCTTGCCTTCTGTCTTTAAGCTCTCTCTAATATTATTGCGTTCTGTTTCACTGTAAGTTTTAGGCATAATCCCTCTTTTTGACGAATATTGTCTCTATAGTCAGTAAAACACTGCTTTTTGCCATTTTCAACGGTTTTTTTAGCTTTTTTTAGGGTCAATCACTTTTCTTGTGGGATGAAATAAAAAGCAACTAAAGCTAGTTGAATAAGAATGGGCCGTTAACCTAAA
>CAKQJZ010000095.1 GCA_934247875.1 uncultured Spirochaetales bacterium
CACCGATATAGAGGGTAAAACCTCAATTCACGCATTTAATTGAGGTTTTCTAACAACACGGTGCAAGAAAGCACTTTAACAAAAAAAGATAAGATAAGAAAAAGAGCCTTCTGCTATTTAGGCAAAAGACCCTTTCATCTCATTTCCTCATCTGAGGCATTATGAATGCATGAGGTAGAAGATCTGAGAATTTATATTCTTCTCTACCTGTTTTTGAGACAAGCACTACTTTAGTATCGCTCTTAGCGAACTCTGCTATGACTTGTAAGCATAGTGCGCATGGAGGAGCAGGAGGATCGTCATCACTTACAACAACCAGCAAATCTATGCCTATAGCGCCCTCTGCAGCTATAGCACTGAATATTGCGTTGCGTTCTGCGCATATTGTCGCACCATATGATGAGTTCTCTACATTGCATCCAGGATATATTCTGCCGCTTGCAGCACTTACTATAGCAGCACCTACCTTGAAGCCAGAGTATGGAGCATATGCATCATCTCGGCTCTTCCAAGCAGCTGCAATAGCTCTTTCAAGTGTAAAGCTATAAGGCATCTTTCTTTTTAGCGGAGCTATGTAATTAGCACCATAGATAACTGCTTCATCACTTATTCCTTCATATTCTCTGATTATTGTTTCAAATTCGTCAATGCTTTCAAAATGAGGGATTGCTGCTAAGTCAGATATTATGACATCTGCCCTGCTCTTCTCTGCATCTGCATATGAGAGAGTAGTTGCAAGGCAAACGCTCTTTATAGCAGCACTCTTAGCTGCAGCTATTCCGCCAAATGTATCTTCAAAGACAATAGCTTCGCTGCTTGCTATGCCAAGCTTTATCAGAGCAAGCTCGTATATATCAGCATTAGGCTTATTGCGCTTTATATCTTCCCCTGTGATGACAATATCAAAATCATCGCTCTTCAAGCCTATTGCATTTATGTTTGCATATACTTTCCACTTAGGAGCAGAAGATGCGACAGCAACCAAAAGCCCAGCCTTCTTAGCATTCTCTACTAGAGCTTCTCCTCCTGGAAGCTTGATCTCTGATCGTTTCAGAGCCTCTTCATATCGCTCTCTAAAGAAAAGAGACGCAGCATCATATTGAAAATCATCGACGTGCTTTGCTTTTGCAACGCCTGTGAAGAATGTATATTCACCACACCCCAGATAAGGCTCAAAGTCGGCCTTGGAAACCTCAAGACCGAGAGTTCTGAAATACTCTATTCCAATTGTGATTGATATATCCTCACTATCTGCAAGGACACCATCCATATCAAAAATAAGTGCTTTGATCATCTGTTTGCCCTAATGAACTTTCCATCCCCTTCTACGCCTAGATATAAGCCAGCGCCCATGATGAGTCTTCCTCTCAGGTATGTCATTACGACTTTACCTGTAACAGTCATACCCTCATATGGTGTGTAGCCAGCTGCACTATGGAGAGTGCTTGATGAGAGCGTCCAGCTCTCTTCAGGGTTGAATAGAACTATATCTGCGTCCGATCCTTCTTTGAGGATTCCTTTCTGCGGATATATTCCAAATGCTTTAGCAGGTCCTGTAGACAGCACATTGACAACCTGAGAAAGAGATAGAGAACCAGATCCAACACCAAATGTATTGATAAGAGGCAAGAGCTCCTCTGTTCCAGGAATGCCTGGATAAATTGTTCTGCAATCATTGCTCTCAAGCTTCTGCTCACGAGTAAATGAGCAGTGGTCTGTTGCAACTACCTGTATCTCTCCATCAATCAGAGCTTCCTGCAGTGCGAGGTTGTCTTCTTTCTCTCTTAGAGGAGGAGTCATTACATACAGTGGACCATCTGGACCTTCAAGCTTTGACTTATCCAAGAATAGATAGTGAGGAGTTGTCTCAACGATTACCTTAACACCCTCTTCTCTGAGCTTTCTTACAGCTTCAAGACCAAGCTTTGATGAGAGATGAACGATATAGATTGGCATATCAAGTTCACGAGCAATGCCACCAACGAACTCGATTGCTTTGGCTTCAGCCTCTGCCGGGCGTAGAGCTGCGTGGTCAATTGGCCTATATTCGCCCTTCCAGTTCTCAGCAATCTCTCTGATAGTATCATCATCCTCAGCGTGTACGCTTACCATGATATTAAGCGCTTTGCACATAGCGAAGATCTCTTTTAGCTCTTCACGCTTCTCAACCATGTAGCCAACGTTTTTGTATGTTGTGAAGATCTTGATAGTACCAACACCCATGACCTTCATAGTCTCAAGTTCGTCTCTCAGATCCTCTCTGAATTTGTAGACACCTTGATGGAGTGCATAATCGATTCTCATAGAGTGCATCTCTTTCTTTCTGTTCTTAAGAGATACGACTAAGTCTTCTTTATTGTCATCAGCAAAGTCTATGACAGTAGTAACGCCGCCATAAGCTGCAAGCTTAGAGCCTTCTTTGAAGGAATCGGCTGTTACAGTCCCTCGTGATACCAAATGATAATGTGTATGTGCATCAATTATTCCAGGTAGTACACAAAGTCCATCTGCGTGAACTATCCTGGTCCCCTGTGGGCACTCTGCTTCACTGATATGTCTTGCGATTCTCCTGATTCTGGAGCCTTCAATTAAAATGTCACCGTGACGTGTCCACTCGGTATCAACCAAGAGACCGTCCTTAATTAGAATGTTTCCCATGTATCTATATTAGCGCATTGAAAAAGGCTTTACCAACAAAAATCGATAAAGCCTTCAAATTCAGTTAATACAGATTATTCTACTACTGGAAATTCTTTCTCAAGGAATTCAAGGTCCAGCTCAGGATAAAGAGGGAATGCAGAGAGAAGCTTCAGTACTCTTTCCTTAGCACTCTCTATTACCTCTTTAGGTGCTTTAGCTCTGTTCTTGCTGACTTCTCCCTGGTGCTCGCCTTTAGCAATTATAGCTGGCTTAGCATTCTTCAGAACTGAGACGATGATCGAAGCAATCTCCTTCATCTCTTCTTCTCCCATTCCAAGTGTTGTTACAGCTGGAGTTCCAAGTCTTAAGCCTGATGTATACCAAGGACCATTCTTATCAAATGGAAGCGCATTTCTATTGAGTGTGATTCCACACTCTCTTAAGAGAGACTCTGCTTGTCTTCCATTGAGGCCGAAGTGAGTTACGTCTAGAAGCATGAGATGGTTATCTGTGCCATTAGTAGCAACTGGTGCACCTTCAGCTATGAATGCTGCAGCTAGTGCTTTGGAGTTTCTTACAATGGACGCAGCATAGTCTTTGAATGAGTCTTTTTCAGCCTCTTCAAGTGCAATAGCCTTAGCAGCCATTACATGAGGAAGTGGTCCTCCGATTACCAGTGGACAGCCTTTATCTACAGAGTCTGCAAACTCAGCCTTGCATAGAATCATACCGCCTCTTGGTCCGCGAAGTGTCTTATGCGTTGTAGTTGTTACAACATCAGCCCACTTGATTGGGTCATACTCTTCAGCAAGCACGCCACCTGCAACAAGACCTGCAAAGTGAGCCATATCAACCATGAATACAGCGCCCACTGAGTGTGCGATTTCTGCCATTCTCTTGAAGTCAACACGTCTTGGATAAGCTGAATAGCCTGCAAGGAGAATAAGAGGCTTGATCTCTTTAGCTAGCCTCTCAATCTCATCATAGTCAAGAAGACCTGTCTCTTTATCTACTGTATACGAATAAGCATCAAATAACTGAGCAGATATATTCTGTCTATATCCATGTGTCAGATGTCCGCCTGAGTAGTAATCAAGGCCTAACAAGCGCTGGTTATGAAGTGCTTCTCTGACTTTGTTCCAGTCTTCTCTCTTCATATTGGAAGGATTGGTTATTCCCATATCTTCCAAAAGAGGCACTTCTACTCTCTCATTCAAGATTGCCCAGTAAGCGCATAGATTTGCGTCTGCGCCGCTATGAGGCTGTACATATGCATGCTCAGCGCCAAACAAGCGACATGCTGCAGCTGCTGCTTCAGCTTCAATCTCATCAACGTTCTCACAGCCTGCATAGAATCTATGGAAAGGGAAACCTTCACTGTACTTATCTGTAAGAAGATTGCCCATAGCAGCTTGTACAGATAAAGATGAGAAATTCTCACTTGCAATCAATTTCAAGTGTGTTCTCTGGTCTTTCAGCTCGTTTACGATAAATCCTGCAGTTCTTTTGGATACTCTTGAAACCAAATCAAGCTCAGCTAGATACAGAGCGAGCTCTGAAGTGATCTTTCCGTTATGTTCTGATAAATAGTTCTCTAATGCTCCCATTTCCCTTTCTCCTCTTTCAGAGTTTGCGCTTTTTATCTCTTATATGCAAGAAAGCATAGCTATTATTTCTGATGCTATTATTATGCATCTTATATATTTCATTTTAATACAACAAATTAATAAATATAGTACAAAGAGAGTGCCCTCTCTTTGCTTCCTTGACAACTCAAAATGAATATGTCTATACTATCTAAGCTTTTAGAGAAAATGAATCCTCAATGAGGTTAATTAATATTACGCATAAATGCGTCGGGAGAAAGAATGGCTAAAGAAGAAGCAATCGAAGTAGAAGGTGTTGTAAAAGAGGCCCTTCCAAACACAATGTTCCGTGTAGAGCTTTCAAACAAGCTTGTAATACTTGCTCACCTTTCAGGAAAGATGAGAAAGCACTACATCAGAATCGTACCTGGTGATACTGTTAAAGTTGAGCTGAGTCCGTATGATCTTTCTAAGGGCAGAATCATCTATCGCGAACGTTAAGCTTTAAGAATTATCCAAAGCGCTCCAGAGCCACCGGCATTCAGAGGAGCGCTCTTTTTTTCACTCACTAGCCCCGACTCATCCAAGACACGCTCTGCGACGCTCCTCAAGACGCCGACGCCGTCTTCGCTATGAAGCCCTTTGCCTGTGATGATTGAAATCTTTCTGATTCCATTCTCTTTGCATTCTTTCAAAAACTCAGCAACAGCAGAATTGGCTTCATCCTTAGTCATCTGATGAAGATCTAGTGTTGCTTGTGGCCTCATTATCCTGAGTTCATTTATAGTAAGCGCTCTCTTCTTGCTCTCTTCGCCCTTTTCTTTGAGAATCTCATCAAAGGTCTTAACATCCTCTTCCTTATACTCTTCAAGTATCTCAGAGAACTCCTTTGTTGGAGTATAATGCTTTGCCTGTTTTATCTCAGGAAGATCTGGAAGCTTCTCGTTCTTCGCTTCTTCACGCTTGAAATCACTGTTCCCACCAAGAACAGACCAAGCAGCATTAGGTGCTCTCTCATAGTCCTCGCTCTCTTTGAATAGAGGATTAGGAGTGCTTTCCTCTTCCTTTGCTTCTTCTTTGATTACAACCTCTTCACATGTCTTTGAGACAGTATTCACGTAGCTAGTAAGAATCTCGCTAAAGCTCTTAGTTGGCTTATATTGCGCTTTTGGAGGAATTGAAGCTTCTTCTTTCTTCTCTTCTTTTGGAGGTTCTTCTTTCTTTACTTCACGAACAAAGCTCTCATTGCCACCTAAGACAGACCATGAAGCTTTGGGATCTCTTGTCCACTCAGAGTCTTTCTTGAAGAGATTGTCAGAGAGAATCTCGACATCTTTCTTTTCTTCTAGAATCTTATCTTCTTTTATTTCTATTTCTTCTTTCTTCTTAGGCGACTCAAAACTAGAGAGGATCTCACTGAAGTCTTTAGTGCCTTTATACTCTTTGCTTACACGCTTGTATGGCTCTTTAGAAGAGGGAGGAGCAAGCGGAGCTTTCTTCTCTACAGGTTTCTTTTCTACTTCTCTTACGCCTTCAAAGCGTGAGAGGATATCGCCAAATGACTTAGTTGGCTTATATTCGCTCTTAGCTCTGACCTCGTTTTTAGCGCTTTTAGTGCTTTTGCCTTCCCATTTATCTAGTATAGCGCCAAAGTCTGTCTTCTTTCCGCCGCCTACTCCTTTTTGAGTGCTTTTAGGCATAGAGAAAGGATTCCCTGAATGCTCATAAGAGTAGAGGATATCGGCAAAGGATGCATTTGGATTATACCCCTGAACTATTTCAGATGGCTTTTTTGGAGGAGTAACAACCTTCTTCTTAGGTTTCTCTGCTTCTTTCTTTTCTTTCAGAACGATAGAAGCAAAGGGACTTATATCTTCAATGCCATCATTAAGGCTGCGCTTTATATTATCTTTTGATACTTTCTTCTTGCTCACTCAGACTTCCCTGATATCTAAAAGCTCTACATCAAGGGATTTGAATATTTCTCTGAGATTCTCAACGCTCTCGCCTTGTACTTTAAGCGTGCACTTTCCCTGGCCCCTTATAGTGCCAATGGATACGATATCTATACCCCTCTTTGCGAGTTCCTCTGTAATGCTCGCTATAGTGCCTGGTCTATCTTTGACTTTCAGCGATATCCTGACACCATAGTGCCTAGCTCCAAAGAGCTCTAGGAGAAGTGAGAAGATATCACTTTTGGTAAGAAGTCCCTCTAAAACACCATCTTTATCTACAACAGGAAGAGATGAGATCTCTTTGTCAAACATCTCTTTAGCTGCACTTTCAATAGTTGCATCCAAATCTATTGTAGCTACTTCACTATTCATTACATCTTTGACACTCAAGCGTGAAATAAGATATGCCATCTTTGAAAGCGATGGACGTGATGATAGGTCAGGAACTGCAGTTATGATATCTTTCTCTGAGATGACGCCAACAAGCATGCCATCAGCATCTAATACAGGAAGATGATGAATAGCTTCTTTTTCCATAGTCTCTAGAACAGAATAGATGCTATCGTCATCTTTGCATATAATCGGATGCTTTGTCATATACTCGCTAACTGTCATTTCTAATTTCCTCTTTCGCTAATTTTATAGAGAAACGATAAGAAAGAAAAGCTCCATGTTGCAAACATAGTCGTTACGCATGAAAACCCACCCCTAAAAAAGATTTTTGAAAAGTTTTTAAGATTTTTCTTGACTT
>CAKQJZ010000096.1 GCA_934247875.1 uncultured Spirochaetales bacterium
CTGAATATCTCTTTCAACCAAAGACAAAGGAAGCTATGTAAGATATGGTTCTACTTTTGTGATGAACTTAGGATTATTGGTATCATAACAGATATTTTGACAAAGAAAAACAGCCGCTAACTTCCACGATACGGCTGTTTCATAAACAGATATCAAGAGAAGAACACCGTCTAGCAGTGCCTTTCTTAATCAGAATATACCACCAAACTCTAACATCTTCAATATTTTCGTGATATAGTTCATTTGGTACTACCAATAACGGTGGATGGTTAGCATCCCGATTCTTCTTGATGTTGATGAAGGAGGTAGCCTATGGATGCTTTTCAGATTATCTTGATAGTTTGACAATATGTTATTATACAATATCTGAGGATAATGTTATGGATGATATCAAATACACATTCGATGAAAGACAAGCAATGGAAGCCACTGCTTATCTTCTAAGCTTGAATGGCGGTAGGATGAATTATACCAAGACAATAAAGCTTCTGTATCTTGCAGATAGGGAAGCTTTGTCACGTGGTTTAGGCTCAATAACCACAGATATCTATAAGTCTCTTAATTATGGACCGTTGACAAGCTCCATATATGACTGTATAAAACATAACACTGGCAAGTTTTGGGATAATTACATAAAGACAGATGGCTATACAATAGAGCTTATTAGCGATCTTTCTTATGAGATGCTCAGTATTGGAGAACGAAAGATTCTTAAGAGCATATATGATAAATTTAGAGAGATGAACTGGGTTGAGATTGTTGCGTTCTGCCACAGCAATTTGCAGGAATGGGAAGACCCACATGGCTCCTCGATTCCGATTTCTATAGAATCAATACTTGCAGCGACTGTTGAGCCAGGAAATCTTGAATATGTAAGAGAATCGCTTCTAGAAGATTCTGCAATTCAGAGGAACAACTATGGGCTAATGCACAAAGGCGATGCTGATGGAGATAGGTGATACACTTCTGATAGCAAACCCAATGCCAAACAAGAAGCATTATCATGTGATAGTTGTATCTTAGATGAAGGAGATGTGCCTTTTATTCTTAGACCATCATACGTTTGTTTATAACAAGCTGTATTTTGCTGATAAAGACGATATAGATACAAGACTTAGCTTTAGAAGCATCAGATACTGTGGAAAAGTATCTGATGATGTACTTAAGAAAATAAACGATGGTGCTCATAAGTCTGAATGGATAAAGCTTGTGCATATGAAGTATTTCAAATAGCAGTTAGCAGAAAGAACCTTATGTTAAGCATGCCTTCTACAAATGCATTCCTTATGTGTTCTATCTCTTTCTAAGTTGCATTTTATTTAAAGTACTTCAAATTGTTCTTCGATATCTTTCTTGACTTCGGAGCTGATTTTCTGATTCTTTCCAGCAGTTCTTCTGATACTGGCGGTTTTGCTTTGAATGTCCCATGCATTAAGCAATTCTCAATATATCCTTTCTCAAAAGTGACAACCATTTTATAAGCTATATATGATTTATGTTTAATGAAATCATGATCGCCTACATTCAAGATACAGGCAGGGTCATCAAGTTTTGGATTATCCTTCCAAGAGGTTACCATTACGCATGGACATACGATATTGCATCCATTATTGTATTCATCCAAGACCACAATAAACAAATGCTTGTCTTTTTCTGGATAGCTGCACAAGAACGTATCACCAGCCTTAACCATCGCACCCTCTGTTTCTGAATGATATATATTGCAACTTTGAGAACAGGTCTAAATCAGCCAAAGCCTCTTCTTGCTCTTTTTTGTCCTTTAGCGTTGCATTGATGATATCCTCGATTGGAAGAGGGATGCGCGATTGTCCAGGGTTTTTCCACTCAGGAAAGGAATGTGTCTGCTCTGCTAGTACAAAGCGGTCATCTTTTATATGCTCATCATTTACAGCTTTCAGGATATCCTTCTCTTCTTCAGATAGCATATCAAATGTGCAGTCTTTTTTTCTGAGTTCAGCTGTATAGTTTTTCTTATTTATTGCAATTGTATTTTTCCAGGGACTGTTGCTAGGCAAGTCTTTCCAATGGGTGATGCAATCATATATGCCACTGACTACAGGACCATATTTCATTGAGAAATATGAATCAGTGGTTATTGAATAGTGGTACTCAGAAAGAGATATTCTGTCCGCTATATAAAGAAGCTTTATCAGCTTCAGATACGGGAGCTCATTATTGTTTAAAGATAATAGAAAGGCAGCTGCATCAGTTGCCTTTTTTTCGTCAAAGACAAAACTAATCATATTTACTCAGCCTGTTTTCCTCATAATTCTAAAGGACGGTTAAATTCATAAGTTGCTTAAGCTTTTACCCGTAGACCTTTAGTAGTCAGTGTAACAAATACTTGCACTTACAACATAAGGGCTAGGGCATAAAATGTCAATAAATTTGAAATCAACAGATTTTTGATTATATGTCCTTGATTTTGAAGTCGACTGACCCATCGGTTTGAGTGGGCCAAGCCTTAACCTTTTTCGATATTTATCGTTTTTCTAGATTTCAGCCTACAAGACAACGGATTCTTCATGCTAGAAAAGAAAAGCCTCTCCATTTAGTCAGGAAAGGCTTATAATCAGTCTTTGATGTCTCTGCGGCTTTCACTTGCAAGCTGGCCACAAGCTGCGCTGTTTTCTCTGCCTTTAGAGCGCCTCATAGTATAGTTGATACCATACCTTTTGAGCTCTTGAGTGAAGCTTCTAATTTCTGCATCAGTTGGAGTAGTGAAGTTAAGCTCATCAATAGGATTCCAAGGGATTAGATTTACAAGCACTTCTAAGCCCTTAGTGAACTTGAATAGCTCTTCAGCACTTTCCTTTGAAGTATTAATGCCACCAAGCATGCAATATTCAAGAGTCAGACGCTTATCGTGGTGATGCTGGAAAGTAAGAAGTGCGCTCTTAAGTTCAGATAAAGGGAAGCTTCTGTTTACTTTCATTATCCTGCTTCTGACTTCGTCATTAGCAGAAACCAGAGAAACAGCCAGCTTAATAGGAATATTTACCTCAGTAAGTCTCTTGATGCCAGGCACAAGGCCACAAGTTGAAACTGTGATACGTCTATATGAAATATTAAGTCCATCTTCCCTATGAAGCTCTGTTATAGCACGCATTACTTCCTGGAAGTTAGCAAGAGGCTCTCCCATGCCCATGAATACAACATGAGTAATATGTTCTCCAAGCTTTTCAAGCTGGATGAACTCTTCGATTATCTCGCCAGCTTCTAGGTTTCTTACTAGACCCATAGTACCAGTCTTGCAAAAAGCACAGCCCATAGCGCAGCCAACTTGACTTGATAAACAAGCAGTATAGCGACCTTCCCCATCAGAGAGCCTTACGCACTCAACAATCAGATCATCAGAGAGCTTTAAAGCAAGCTTTATAGCACTCTCGCCCTCGCTCTTTCTCAAAATAGTTGTAGTAAGTGCATCCTTATGCTTACTAGAGAGTCTCTCTCTAGTAGCCTTTGGAAGGCTAGTCATAAGAGAAAAATCAGTAATGCCTTTAATGAGATTCTGGTAAACGATCTTTGCCTGGAAAGGTTTATCTAAAGCAAGTAATTCCTGTAGCTCTGGAAAGCTCTTTGCATATAAAGTTGCCATAATAATACTCCAAAGGCATTATACAGACGGAACATTTATTTTGAAAGTATGAGATAATAAATTAGAAGATACTATACAAAAAAAAGTAAAATTGTCGTGTAATTTCCACTTTTCATTTGAATAAAAGGTCGCTATTATAACGATTAGGAGTATAAACGAAAAATGAAAAAACTAGCTGTTATTGCGCTTGTTGCGCTACTTTCTGTTTCCTCTGTATTTGCATCATCATCACTATACAAAGGTGCAAGTAAGAAGGGATCAGTTTCTGTTGGTCTCAATGCTGGTACCAACACAGGTGTTGTTGTTAATTATGGAACAGGAAACTTTGACATTGAAGGCATTGTAGGCTTTGGCGTACTCAATGGCTCAGGACTCGATGTTGAAGCAGCAGCAAGCTACAGCATCGTAGACGTTGCTGAAGAGTGCAAATTCGATGGATCTATGCCATTCACAGTTGGCTTAGGTGCAGACCTAGCTTTCAGATTCTCAGATCCATTCCAGATGTATGTAGGAGTATTAGTACCACTGAAACTCACATATACATTCCCTAAGTTCCCAGCATCTCTATATATCAGAGTAGCACCAGGTGTTAACATCCAGGTTGTTGATACCTTGAATGCAAGCTTCGGAATCTCAGGATCAATCGGAGCAACATACAATTTCTAAAAGCTTAAAATAGGCCAGGGCAACCTGGCTTATCTTATGCCATGAAGTTGCTGTATTTATCAATAAGCATTTTTGGAAGCCTTGCATCAACTTCGACAAAGTTTTCTTTATACTCAATCCTTTTGATATACCCATCATTTTCTATCTCACCAAAAACAACTGAAGTGAGAGGATAAATCAGCTTCGCATCAAAGAACAGCTCATCTGTAATCTCTTCAAGCGCTTTGAAGAGATTCGCAATGCCAACACCAGTTTTGAAACTAGTCTCAACTGTCCTATAAGGATAGCTTCTGAGTTTTGAAAGAGTAATATCATCAGAGTAGGAATCTACCTTATTGATAATGAGAAGCTTTATCTTCTCTTCACCACCTAAGCTTCTCAAAGTCTCTATAGTAGTATTAAGAGAACCAACAGCATCTATATGAGATGCATCTGCAACTATTATTATCCCATCAGCAGAAAGAGCCTCTTCAAGAGTTGAAGAGAAAGCTTCTATCAAAGACGCAGGTAGATTCCTGATGAAGCCTACAGTATCTGAAAGAGTAATCTCTTGACCATTTTTAAGGCGCAGCGAGCGCGTAGTTGCGTCAAGCGTCGCAAAAAGCTTGTTCTCAGCAAGCACATCAGAGCCAGTGAGTGTATTGAGAATCGTAGACTTACCTGCGTTAGTATAACCAGTAAGTGCGAACGAATAGACCTTTGAAGCACTGCGCTTCTTTCTTTGAACCTCTCTGACACGCTTTAAGCTGACTAGTTCTTTGTCTATTCCTTTAATAGTCCTTTCAATAACACGCCTATCAAGCTCTATCTGACGCTCTCCTTCACCCTTGGCACCACGGACTCCGCCACGCTGCTGTGAGAGGTTCTGGTCATGAGAAGCTAAGCGAGGCTTAAGATAGATTGACTCAGCTTTCATAATCTGAAGCCTCGCTTCCTTTGAATGAGCATTCTGAAAGAATATTGAGAGGATGATAGCTTCTCTATCGGATACAGGAACATTTAAAGACTTTTCAATGAGCTTTTCCTGTCTAGGTGTGATGAAAGCATCAATTACGACTTCAGTTGCGTCAAAGGCCAGCACATTCTCTTTGGCTTCTTCTAGCTGGCCTTTGCCTATATAAGTATTGGGATTCTCTTCTTTAAGCGTAAAAGAGAGATGAGATACAATGACTAAGCCCAAAGTATTGATGAGGCTTCTGATCTCACTCTCTTTTAGATAGTTCTCTCTTTCAGTAGAAGAACTATCTCTAGTTGTTATCAATAAAACGCGTTCCTCGTCATTCATCAGAGTGATTATAGCAAATAAAGATGAGAGAGTGGAATAAGCACTCTTATTATGTTATATTCACTACTTGTCAAAGAGGTGAATAATGGCACTAAATTGTGGTATTGTCGGACTACCTAATGTAGGTAAATCCACTATTTTCTCAGCAGTAACATCTGCACCAGCAGAAGCTGCTAACTATCCATTCTGTACTATAGATCCTAATATCGGGATTGTTGCAGTCCCTGATAAGAGACTCGATAGAATCGTATCTCTTATCCCACCTGCTAAGGTGGTACCTGCAACAGTTGAGTTTGTAGATATTGCAGGCCTAGTAAAAGGCGCAAGCCAAGGGGAAGGACTTGGAAACAGATTCCTTGCATCAATCAGAGAAGTAGGAGTAATTGCACATGTAGTAAGATGCTTCGAGAACTCAGACATCGTACATGTCAATAATAAGATCGATCCTGCATCAGATATCGAGACAATCAACATAGAGCTAGCACTAGCAGACTATGAGACAGTCGATAAGCGCTATCAGAAGCAGAGCAAGATGGGCAGAGTCGATAAAGCACAGCAAAAGGAAAATGAGAAGGTACTTCCTATATATGAAAAGCTACTGAAATGCTTATCGGAAGGAATACCTGCGCGCACTCTAGGCTTAGATGAAGATGAGCTAGAGGCAGTATATGACCTCCATCTGATGACACTGAAGCCAGTCATCTATGTCTGCAACGTAGATGAGAATGGCATACTTGAAGATAATGAGTATGTAAAGACAGTAAGAGAGATTGCTGCAAAGGAAAACGCACCAGTAGTAGTAATATGTGGCAAGATCGAATCTGAAATAGCTGCACTTGAAAGCGAAGAAGACAGAAAGGAATTCTTAGAAGCAGTAGGACTTGAAGAATCAGGATTGAACCCACTTATCCGTGCAGCATATAAAGCACTAGGCCTAAGAACCTTCTTTACAGCAGGCCCAGACGAAGACAGAGCCTGGACATTCAAAGAAGGAATGAAAGCACCAGAGTGCGCAGGCATCATCCACACAGACTTTGAAAAAGGCTTCATCAAAGCAGAAGTCTACAACGCAGAAGACCTATTTCAACTCGGAAGCGAACAGAAAGTAAAAGAAGCTGGCAAGATGCGCCTTGAAGGCAAAGAGTACGTAGTACAAGACGGAGATATAGTATTCTTTAAGTTCAATGTATAAAAAACTTCAAAAAGCGCACAATAAGGAGGCTAGCATCTTATAATTTTTTCGAGAGGAAATTGCAAAAGTCTGTTAGCGCCCTAATGCAATGAATAAATATTCAAAATCGATGTCTTGCGTTTTTTTCT
>CAKQJZ010000097.1 GCA_934247875.1 uncultured Spirochaetales bacterium
GAACATGAGAGGTGTGAAAAAAGCATAAAGAACCAATAGATTTCAGTGAAAATAACAGGAGCTGTCGATGTTTTGCATACTGTCAGCTCCTTTTTTGCACTCGAGTCGAAAACTCGTTAAATTCCAGCTATCCTAAGCTTCAAAACCTTCGTTTCAGAGCTTGTAGAGCCATCTTACTGGCTATTTTTAGGTTTCATGCGTAGTTACTATATTGGCTTAGTATACATGCTAACAATTATTTCATGCTTGAAGAAGCTTCTGTATTACAGTATAAGTATACGTATTTGTTCTTACAAAAGGTCAGAATGTCTCTTCTTCAAGCTTTTCTCTTGCAACAGCTAGCATGAGCTTGATTCTGTTTTCCTGGTTTACTTTGGTAGCTGATGGGTCGTAGTCTATTGGGACTATGTTTGCATCTTTGAACTTCTCTTTGAGTGGTCTTATCATGCCTTTGCCGACTATGTGGTTAGGAAGACATCCGAATGGCTGTGTGCATACGATATTTGAGTAGCCTTTTTCGATGAGTTCTACCATTTCAGCTGTCAAGAGCCAGCCTTCACCCATTTTGCAGCCTGTATCTATGATTCCATCTGCGTATCTTTCTAGCTCTTCAAGTCCTGCTGGCACTACATATTCTTTATGGCGTCTTATTGCGTCATCCATATAGCCTTCGCATTTCTCCATCAGAGGTAAGAATACATGGCATGTAAGCTTATATAGCATTGGATGTCTGCCATAGTATTCATAGTCTCTCTTATTGTTAGAGAAGCAATAGAGAATGAATCCAAGAAGTGGAGGGAGCATTACTTCGCAGCCTTCATCTTCCAAGAAGCGCTGGAGATCTGAGTTACCGAGTCTTGAGAACTTCATGTAGATTTCTCCGACTATGCCGACTTTTACTTTTTTATCGCGTTTTACAGGAATCGAAGCAAAGTCATCTGAGATCTTATTCATGTTCTTCTTGAGATTAGACCAGAAGTAATCTTTGTTTACTCTGAACTTCTCTCCTAGGTCATCTGTCCATTTCTTTACAAGTCTATCTGTCTCGCCTTTGTTTATTTCATATGGCGCTGTCTGGTTCCTCATATACATTATGAGGTCGCCATAGAGAAGGGCAGAGAAGGCTTGAACAATCATTGTTAGCGTGATTTTGAAGCCTGGGTTCTTATTCATTCCTGAGAGGTTCATTGAGATGACTGGGATATAACCAAGTCCAGCTCTATCTAGAGCTTTCAAAAGCAGGAAGTAGTAGTTAGACGCTCTGCAGCCGCCGCCAGTTTGTGATATTACCAGTGCGCATTTATGAGGGTCTACAAGGCCTTTCTCAATCGCATCAATCATCTGTCCAATAACTAGTAGTGCAGGGTAGCACATATCATTATGGACATACTTCAGACCAAGCTGGATTATATCGCTATCCTGGTTATTGAGAACCATTGCTTTAAAGCCATTGTTGATTACAACTTTCTCAAAGAGCGCAAAATGAATAGGCGACATATTAGGAATCAAGATAGTGTAATCCTTCTTCATCTCCTTTGTGAAAACTACGTGACTCATTTCTTCTCCTCAAGAGCTGCAAATAAGCTTCTGAGTCTTATTTTTACAGCACCTATGTTAGTAATCTCATCAATCTTCAGCTGTGTATAAATCTTGTCATTTCTTCTGAGTATCTCTTTGACTTCATCTGTTGTTACAGCGTCTAAGCCACAGCCAAATGATACGAGCTGTACAAGATTTATATCATCATAATCAGAAGCATAGCGCGCAGCGTCATACATTCTTGCGTGGTATGTCCACTGATTAAGGACATTTACGCTTCCCTTCGCTTCAAGCGGGGCAAGTGAATCTTCGCTGACTACAGAAGCACCAAGTGAGATTATCAGACGATCTATCGAGTGGTTAATTTCAGGGTCTAAGTGATAAGGTCTTCCAGCAAGCACGATTATCGGCTTATTTATCTCTCTAGATTTCTTTATGATCTCTTGGCCTTTAGCAACTACTTTTGCTTTATACTCCTCAAGTGCTTTGAATGCTGCTTTTGTAGCTTTCAAAGAGTCTTTATAAGGAATGTTAAAAAGAGCAGATATGCGTTTAGCAAAGTGCTTAGGCTTCTCAAGTGATAGGAATCCTAGAATTAGCTCTGATGGGGATGTATCCTGATTGGCTTTGATTACTTCTCCATAGTAAGCAACAACAGGGCAGTTGAAGTGGTTAGTTCCCTTCTTTTCATCGATGTTATAGCTAGAGCATGGGATGAAAATCTTATCGACTTTATGTTCTCTGAGGTACTCAATGTGGCCATGCATAAGCTTTGCAGGGAAGCATACAGTGTCTGATGGGATAGAGCCTTGTCCTGATATATATAGCTTACGATCAGAAAAAGGCGATGTTACTACTTCAAAGCCGAGTGCAGAGAACAGTGTGTGGTAAAAAGGAAGAAGTTCATACATTCCTAATTCCAATGGCAGTCCTAATGTGCCTCTGGTCCCTTTTTCATGCTTATCGATATATTCTTTCAAAAGAGATTGCTTATATGCAAATATATTGAGCTCATCTTGCTCTTTAGGTGCTTTGCCTGTTATTGGCTTTTCGCACTTGTTGCCGCTGATAAGCGATCTCTTTCCAGCAAAGCTGTTGATAGTAAGCAGACAGTGGTTAGTGCATCCATTGCATCTTATGCTTCTGACTGTATGATAAAGCTCCAATAATTCACTGAGAGTGATTATTGAGCTCTTATCGAGATTCGCTTTCTCACTCATATGCTTTGCATATAGAGCTGCGCCATAAGAGCCCATAAGACCTGCAATAGTTGGTCTGATTACATCAACGCCAAGTTCTGTCTCAAATGCTCTTAGTACTCCATCATTTAAGAATGTTCCACCTTGAACTACTATGTGCTGTCCAAGTTCTTTAGGGCTAGAGGATCTTATTACTTTATAAAGCGCATTCTTTACAACAGATATGGCAAGGCCTGCTGAGATGTCATTAATAGAAGCTCCGTCTTTCTGTGCTTGCTTGACAGAGCTGTTCATGAATACTGTGCATCTTGAGCCTAGGTCAACTGGGTTCTTTGCGCTTATTGATAGCTTCGCAAACTCTTCGCTGGTCTTTCCAAGTGCATTAGCGAATGTCTGCAAGAATGAGCCACAGCCAGATGAGCATGCTTCATTTAAAAAGATATCATCAATAGCACCATCTGCGATTTTGAAGCACTTTATATCTTGTCCACCGATATCGATGATGAAATCAACAGATGGAAGGAAGTAGCGCGCACCAATGAAGTGAGCCTGTGTCTCTACAAGTGAGTAGTCAAGCTTAAGCGCTGTCTTCAATAAATCTTCTCCGTATCCTGTTGATGCAGCTCCTTTGATTACTAAATCAGGGTAGTTCTCATATAGGTTCTTCAGGTATTTAACCATTAAATCTACAGGGTTTCCATTGTTCGGAGAGTAGTAAGATGAAAGCAGCTCTCCCTCACTAGAGAGAAGTGAGCACTTGATAGTCGTAGAGCCTGCATCGATCCCGAGGTAGCAGCCGCCTTTGTAGCTTTTTATATCGCGTTCTTTGACAGTTGCTCTACTATGCCTCTCTTTGAACTCTTCATACTCTTTCTCGTTTTCAAACAGGGGCTTAAGCTTAATGAAGCTTGATTTTCCTTCATAGTTTGAGAGTGCTTTCTCTATCTCATCGATAGTCATGACTTTGCTTGTTTTAGAAAGCGCAGAGCCAAGTGCAACGAAGTAGAGTGAGTTCTCTGGACATAGTCCTTTAGTGCCAAGTGCTTCGTCAAAGTAATAGCGAAGACGTGGGATGAATGTCAGGGGGCCACCAAGGTATACTACATTGCCTTCAATCTTTCTTCCTTGAGCAAGTCCTGCAATAGTCTGATTTACTACTGCGACTAATATCGATGCTGCTATGTCTTCTGTTTTAGCGCCCTGGTTTATAAGCGGCTGAATATCGCTTTTAGCAAATACGCCACAGCGAGATGCTATTGTATAAAGCTGAGTTGATTTCTCAGAAAGCTCATTGATCTCATCTCTGCTTATTCCAAGCAGCGTTGCCATCTGATCTATGAATGCACCTGTGCCACCTGCGCATGTGCCATTCATTCTTACTTCTAGGCCACCTGTCAAAAATAGTATCTTAGCATCTTCTCCGCCTAGCTCGATTATAGTATCTGTACCTGGGATATAATGCTTAGCAGCTATTCGTGTTGCGTAGACTTCTTGTATAAATGGTATATTGGCTGCTTCAGCAAGTCCCATGCCAGCAGAGCCAGAGAGAGAAATCAGGACTTTTTCATCTCCGATTCTCTTCTTTACATCGCCTAGCATCTCTAAGCCTTTTTTGATTATCTCAGAATAATGCCTTTGGTAGTCGCTATATATAAGCTTATCATCTTCGTCTAGCACAACGACTTTCATTGTTGTCGAGCCAACATCAATTCCAATTTTATACATGTATCAAAAAGTAATAAAAAATGGAAAAATCATCAAGGTAGTGAGAAAAATCAGATAGCGTAGCGCATGATTATTCTTGCAATTTCTATAGTCAGGATCTTTACTGCCATAGAGCTCGATATCATGAAATACAGCACTTTTCTTGCACTCTGTGCTTTCAAAAATGGAGTCAATATTGCGCATATTACAATTACTAGCGCTGCGGATGATGAGATGATTGTCGGCGCACTTATAAGCGGGAATATGCCAGGTGCTGTAGTTTTATCTATCTTGTTTGCGATAGTCTTATCGAGTCCATCTCTAGTTGCAGCAAAGCAGCATAGCACTAAGCCAAAGATCAATAGAAGCAGAATGATGCGGCCCCATGTGTGTATAGCTGCACTATGCAAAGCGATGAATACGCTTGATGAGATGAATATTATTATCATAAGCGTTGTGATTGTTGTGATTGTATTTCCAAAGTAGAGTTTCATGTTAGTCCTCCCTTTTTTCGGTCGAAGTTGCAGCTTGTCTCTGATTCCAGTTTATCAGAAATGAAGCAGAATCGTCTTGCAGAAATTGCAGCAATACGCTTTTATGCTTGCTCTTCCTCCAACTTTAGCAGCTGTTATCTTAATGTATCCACGGGCTGTTTTTGCGCTCTCAAAAGCACTTGGCACTGCGACTGCGAAGCTGAATGCTCCGTCTTTTGTCGAAAACAGATATCCTTCTTTCAGCTCTTTGCCACATTCTTTGCAGATCATTTTAGTTTCCTCTTTTTGCTTCGAAATCAGCTATGAAGCTATTTATATGCTCGTCTAGCATTTTAATAGCTAGATCTTTATCGTTGTCATAAATCGAATAAAGCAAGAATATTGGCCCATAGAAGAGGAGTGCTGTTTCTTCTGGGGTTGAGCACATTGTCTCAAATACTTTTGTGATGTATTCAAGTGGTTTATATGAAAGATATTCTTGAAATAAAGACGCGAAGATTGGATCTCTGTATTGTTCGATAGTTATAAGCTTTCGAAATAGGGAAGAGTACTCTTCTTCTGTCCAGTGCATGAACTGTGCTTTTGTGTATGCTCTGATTTTCTCAATAGGCTTATCTTTATATTCATCAAGCTCAGCATCATATGGCATATCATACTCTTCACTGCGTTTTATATCGCGTTCTTTCAGCGTATCAACGATTGAGCAGAGTATTGCTTCTTTGCTCTCATAGTGCTTATAGAGCGCAGCTTTAGTGATGCCGAGTTTCGATGCTATCTCGCTCATTGATGAGCCAAGATAGCCATTCATTGCAAATAGCGCTAATGCTTGATCTCTGATTTTCTCTTTTGTCGTTTGTTTCATAACGACTATAGATTAGTTACCGAACGGTAACTTGTCAATAATATAGCTACAGAATCAATAAGCCAACTATAATCAGAGGAATCAGAAATGCAATGTTCCATAGCAGAAATGAAATGATGAAGTTCTTCTTTTCATTTGTTTCTTTTAAAAACAGTCTTATTGAAATCAAGGATGCAAGTGATGCAACTGGTGTACCAAGTCCTCCGATATCAACGCCATATAAGAGTGCTTTTAAGTCAATTGAGAATGGCTCTAAGAGAATAGCAGCTGGCACATTCGATATTACCTGAGAAAGAATCAATGAAAGTGCGAATTCATTATGAGATGTAAGCTTCTGAAGCTTATTTGCTATATAGCTATTTGAAGCTATAGAGCCTGAGAATATAAAGAAACATAGAAACGTTGCTAAAAGAGGCCAATCTATTTTCTTGAATATTGTCTTATCAAAGCATAAGAGGATAATGACCATCAAAATGAATAGCGGCGGAGTTCTGAAGATGCCTAGAACAGACAAGAGCGTCATTGCAAATAGCGCGATATATAGCACTCTGAGGCTTTTGTTGCCGCTCTCGCTCTCATCTTCAGCTGTTATATAGATTCTGTTTCTCATATCCTTTCTGAAGATGAATACAAGTGAAAGAACTATAAGCAGAAGTGAAATCAGATATAGCGGAAGCATCATAAGAGTGAACTCTGATGCGCTTACGTTCATCTTATTGTAGATATATAGATTCTGAGGATTTCCAAATGGAGTCAATAAAGATCCAAGGTTAGCGCTTATAGTCTCAGCGATGATGATAGATGGCAGAAATTCCTTCTTCTCGCTCTTTGAGAATAGGTAGATAGTCAGAGGCACAAATGTAAGCAGTGCTACATCATTAGTGATGAATGATGAGAGGAAGAAGATTATCAGAGTAAGCGAGAGTGCGAGCGTAAATGTGCCAATGTCATTAAGTTAAGCTTTTGACACTGAAAAATGCTGTTGTAAAAGGCAATGTATGGACAAGAAATCCATAT
>CAKQJZ010000098.1 GCA_934247875.1 uncultured Spirochaetales bacterium
CTAAGCTTCGAAACCTTCGTTTCAGAGCTTGTAGAGCCATCTTACTGGCTATTTTTAGGTTTCATGCGTAGTTACTAATAAAAAATGCCCTAGAAATTTCTAGAGCATTTATAGCGCTTAATCAGTCTAGAGCGTGTCCTGCAGAGCCAAGGACGTCGATGTTCTTATGCATGTACATCTCTTTGAGTGCGTCACGAGCTGGGCCAAGATACTTTCTTGGGTCAAACTCTGCTGGCTTCTCGTCGAAGATTCTTCTGATAGTGCCTGTCATAGCAAGTCTGCCGTCTGAGTCGATGTTGATCTTGCATACTGCACTCTTAGCTGCCTTTCTGAGCTGCTCCTCTGGAATGCCAACGCTGTCTTTAAGCTTTCCGCCGTGCTCGTTGATCATCTTTACATATTCCTGTGGAACTGATGAAGAACCATGAAGAACGATAGGGAAGCCTGGAAGCTTAAGCTCAATCTCATGAAGGATGTCGAATCTTAGCTCTGGTGGAACAAGTACGCCGTCTGCGTTTCTTGTGCACTGTTCTGGTGTGAACTTATATGCGCCATGGCTTGTACCTACAGAGATTGCAAGTGAATCAACACCTGTCTTAGATACGAAGTCTTCAACTTCTTCTGGTCTTGTGTAGTGAGATACTGCTGCTGAAACCTCATCCTCGATACCAGCAAGTACTCCGAGCTCGCCTTCAACTGTTACATCAAACTGATGAGCATACTCTACAACCTTTCTTGTAAGAGCTACGTTCTCGTCATATGGAAGGTGAGAACCATCAATCATTACGCTTGAGAATCCATTGTCGATACAATCTTTACATGTCTCGAAAGAATCACCATGGTCAAGGTGAAGTGTAATAGGAATATCACAACCAAGCTCATGAGCATATTCAACAACGCCACGTGCCATGTTTCTTAGAATGTTGATGTTAGCATAGTCTCTAGCACCCTTGGAAACCTGAAGAATAACAGGGCTCTTTGTTGCAACACAAGCCTGAACAATTGCCTGCATCTGCTCCATATTGTTGAAGTTATAAGCAGGAATAGCATAACCACCTTTAACAGCTTTAGCAAACATGTCTCTTGTATTTACCAAGCCTAACTCTTTGTAACTTATCATCGGATAGTCCTCCAAATTGTTTTATATCGCTATAAATTTAGCGAAAAAGATTATGTTATGCAATAAAGCAAATGAGTTTTTCAAAAAATGATAATAATATTGTATTTAAATCCAATCTAACTTACGATTTAGTTATGAAAAAACAGAGGCTTATCATTATTTTATTGCTAGTTTTGCTGGCTTCTGTTTGCGCTGTTTTCTATTTTACTCGACCAAAAGTTGTGTTTTTATATAGCTCACTCTTGAACGATGAGTATTTTTCATCTCTTTCAAAGCCAAAGAGGTTCTCTTTTTTTTATAGAACTGAATACGTCAGCGATGATAAAGAAGTAGGCAAGTGTGATTTAATTATTGTATTGCCTCCCTCTTCTGTAGATAATCCAAATGCTATTTACATTAAAAGAGGCAATGGACGTCTTTTCTCATTCAGTGATGTTGATCTCTTTTCTAAAGCGCTATATGGAGATGTAAAAGAGAGAGCAGCTATTCTTTATAATAGTGAAGATGCTGGGGAGCGAGAGCTTGCTAAGAGCCTTGAAAAGAGAAGTGATAATCTTTCATTGATTGAATACAGTGGAAGAATATCTGCTGTTAATATCGATAGCATTGAAAAGGAGATACAGAACCAGAAGATTGTTAGGCTCATAGTTCCAGAGCCTCTAAGTGCGCTGAAGCTGATTGAAAGAAGTGATATCAAAATCTACTTAAGCTTTTTAGACGCAGCAGCATTTAAAGGCATCAAGAATGTAATATCTATATCTCCTGATTGGGACAAAGCGATAAGAGATGCATTAAAGAGTGACGGAGATGTTGCGTTTAGCTTCGCTCTTTCGTCTACCTAGTACTCTATAAAGATTCTCAATTGCATTCTCTTTTATCAGCGCGCTATCTTCATTTTTTATTTCAGAAATAGTGCTTAGCGTTATCTCTGTCTTCTCAGGTGTATTGATTTTGCCTCTTTCCTTTCTAGGCGGAAGGTAAGGAGAGTCTGTCTCATAGAGAAGCCTATCTAGAGGGCAATACTTAACAGCTTCTCTGATTTTATCATTTCCTTTGTATGTAATATTTGCTGAGAAAGATATATATGCACCAGCATCCAATGCTTTCTTCATCAAAGCGCAATCTGATGAGAAACAGTGCATGATTACTCTATCTCCAAGTTTATTAAGACATTTCTCTATCTCTTCATCTGCGTCGCGTGTATGAACTATCAGCGCTCTATCAAAAAGCTTTGCTAGCTCTGCTTCTCTTAAAAAGAGTTCTTCTTGTTCTTCTTTTGTCCCATAGTTCCAATGGTTATCGAAGCCGCACTCTCCTATAGCATCACTATTGAATAGCTCTATTTCAGCTTTGAGGCGAGCTATCTCATCATCTACTGAAACAAATTCAGGATAGTCTAATACCCAAGGGCCAGAACCAGATGAGATGAAAATATCATCCCTATCAAGTGCTTTTATGCGCTCCTCTGTGTCTCCTGCCTTAATCGCAATATCGATTCCTATCAAATCTGATGGCAGCTTATAGCTTTTGTCTTTAGAGGTAATAGATGTGTAATGGAAGTGTGAATCAAGTATCATTCTTTATCCCAATCAAAGCCAGAGAATACAGGCTTTCCGCTGTATTTATGAATCTCTCTCTTTCCTTCAAGTGCATCGAGAGTAGAGTAGCATAGTGCTTCTTGTTCAACTTCTCCTGGATAAATATATACAGGTGCTATCCAAGACGCATCAGCTTTGATTTTGTCTGTTATATCGTTAAATCTTACAAGGCCTCCAGTTAGGAGTATTGCATCAACTTTGCCTTTCAGCGTCATTGCCATAGCGCCTATCTCTTTCTCAATCTGATAGATCATTGCATTCCAGACAGATACAGCATGTGGATCTTTTCCTTCTACAAGCTTATGGACTTTGTCTGAGTTTGAAGTTCCAAAATGTGATACGAATCCACCTTTTCTTGAGCACATTGCTTCAAGTTCGCCTTTCTCATGGTTCTCTGCATATATAGCAGTTTCCATGATAGGAATAGAGCCAAGACGAGTAGGTGTGAATGGACCATCTCCGCCAGCACCTTCTGTTCCATCTATCATCTTTCCGTTTTTATGTGCACTTATAGTGATGCCGCCATCTATATGTGCAACAATGAATTGACAATCTTCATAGCGTTTGCCAATGCTTTCTGCGTGTATTCTTGCAATGCCTTTCTGATTAAGGACATGAGACTGTGCTCTTTTATAGACGCCTTTAATGCCTGTGATACGTGCCTCATCAATCAATTCATCTACATTAGTCGGATCTACAGTGAATGCACGTTTCCCAAACTCTTCTGAAAATTCATAAGCAAGCATTACTCCGAGTTTAGCTGGGTGGTCTGAGCCGCCTTTGTCACTCATAGTGTCTTCATATAGCGCTTTATCAATCTCCATAACGCCAGAAGACTGCGAATATGCGCATCCGCCACGTCCTATGAATAGATCGATATCGCGGAGCTCTAACGAGTGCTTTTCAAGAAACTCTACAATCACATTCCGCCTTAGATCAATCTGATCATTTGTTGTCTTGTACTTCAAAAGGAGCGGTGCATCATGGAATATTGACTCAGTGAAGAGTTCTTCTCTATCTCTGAAAACAGATATCTTAGTTGAGGTTGAACCTGGATTAATAACAAGAATCAGCATGATTAGAAAAATAACACCTTCAAAGGATTATTTAAAGTGTGATAATTTATCACTATGGGTTCAATTAGGATCAGTAAAATAAGAGCTCTTGATTTTCTTTCTCTCATGGAGAGCAGAAAGCTCCCTAGCTATAAGAACTATAGCTGGGATGAGAAGAATAGTGAGCTTTTGGTTGAAGATATCAATAAAGCGCTTAAAAGCACTTCATATATGCTTGGCGAAGTTGTTTTCGTCTCTGATGAGCTCTTAGATGGAGAGGGGCGACTAATAACTCTATCACTTATTGCAAAAGCACTGGGCCTTGCTTATCCATCTATTTGCCGCAGATGGACGCCTGATGAAGCGCGCCGCGTAAAGAGCAGTTACAGCATGGTTCAAAGGGCTCTGGCTTTTACTGATATAGCTGAATTCAGGCGATTCTTCTCTGATTCTCTCTACTTGAATATGATTGAGCTTGAGTCTATTGAAGATAGCTTTTCATTCTTTGATGACGGAGATGCGCGAGGTGTTGCACTTGAGCCCTCTGATATTCTCAAAGCCTATCATCTATGCTCGATGAGAGAGAAAAGCGAAGGCGAGAAACTAAGCGTCAGCGCAAAGTGGGAGAGCATCGGGCGTGAACGACTCCATCTTCTTCTACGCATTTGGCATCCGCTATATTTCTGGACTCGTGCTTTGCCTTCTCCTTCTTTCTCTTTGAAAGGATTATCTAGTTTTGAGGGTGTTGAAGAGAGCTTAGCGTATCCATATGTAAAGCGTCTAAAAGTGCATGAGCTCAATAGTGAGATAGTAAATGGAGATCTCTTCTTCAAGCGCTGCTTTTGCTATGAGAAAGAACTAGGCGAGCTCTTATCTATTATAGAGAAAAAGTACCCATCTCTATTTGATAACGTTGACTTCTCGCTCCCTTCAGAGTCTTCTTGCTTTGATCTATTTCTCTCTCTTTCTCTCCTGATGCTTGATAGATTTGGGCCTGAGTGTGCAGAAAAAGCACTTTCTGCTATCTTCAAGTTCTCATTTGCACTTCGCTTAGAAGACTCTTCTGTCTCATTAGACAGAATAAACAAGTTCATATTGAGCAGTGAGTCTATACTCCCTGTTATCCTCTATTCAAAGAGTCCATATGATGTCTATTCATTTGATCTCAAAAACAGGCTTTGTGATATGAGGAACATAGCAATGCATATATCTGGCCCTGTCAAAGCGATTGATTTTGACGAAGATTTCAAGAGGTGGATCAATGAATGATGTATTGAAGCTTTCAGAGCTTATTGGAAAAGATGAATACATTATACCTATATACCAAAGAGATTTTGCATGGGGGCCTGAAGAGCTTAAACGCTTAGTGAGAGATATTGAGAAAGCCCGCAGCGCGAATCTCTCTGAGTACTATATTGGCCGATTTGTTACATTCCATAGCGATGATTATTATGAAGTCGTTGATGGTCAGCAGCGTCTGACTGCACTTACTATTCTGCTTTCTCTTTCAGCGTTAAATGAGACTATCAATCTCCATTTTGAGGCTAGAAGTGAGAGCGAATACGCTCTCTCATGCATCAAAGAGCATGATATTGATAGCCGCAAGACTCATATTTTCTATAGTTCATATCGTTATTTAAATGACTCTATGCAATCTATCGATAAAGATTTGTTCTTCAGATATCTTCTTGAACATGTCTATATACTGCGCTTGGAGCTTGATGCTTCAACTGATTTAAATCATTACTTTGAGCTTCTCAACTCAAGAAAAACTCAAAGCAAAGAGACAGATGTGCTATATGCTAAGCTTCTGGATTTAGCTGGAGATGATAAAGATCATGAGATTATCAGGATATGCTGGAATGCATTAGAGCACTTTGATCGCTTCATTCAGCAATCTATGGCAGAGCGAATCTGGAATAGATTCTACTATGGAGACTCTATAGCACCTCTTTTGGATAGCGATTATAACTCATGGTGGGAAAATGCAAAAAGCCATGTAGAAGGGGATAGTGACGATATAATTGGTTCTATTGATTCTGCGCTATTATTGCCTTTTGAAGAAAATATTAGACCGAAGGTAAGAGAAGAGAACAATATACCTCATTATTCGCTAATCAACTTCCCTGAGTTCATAGCTATATCAGCTGAGATAATATATAAGAGAAAGTTTTCTCATGATGATAAGCTCTTCTTAAGCTCATTTGGAAACTTCAGCAACATTAATACATTAGACGATGTCAAATACTTCATCCATTCGCTTATGCGCCTTCGTTTCCTTTTTGATACTTATATTATCAAGATGACAAACAATAACTGGAATCTTTCAAGGTATATAGATGTCAATGACTTTGTTGAAACATTTGGCACTCTCAACAGCTCTTTATGCGCATTAGAGAGTCTATACGCTGCGTCTCTTGATGACGCTTGGCTCTGCGATACGCTCTCATATCTCAATCAGAATCCTCATTTAAGTGGAGATGAACTCTTGGAATACCTTAAAGGAAACCTCGATAAATACAGCGGTGAAAGATATGAACTATATAAGAAAAAGTATCTAGCTGATGGTGCACCTTCAGAACCTAATCTGATAATAGTGAATGGAAAACTACAAAAAGCATGAACAATTGTTGAAAAGAGACTTTCTTTTTTGAATTTTTTTCTTTATATTTATTTTGTTGCCCAAGTGGTGGAATGGTAGACACAAGGGACTTAAAATCCCTTGTCCGCAAGGACGTACGAGTTCGAGTCTCGTCTTGGGCACTCTTACGCTCCTCTAATTGCTTACAGTGTAACAACTTAGGTGTTAGAGGATTTTTTAGTTTGGCATTATTTGGCATTAATGGGCACTGGCGTTTCTCTAATTTTCGTCTATTATATACGTGTTGGCTGACAAAATTATGTACAAAACTAGTAGTTTGTAACATCTAAAACTTTAAATATTTCCATCTTTATGTTATCCTGGTTTTAGATTAAAATTAGGA
>CAKQJZ010000099.1 GCA_934247875.1 uncultured Spirochaetales bacterium
TCTGCTAAGTTCTCCTGTTAAAAAGAAAATAAGTCAATGGTTTCTGTTAAGAACGCTATTGACCTTTTATAGGAGATTTATTGATGAAATATATAGGCGCGCTTGATCAAGGAACAACAAGCACACGCTTTATCATATTCGATAGTGAGAATAATATAGTCTCGTCCTCTCAAAAGGAGCATAGGCAGATATTTCCTAAGCCAGGCTGGGTTGAGCATGATCCAGAAGAAATCTGGAGAAATACTGAAGAGATTATCAAAGATGCGCTAGAAAAAGCAGGCTTAGTCGGCTCTGATATCTCTGCGCTTGGCATTACTAACCAAAGAGAGACAGTAATTGCTTTCAATCCGAAGACTGGCAAATGCTATCACAATGCAATAGTTTGGCAGGATCTTAGAGGAAGTGACTGCATCAATCAGCTTAAAGCTACTCTGGAGGAGAGCTTTATCAGAGAGCATACAGGCCTCTTATACTCTCCATACTTCTCTGCATCAAAGATCAAGTGGCTTATCGACAATGTGCCAAATGTAAGAAAGAAGCTTCAGACTGGTGAATGTGTATTTGGCACAATCGACACATATCTGACATATAAGCTCACTGGAGGCAAAGCATTCGTAACAGATGTAACTAATGCTTCGCGTTATATGCTAATGAATATTGAAAGCCTCACTTGGGATGATGAGATGCTCACTCTTTTTAATATTCCTAAAGAGTCTCTTCCTAATATAATGGCCTCATCTGGTGTTATTTATGGTGAAACTACAGAAGATGGCCCATTTAATGCTACTGTTCCAGTTGCTGGAATTCTTGGAGACCAACAAGCTGCGCTCTTTGGACAAGCTTGCTTTGATGAGGGGGAAAGCAAGTGCACATATGGAACTGGCTGCTTTATGCTTCTGAATACAGGAAAGAGAAGATGTCTATCTGATCATGGCCTTTTGACGACAGTTGCATATAAGAGAGAGGGAGAAGAGGCAAACTACGCACTTGAGGGCTCAGTTGCAGTTGCAGGTTCTCTAGTGCAATGGACACGTGATAACCTCAAAATGGTAACTAATGCTAAAGAGCTCGATGAGCTTGCTGAATCTGTTCCAGATAGTGCAGGCGTATATATCGTTCCTGCATTTGCCGGGCTATTTGCACCATATTGGCGAAGCGATGCGCGTGGCGTAATAGCAGGTCTTACTGGCTTTGCAACAAGAGCACATATCTGCAGAGCTGTCTTGGAGGCTACTGCATTCCAGGCTAATGATATATTTGAGGTTATGAAGATGGATAGCGGCATTGAGATCACAAGTCTCAAGGTCGATGGTGGAATGACAAATTCCAATCCTCTTATGGCATTCCAGGCAGATATTCTCCAGAAAGCTGTAATCAGGCCAATGATAGTTGAGACGACTGCGCTAGGTGCTGCATATGCTGCAGGCCTGACTCTCGGAATCTGGAAAAACATCGAAGAGCTCAGAAGTTATTGGAAAGAACAGCTAAGATGGACTTATACGATGGATGACAAAGAAAGGGAAAAAAAGGTACGATTCTGGAAGAAGGCTGTAAGCCGCACTCTTGGGTGGGTTAAAGCCGATGAGGCGTAAAGGAAGTGTTGGAACTGTTTTTACAGGTTGACGTTGCAGAGTATTTGAGAATACTTGCTGAAATAGTCATCCTAACTATTGTAATCTTCAGGTTTTACAGTGCTATAGCAGAGACAAAAGCAACTCAGCTCTTTGCGATACTGATCATAGTAGGGCTGATTTTCGGCTTTGCTTATGTATTCAAGCTGACTGTTATAGAGACAATCGTCAAGCAAATGATAATCCCATTTGCAATGATGCTTGTTGTTTTCTATCATCCAGAGCTCAGAAGAGCATTCTCTTCATCTTTTTCACGAAAGAGATTCTTCAGAATAGGCAACCAGAATACAGCAGATCAGCTGGATTCTATTCTGAATGCATGCAACATTCTCGTAGAGAAGAAGCGTGGTGCGCTCATTGTATTCCCAAGAAATACAGATATTAAGCAAATACTCGATTCTGGAACCAGGCTCAATGCAGATCTATCTTCTACATTGATCCTCACAATATTCGATCATGATACGCCTCTTCATGATGGAGCATGTGTCATCCAGAATGGTAGAATCACATATGCAGCTTGTTACCTTCCTCTCTCAGAGCAAAAGGGCATCAAAGCTACATTTGGAACAAGACATAGAGCAGCGTTGGGACTTTCTGAAGAGTCAGATGCAATCATAATTGTAGTATCTGAAGAGACAGGTGCTATTTCACTGGTATATAACGCTAATATCTACTACGACTTAGAGACAGAGACAATCAAGAATATGATGCTTGTGCTCTTAAGTGCTAAAGATGGGCTTACACAGGATCTTAAGGAGGGAATAGTTGAAAACGTCGAATAAATTCTCCTCTGTTTTTGGTAACTGGATTGTCAAAGTCCTCTCATTCTTGACAGCAGTGCTTATAGTGCTTGCAATCAGGTTCTGGAGTGTTAATGGCAGAACTGTTACTATTCCTTTGGAAGTAAAGCTCCCAGAGTCTTATACAGCACTCTCTTTGGTTCCATCTACAGTAGATATAGTAATCACAGGTTCAAATAAGATCATTTATCTTATCGATCCTGTTCAGATCAAAGCTACAGCAGATTTCTCAGATGTTGATAGCGAAGGCATTTCAAGAGTCAGAGTAGAGCTGAGCTATAATGATGATATCTACACTAAAAACAGCCTGACGCTGAGCGCTAAGCCAGAGTCTGTAAGGATTCTCTTCCAGAAGCAAGAGCACTGATGATTATTGGTATTGGTACAGATATAGTTGAAAACAAGCGCTTTTCGGCGCAGAAAGAGGGCCTCTTAGAGAGGCTCTTTACTGCTTATGAGATAGAAGAGAGCAAAAAGCGTGTTAACAAAGCTGAATACTTCGCTTCTCGTTATGCTGCAAAAGAAGCTGCTTCTAAAGCACTCGGAAGTGGCTTTCGCTCTCTGTCTCCACTCGATATCGAGATAAGAGAAGATGAATTAGGAAAGCCTTATCTTGTAGTGAAAGGCAAAGAGAGTCTTTCTTTCCATCTCTCGATATCTCATGAGAGAGAATATTCAGTTGCAATGGTGGTAATAGATGGCTAGAAGCGATTGGCGTCGCCCAGAGATAGAAAGAGCTGAAGAAGGAAAGAAGAGAATAAAGCTCACAGTCAGCTACGATGGCTTTAAGTATCATGGCTGGCAAGCACAGGATAATGCGATTTCTGTACAATCAGAGCTTAGCAGAGTTCTTTCTGAAGTTACGAATGAGAATATTGTAGTCTTCGGCTCTGGACGTACAGACGCTGGTGTGCATGCGCTGGGACAAGTATGCCACTTCGATACCTCGTCTTCTATCAGTCCTGAGAAATACAAAGTCATTCTCAATACTAAGCTTGAAAAGAGCATAAGAGTATTGGCTTCTATAGAAGAGAGCCCATATTTCCATGCACGCTTTTCAACTATGGCACGTGAGTATTGGTATATGATAAAGCGTTTTGATGATATGCTGCCATTCGATGATGGACGCTATCATTTTCTATGTGAGTTTCCTTCTCTTGAGACTCTCAATAGCTACGCTGAGTCTTTATTCGGAACTCATGATTTCACTACATTCGCCTCTGCTCGTGATAGTTCAGAGTCAAAGTGTCGTGATATCTACACATCTTCCTGGGAGCTCTTCAAAGATCAATATGGCTATGATGTACTGCGCTACAGAGTTGCAGGCAATGCTTTTCTATACCACCAGGTAAGAAGCATGGTTGGAACTATGCTCGATGCAGCAATGAGAGGTGAGAGCGCAGAACGCTTTAAGCAGAGACTGGATAGTAAAGATAGAAAGGAAGCGCTGAGAACTGCGCCATCTGCTGGTTTATATCTTGCAAGAATAAGCTATGATGATAAAGAGTATCTTTGGTTTGAGGAGGAGTACTGTGGACAAAAATAGCAGAGAGCATTTTTTGCATGCATTAGATGAAGCAGCTGCGCTTTTCTCTTCTGATAGCCTTCGAGAGTTTTCAGATATCTCAGACTATGAGATAAAGGAATCTGAAAAGCCTCAAGTAGCAGCAATAGCCAAAGATGACCCAGAAGATTGCTTTGAGTGTGATTTATCACGCTCCAGGGTGCTTTACGCAAAGCCAAATCTGAAGCCTCATCCGCTTATTCTATTCATCGCTCCATATGCAGAGTGTGACAGAATCTTCTCTCCTGAAAGCCAGAGCTACTATTCAAAGTGGCTTTCTGCGCTGAAGCTTGAGCCCAGTGAAGTTGCTCTCTCTACAATAATAAAGTGCCCTGCAAATAGCTTCTCTGAGAGCTATGCAAATTGCTGCAAGCACTATCTGCGAGATGAGATGAGCTCTATAGCGCCAAAGAATATTGTCATATTGTCTGAAGCTGCTTCACGTTATATGACAAGATGCAGAGATGATTGGCACTCTATGCGCTCAGGCCGCGCATTCAGCATCAATCGCATACGCTCTTTCTGTCTCTCTTCTCCTAGTGAGATGATTAACGGAAGCGTATCTAAGCGTGATGTATGGGAAGATCTGAAAGCTATTGCAAGAGAAATCGGAATCGGAGATAGAATTTCATGAAGTATGGAGAGGTCTTGCTTAACCTGCCGCTAGAAGGCCCATACACATATATTATCCCTGATGAACTGGAAGAAAGTGCTATATTCGGTGTTCGTGTAGTCGTTCCTTTTGGGAAAAGAGAGCTTACAGGCTTTCTTATCAAAGTTAAAGATAACCAAGAGAAAGTAGGCTTTGAGCTTAAGAATATAAAGCGCGTAGTCGATAAGCAGGTAGTATTTACAGAAGATCTTCTGGAGCTTGCTTATTGGATGAAGGATATGTATCTCTCAACAACAGGAGAGAACTTATCTCTTATGATTCCATCTGGCAGAAAAGAAAGCGATGGCAACGCATCATTCTCTTCTCCTTCTTCTTTTGTAGGCGTAAAAGAGCTTACGCGCGAGCAGGATCGTGCACTCTCTATTCTCAGGGAGAAGGATGAAGGCACTTTCTATCTATATGGAGTTACAGGATCAGGAAAGAGCGAAGTGTTCTTGCGCCGCGCAGAAGATATGATAAAGAAAGGCAAGCAGGTTCTTTATCTGGTTCCTGAGATAACTCTATCTCATCAGTTATCTGAAGATGTGCTCTCACGCTTTGATGGCAGAGTTGCTATAATACACTCAGCACTCTCTCCATCAGAGCGCTTAAAAGCATGCCGCCAGATAATGAAAGGCGAAGTAGATCTTGTAATAGGTGCAAGAAGCGCAGTCTTTGCTCCATTTAAGAATCTTGGCCTTATAATACTCGATGAAGAACATGAGACTAGCTACAAAAGCGGCAATACTCCACGCTACCATGCCCGCCAGATAGCGCAATACAGGGCTAAGCAGCTCTCAGCTATGCTCATAATGGGCTCTGCAACTCCATCGCTAGAGGCATGGAAGCTGATGAGGGAGCAGAAGATCCGCTCTATAGTCATGAAAGATAGAATTGGAGAGGCCCGCTTTCCTAAGATCAAGACTATAAACATCATAAAAGAGCCTAGGAATATATCAGCAGAGCTTGAGAGTGCGATAAGAGCTGCGCTTAAAGATAAGAAAGGCGTAATCTTATTTCTTAATAGACGTGGCTTCTCTTATGGCTATGCATGCGGAAGCTGTGGCCATATAATCACATGTCCTCATTGTTCTGTCTCTTTGACATATCATAAGAAGCTTGGGCGTTTATACTGCCATACCTGCGGCTACTCAGAGCCTTTAGTCAGAGTCTGTCCTGAGTGTGGTTCCAGGGATCTATTCCCACGTGGTTTCGGTACAGAGAATGTCGAAGAAGAAGCTAGAGGATTATTCCCTGGTGCCAGAATAGAGCGTCTTGATACAGATATAGCAGATGGAGACAAAGCTAAAGTAAAGGCTATTCTTGATGATTTCAAAGAAGGAAAGATAGATATCCTTCTTGGTACGCAGATGATTGCTAAAGGCCTTAATTTTCCTTTAGTCAGCCTTATAGGCGTTCTCAATGCTGACTCGATGCTTATGATTCCTGACTTCAGAGCAGCAGAGAGAACGTTTGCGCTCCTTAGCCAGGTATCTGGAAGAGCGGGGCGTTATAGAGATGATGGAAAGGTATATATACAGACAACTCAGGCATCAGCTCCAGCTATCCAGTTTGCTGTCATAAACGATTTGGAGACATTCTATGATAAAGAACTAGAAGAGCGCAAAACTGTCTTCATGCCTCCGTACTCTAGGCTTATCAATTTGACGCTAAGAGGGAAGAGTGAATCTAAAGTGCAAGAAGAGATAGAGAGCCTTGAGAATATGGCTATCACTCTTTCATCATCTTATAAAGGCATCGATATTCTCTCATCTTGTCCATGCATCATAGAAAAGAAGAGCCAGTATTACCGCTACCACATTGTCTTGCGCTCAGCTTCTATCAGTACGCTCTTGAGATTCACAAAGCATTTGTTAAGTGAATATAAGTGTCCTTCAACGCTTTATCTTGAAATTGATGTAGATCCGCTTTCTTTGATGTAGTTGCTTTATAATTATTCTGAACTCAGACTGATATATAGCTTGTTATTTATTTGAGTTGATTCAAAAAAAGAACTAAGAAGGAATGCCCAATGCTGTTAACTTAAGGCATTGAGCGTAACATAAGACACTAAATAATGGCTCTAGGAAAGGTAAGTTTTTTG
>CAKQJZ010000100.1 GCA_934247875.1 uncultured Spirochaetales bacterium
ATGTCACTTTTATTGTTTCATTACTGGAAGAAATAGTGCAACATCCTTTCTATTTACCTTTTTATCACTCCTCCTTTGGTTTCTTAATTATCGGGAAGAAAACATTACTTATCAAGATGCTTCCTGGCAATAGTAAGTCGTATTTACAATCTACATTCATGTTTTCAAACCAGCTTTGCAAGTAACAGTATAACAGAGAGATGCAATGGATAATAAGCATAGAAAACTAATCCAATGATTTTGTTTTTCCCTTGTTTTTCAGCTCTGATTATCAATGCAAAGACAACGACAGAAGCCAAGAATACTGATATCGTTCCTGGAATATACTCCGCTTGAGTTTCGCTGTAGAGGATTGTTCTGAGAATGAAAAAGGAAGCAGGTATCATGATGAGTGAGAGTTTTTCTATTCGTTTCTTCTGAAGTACATAGAAGATGATTGTGAATACAGGAGCGATGATACTCCAGTCGCAAATCAGTGATAACGGAAATAACAGAGCTAAGGCTGTAAGTGCTATCAGAAGTCTGTTTCTATCAAGTAGATAGATTATAGTTAAGCTTGATAATAAAGGCGCTATATGAAGAGTGCGAAGAGAAACCACTCATAGAAACGACGAAGAATGCGTTCAGGATCACGATTCCAAACAGAAATGCTAAGCACCTTGATAACTATGAAATCAGGACTCGAAAAGTCTAGTTATTTCTTTCCCATCAAGTTCTCTGACTTCTGCACTCTCTAATGTGCCAAGCATTACGCTGCCTTCTCTTATGCGCTTAAGATAGATTACTGGTTTACCTCTAGATGCAAGCATGCGTCTTACTTGGTGGTACTTGCCCTCTTTAAGCGTTACAGAGCACATAGCGCCATCGAGTGCTTGAAGCTTAGCGCTTTTGCACTTAGTTCCGTCTTTGAGTGTAATACCTCTATGAAATGCTAGAATGTCGTCTTCATCAATAGGAAGAGATGTGAGTGCTATATACTCTTTCTCTACTTCATGCTTTGGAGATATCAGCTTATGAGCTAAATCACCATCGTTAGTAAAGAGCAGAAGTCCTTCTGTATCTTTATCTAAGCGTCCAACAGGATATAGCTCAAGTCGTTTGTACTCTTCTGGAAGAAGTGCCATTACAGTAGGACTTACAGGGTCGGCTGTACTTGTGACATAGCCACTTGGCTTATTCATAATGACAGTAGCAGTCCTGAAAAGCGGAAGCGGTGCATCATCAATAGCAATCTCATCAGATTCAGCATCGACTTTATAGTCAGCATCTGTCACTAAAGTGCCATTGACTCTTATTCGACGCTGTTTCAAGAGAATCTTCGCATCGCGCCTTGTATAAAGCCCAGATGCTGCTATTGTTTTATCAAGTCTATCCATCAGCGCTTCTTGCTATAGCTCTTCTTAGCTTTAGGAACATAAGAGCTTACTATCTCTTGAACCTTTTCCTCTGTAAGCGTTGAGATATCATTCTTGATATCCTGAGGAAGCGCGATATTGTCTTTTCCACGCTTTAAGTAGTAGCCATACTTTCCATTGATCAAGCTTACGCTTTCGCCTGAGACTGTGAATACTCTCTCGCTTTCACTCGGCGCTTTAGCATTATCGCTTTTTATAGCCTTCTCTACATCTTCTGCACTGAGTCCTGATACATCTTTTTTATAAGCAGAAGGAAGCGGATAGTTCTTACCATCATACTTTATATAATAGCCATAGCGTCCACGTGCTATTTCTGCACTCTTTCCATCTACAGAGAATGTCTTATTCTCTTCTCCACCTTCAAGCAGTGACTCTGCTTTGAATGAAAGAGGATCAGAAACTCTGCTATTCTTTCCTTTGTATGACGCATAGAAGCCATAAGGACCAGACTTCAAGACAATCTCATTGCCCTCTTCATCTTTATATAAGAGCTTAGGAAGCTCAAACAAGAGTTCGATGAACTCTTTTGAAGCATCCTCTGCTTTAGCTTTGATTCTAGGCCATGAAGCAATCTTTCCATCGCTTATGCGTACAAAGTAGTCGCCGTATCTTCCGCTTTTGAGCTCATACTCATCATAGAGCACAGCTTTGACTTCTTCTGGGAACAGAATCTCTTTCGCATCCTCATCGCAGAAAGTTCCTGGGAAGAACTTCTTCTCATCAAGAGATGCCATCTTGGCTTTATTGGTCTCTTTATCGATTATATCAGATGAGAGATATGGTCCGAACTTGCCAGTTCTTATCTCATAGTGAACATCTTCGCCATTCTCATTGAACTCATACTTAAGGTCTGGAAGTGTTAGATTCTTTACTTCCCCTGCAACTGTTGTAGCTTTAGCTTCTTTTAAGTCGCGCTCTAAGCCATTTAAGTGGTCAGATCCAAACCAGAATGCAGAGAGATAGCTATTCTTATCTTCTTCACCTTCTGCAATCTTATCGAGGCCTGCTTCCATATTCTTCGTAAAGTCATACCCGATATATAGCGAGAATGCTTTCTCTAAGAATGCATCAACAAAGAAGCCTGTGAATGTTGGAACTAAGTACTGGCCTTCTCTTATGATGTAGTGTCTATCAATGAGTGTTGAGATGATTGTCGCATAAGTGCTAGGGCGGCCTATCTCTTCGCTCTCCAGAGTTTTTACAAGAGTTGCTTCGTTGTAGCGTGCTGGAGGCGCTGTGATATGAGACTTAGCATCTGCACTTACTAGCTCTACTTTGTCTCCTGCTGTTAAAACAGGGAGAGTACTCTCTTTGCTATTATCATCATCTGTTGCAGCTTCATAAAGCGCTCTGAAGCCTTTGAAGGTTATGACAGTGCCAGAGGAAGTGAAAGTATAATCATCGAGTTTCAATGTAAGAGTTGTGATAGCTTTCTCACACTCTTTCATCTGCACACTCAGCGTGCGCTGCCAGATAAGCGTATAGAGCTTAAGCTCATCGCCTGAGAGTCCAGTCTCTTCTGGGCGTCTCATATAATCTCCAGATGGCCTGATAGCTTCATGAGCCTCCTGTGCACCAAGAGTCTTTGCCTTGAAGTTTCTTGGACTTGGAGATAGATACTCTTTGCCAAAGAGTGCAAGAACAGATTCACGAGAGGCTTTGATGCACTCATCTGAAAGATTAGGAGAGTCTGTTCTCATATATGTGATAAAGCCATTCTCATATAGATGCTGAGCAATCATCATGATCTCTTTAGCACCTTTATGGAGCTTGCGCGTAGCGTCTTGCTGCAGCGTTGATGTAGTGAATGGGAGCTGAGGGCGCTCAATCTTATCCTGATGCATTACGCTCTCAACTTCAAAGCTCTTGCCCTCGATATCACTCTTGATTTTCTCAGCCTCAGCTTTAGAGAGGACTTTGACATCTTTCTTTATTGCACCTGTTTCCTTGTCATATGAAGATGAAGAAGCAACTTTCTTTCCAGCTATATGAGTAAGTGTCGAACCAAACTCTTTTCCTTCTGCATTCATCAAGCCTTCAACAGAGTAGTACTCACTATCTTTGAATGCACGTCTGAGTTTTTCTCTCTCAACGACCATCTTAAGCGCTGGAGACTGAACACGCCCTGCGCTGTACTTAGCGCCTAGCTTCTGGGAAAGCAGCGGCGAAATGCCATAGCCCTGGAGACGGTCAACTGTGCGCCTGGCTTCCTGAGCTCTGACTAGGTTTATATCTATCTCGCGGCAATTATCAAAAGCTGCAAGTATTGCCTTCTTTGTGATTTCGTGGAAGACCATCCTGTAAACAGGAACAGTAGGCTTAAGCTGATTATATAAGTGCCAAGCAATGGACTCACCTTCTCTATCTTCATCACTTGCAAGAATAAGCTGTTCAGATTTCTTCAAGAGCTTCTTCATATCATTAAGAAGAGCTTCCTTTCCATCTACTATCACATAATCAAGCTTGAAATCATTATATACATCTACACCATAGATTCCGTCTTTGTTGTTCGGATTCGGATTAAGGTCCACTACATGGCCTTTTGATGCTACTACCTGAAAATTAGCTGGCAGATATTTCTTGATTGTATTAGCTTTAGTTGGTGATTCAACGATAATCAGGCTTTTCTTATTCTTGTCGGCAACCATTGCCCCTCCTACTCTACTCTCTCAAGAATGAATGAGTCCCCCTCTCCTGGATTCGGATTCTTGAAAAGCGCATTGTCAACAATGCTCTGTTCAGACTCCGTATTGAACTCCATATACATCTTCCCATCCACTTCAAACAGCTTATAGCTGCTTACTGTATCGAAAATAAACGAGAGTGCGCTTGTTTGAATGTAAGCGTATGTCGAGTCCCTGTCAATGACTATCTTCGAAATTTTCCACTTTGCAGGTGTCATCTTCGATGTATTGAAGAGCCCTGCATTGGCTCTATATGAGGTGCCACCAATGGTATCTTCTTTATATTTATGCCAGCGGCTTGCCTCCTCTGATCCAAAAGGAAACAGAGGGAAAATCTTCAATTCTTCGCCATTTATGCATAAATAAACTTCATTGTATTGGCCATATGTGAAATCAACGACATGCTTGATTCTCATCCTGATCTCTTTAACGCGCCCATCTCTATCGTGATTTGTCTTATTAAGCCATAGATAGACGCCGTCCCAGCTAGTTGTAGTGCCATCAAGCCAGATGCTCTCAAGCGTGTTATTAGCGCTGTCTCTGGCTGCAAGTGCGATGCTATAGCTCTTCTCAGAGTCTAGATCCTTTATAGTATAGCTTCTCTCACCTTCATCTAAGCGGACAATGAAGTCATTGCCATTATATATATCGTAGTATGAAGCACCATCAACACTATCCCAGGCTAGAGATAGAGATGTTGGATGTGTGCTGAGTGTTGCATTCAAAGCAGCAAATAATGTAGTTGAAATCAACAAAAGAAGTAATATAAAGAGAAGCTTTCTTAACATTTAAATACCTTCAGTATTTATAAAAGCGGATATTTATTAATACAAAAACTCCTGTTTTTGTCTCATATCTAACACTTTTATAAATAAACGTATAATTTCTATCATACTATGCTTTATATGTCCACATCTAATCTTGTCGACCTCTGCTGTTTCAGCTAATCTTAATCTATGAGAAAAATCGCATTATTCACACTTGTATTAGCAATATTGACATCATGCTCTGTAACAGAGACTCTTACTATAAATAAGAATGGAGGCTCTTCCTCTTCAGATATCCAAGTCGAGCAGTTCTTCGTAGATGTGCTTGAAGACTTTGCTGAGTTCTTGCCTTCCAATGAGTCAATTATGGATAGTGCGATGTCTGGATTCTCAAAAGACCTCGATAAAGCAGCATCAACAACAAGCGTTGACTTCAAAAAAAAAGGTGAGAACCACTACAAAATAGACTTTGATTACACAAGTCTCACAGCGCTTATCAATGAGCTTGGCGGCAGCAGCCAGACTCTCTTCAAAGAGAGCTCGAACTCTATATCATTCTATGTAGATATCAACAACTTTGAAGAACTTACTAAGATAGTCCCATTCCTTGCAGATCCTAACTTCGAAGTATATGGCCCGCTATATAATAAAGACACAACAGAAGAAGACTATCTTGATATGATCTACTTCTTGCTTGGCGAAGATGGACCAGATGCAATCAGAAATGGAAAAGTAACAATAGACATCAAAGTTCCAGGAACTATTACAACGCTCAAAGGCGCGACTAAAGTAAACTCAACGACAGCGCGCTTTACATTCCCTATCATTGATTTCTTGCTCTTATCTCACCCACTCACATTTGAAATCAACTGGCGCTGATAAAATTCAATAACATTCAGTCATTAAGAAAACCCCGTTCTGGGGTTTTCTTAAGATCCTCCAAGCCCATCCCTTTTTGAGGGTAGCCGCCAGGATGAGTGTCCAAGGATAGGCGTATTTGGAATGTGGCCTGATCCTCTTCATAATGCAGCATGTGGAACTGCTCTGGAGTATATCTATGATTACTTTGAGTAGAACTCGACTACGAGCTGGTCGTTTACCTGTACAGGAATCTCAGCTCTCTCAGGAAGTCTAGTAAGCTTACCTGTCCAATCATCTGTGTTTCTCTCAATGTATGGGAGATTGAAAGATGCATGGCCAAGGAAGTTAGCCTTGAAGTGCTCATTGTTTCTTGATTTCTCTTTGAGAGAAACTACATCGCCTGCCTTGAGCTGGTATGAAGGAATATCTACCTTCTTGCCATTTACAAGAACGTGGCCATGAGAAACGAGCTGGCGAGCAAGACGAATTGAGTTACCGAAGCCAATTCTGTATACAACGTTGTCGAGTCTTCTCTCGAGCTGAATAACGAGAGCATCACCAGTTCTGAGCTCAGACTTAAGAGCCTTCTCATAATAGTGGTGAAGCTGCTTCTCAAGAACGCCATAATAAGCCTTGAGCTTCTGCTTCTCAGTTAGCTGCTTGCTATAGTCAGTAACCTTCTTTCTCTTTGCAAATGCTGGTGCATTTGCTCTGTTCATTGCCTTAGGGTTTCCACATACATTAACCCCAAGTCTTCTGCACTGCTTGAATCTAGGAGCAAAATTTCTTGCCATTAGATTTACCCTCCAGTAAAAGATTTGTTTTAATGTCGATAATTCAACTAATACACGATACCAAAAGCTAATAGAATCGTCAATAATCTGGAACCATGTAGCCAGGACAAACGCATGAAAGGTTTATTTTCCATTGAATGAATCTTGTCCATCTTTTTTTGAATTCTGAACCATTTGA
>CAKQJZ010000101.1 GCA_934247875.1 uncultured Spirochaetales bacterium
CTTCCCGGAAGGCTTTATGCCAGCAAGGAGTCTGCATGATATCTGCTGTTTTACCCACAGATGTACCCGAAGAGCCGGAGAATTTCATGTTAACATCACTGGCGTTAATTATTCTTGTTGGTCTATCTATGGCTGCAATCTGTCAACGGCTTAAGTTACCACGCATTATTGGTATGCTGATTACGGGTATTGTTCTGGGGCCTTATGTACTTGACTTGCTTGATCCTTCTATTCTGTCTATTTCCGCAGAACTGCGACAAATAGCTCTTATCATTATTCTGCTTAAAGCAGGACTTTCCTTAAATTTGGCTGATTTGAAGAAAGTAGGTCGGCCTGCTATTATGATGTCATGTGTTCCGGCTAGTTGCGAAATATTAGCTTTTTTTCTGTTTGCTCCAAGTATCTTAGGAATCAATAGAATAGAGGCAGCAGTAATGGGATCTGTCCTTGGCGCAGTTTCCCCTGCAGTTGTTGTGCCACGCATGATCCAGCTGATGGATGCAAAGTATGGTACAGATAAAAGTATTCCACAGCTTATTCTGGCAGGAGCCTCTTGCGACGATATTTTTGTAATTGTACTGTTCTCTACCTTTGTTAGCATGGCCCAGGGCGGGCATGCAAATTTGCTGGATTTCATTAATATCCCAGTTTCGATTGTCTTTGGTATTATTTTGGGGGTAGTCGCAGGATGTCTGCTGAGTTTGTTTTTTGAAACAGCATATGCTCATAAGCACTGTGTCCGAAATAGTATGAAGGTAATTGTTATTTTGGGCATTTCGTTTTTGCTTATGGCAATTGAAACATGGTTAAAGGGTATTGTGTCTGTGTCTGGCCTGTTGGCTATAGTAAGTATGGCTTGCACTCTCAAAATAAAAAGTATTACGTTTGTATCAAAGCGGTTGTCTGAAAAGTTTGGAAAACTCTGGTTGGCAGCGGAAGTTCTATTATTTGTGTTGGTAGGTGCAGCGGTAGATATCAGATACACACTGAACGCTGGTATTGTAGCGGTACTTATGATTTTTCTTGCACTTGTTTTCCGTTCTGTAGGAGTTGCTATTTGTCTGGTTGGAACACCTATGACATGGAGAGAGCGTTTCTTTTGCATGATTGCCTATCTTCCAAAAGCTACCGTCCAGGCAGCAATTGGTTCTGTCCCCCTTGCGATGGGACTTCCGTGTGGACAAATTGTTCTGTCTGTTGCTGTACTCGCTATTTTGATTACAGCTCCTCTGGGGGCACTTGGAACTGATTTAACTTACAAGTATTTGCTTAATAAGGAAGTGTGAGTAAAGATATATGGGAATTAAGTGGGATGTTTGGATAGATATTGTTAATATGGTGGTCTCTTTTTATTCACATAATTTGGTTGACGAATAGGTAATAGTGTTCGAGAATATAGTTGTGTGCACGGACACGCAATAGGAGAACATTATGAAGAACATACCAGATGTAAAGCTTGCAATCATAGGAGTAAGCAGAGATTGCTTCCCTGTAACACTAACAGATAGCAGAAGAAAGGCTATTGTCAAAGAGCTTGAAAAAGCTAATTGCCCAATCGTTGATGTTCCTTTTTCTGTTGAGAATGAGAATGATGCTGTAAAGGCTTTGGAATATGCGAAGGCAGAGAATTGCAATGCACTTGTAGTTTTCTTAGGCAACTTTGGACCAGAGACTCCAGAGACACTTATTGCAAAGTACTTTGATGGGCCTGTTATGTATGCTGCAGCTGCTGAAGAGAGCGGCAATAATCTGATCAATGGCAGAGGCGACGCATATTGCGGCATGCTCAACTGCTCATATAATCTAGGACTTAGAAAGATCAAGGCTTATATCCCTGAGTATCCAGTAGGAAGAGCAGAGGAAGTCAAAGATATGATTCTCAACTTCATTCCAGTAGCTAGAGCAATCATCGGAGTCAAGAACCTGAAGATCATTACATTCGGACCACGTCCTCAGGACTTCTTTGCATGCAATGCTCCTATCAAGGCACTGTATGACCTTGGCGTTGAGATTGAAGAGAACAGTGAGCTTGATCTGCTTGTTGCATATAAAGCGCATAAGAGCGATAAGCGCATAGACTCTGTTGTCGCTGATATGGCAAATGAGCTTGGAATCAAAGGCAACACATATCCAGATCTGCTTCCAAGAATGGCACAGTTTGAGCTTACGCTCCTTGACTGGGCAGAGAGCCACAAAGGCGCTAGAAGCTATGTCGCATTTGCTGATAAGTGCTGGCCAGCATTCCCAGAGTCATTTGGTTTTGAGCCATGCTATGTAAATAGCCGCCTAGCTAGCAGAGGCATTCCAGTTGCTTGCGAGGTCGATATCTATGGTGCGCTTTCAGAGTACATCGGAGCATGTCTTACAGCTTCTCCTGTAACATTGCTTGATATCAACAACACAGTTCCTGCTGATATGTACAAAGAGGATGTTGAGAATAAGTTTGATTATAAGAACAATGACCTCTTCATGGGCTTCCACTGCGGAAACACACCTCTCTCATGTCTATCATGCGGCGCTGTCAACTATCAGATCATCCAGAACCGCTTGCTTGAGAATGGCGGAACCCCAGACTTTACAAGAGGTACACTCGAAGGCGATTTAAAGGCAGGAGATATCACGCTCTTCAGATTGCACTCAAATGCAGACTCTACTCTTGAGGCATATGTTGCAGAGGGTGAAGTTCTCCCTGTAAAGACCAGAAGCTTTGGTGGCATTGGCGTTATCGCTATCGATGAGATGGCTAGATTCTATCGCCATGTGCTTATTGCTAAGCACTTCCCACACCATGGCGCTGTTGCTTTCTCTCACATTGGCAGAGCACTGTATTCACTCTTTGATTACCTCGGCGTAAGCGATGTTTCATACAACAAGAAGAAAGGTGATCTTTATAGCCAGGAGTGTCCATTTTAATGGTAACACTCAAAGAGATTGCTGATGCTTCTGGCGCATCGAGAGGCTCTGTTGATAGAGTAATCCACAATAGAGGCAGAGTCTCTGCCTCTACTGAGAAAGCTATCAGAGATGCTATCGAGACACTTGGCTATAAGCCTAATAAAGCGGGGCGTATTCTGGCTGCTCAGAAAAAGCCTCGCACTATTGGCATTGTCATGCCTTCATCTTCAAATAGATTCTTCATAGATGTTGAGAAAGGGATGAAGAGTGCCAATAAGGAAGCAAGCGGGGCAATTGAGCTTTTGATGGAAAGAGTATCTGGGTTCTCTGCTGATGAGAATCTCAAAGCTATCGATTCGCTTGTCAGAAAAGGCATCGATGGCCTTATTGTCACAGTCCCAGATATAATAGAAATAAACAGCAAGCTTGAGTCGTTAGAGATTCCATTTGCAACGCTGAACTCCAGCTTGTCTTCTCCTAAGGCTATGTACTATGTAGGGCCTGATTACTATAAGAAAGGAGAAGTCAACGCAGGGCTTTTATCTCTTGTCATGAAAGAGAAGGCAAATGTGCTTATTCTGACAGGCTCTAATGAGATGAAGGGCCATAGAGATGTTGTAGATGGCTTTATAGCAGCACTCGAAAAGCGTGGCATAGAGTTCTCTGTCGCTGATGAGATATACACAGAAGACAGCGATGAAAAGGCTGAGCTGCTATTAAGCGCTGCGCTTCAGAAAGATAGCTCTATAAACGCAGTATTCATCTCAACTGGTGGTGTTAAAGGTGCTTTGAAAGCAATCGGAGATAGAGATCTTTTAGTATTCTCTTCTGATGATATCGAAGATGTCAAAGAAGGAATAAAGAGCGGAAGGATTGCATGGACTATCTCTCAGGAGCCTTTCAGACAAGGCTATGAGAGCGTGATGAAGATGCAAGACTACTTTATCGAGAATAAGATGCCTAAAAGCTTATTTATAAATCAGATAGTCAAAATCAAGGAAAATATAGAGGTTTGATATGGTTGTAGCTGGACTTGATTTCGGAACTCAGTCAGTAAAAGTACTCGTTTATGATAGCGAGAAGAAGGAAGTGCTCTCACTTGTCTCACATCCTTTTGATCTGATTTCAAAAGATGATGGATCAAGAGAACAGATTGCTTCATGGTATATCGATGGCCTGATTGATTGCTTTGATAATATCGATAAAGAGATCAAAGGGCGCATTGAAGCTCTCTCAGTCTCTGGCCAGCAGCATGGCTTTGTGCCACTTGGAAAGGATGGAGAAGTGCTTTCTCCTGTAAAGCTCTGGTGCGACACATCAACTAGCGCAGAGTGCGATGAGCTTACAGCGTTATATGGCTCTAAAGAGGAGCTTATAAAGAATGTAGGCAACCCCATACTCCCAGGCTATACAGCTAGCAAGATTCTCTATTTCAAAAAGCACCATCCAGAGCTTTTCAAGAAGCTTGAATATGTGCTTCTTCCACATGATTACATCAACTACTATCTGACTGGAAAAGCAGTCATGGAACGTGGTGATGCATCTGGCACTGCTTTATTCAACATATATGAAAATAAGTGGGATGAGAAGCTTGCAACACTTATTGATAAGGATCTTATCGCTAAGCTTCCGCCTGTTACTGATTCAAAGTGTGCTGTTGGATTTGTAAAAGACGATGTAAGAGCAATTCTTGGACTCAGAGAAAATGTCATAGTTGCCTCTGGCGGCGGGGACAATATGATGAGCGCTATAGGCACAGGCACAGTAAATGACGGTGCGCTGACTATGAGCCTTGGCACATCTGGTACTCTATTTGCTTATTCAGAGAAGCCTATAATAGATCCAGAATGCCGCTTAGCAGGCTTTGCTTCCTCTACTGGTGGGTATCTGCCGCTCCTTTGCACTATGAATTGCACTGTAGCAAGTGAGAACATGAGGGCATTGTTCTCTCTTGGCGTCAAAGAATTCGATAGCTTGGCATCTACTTCTCCTATCGGAGCAGGAGGTCTTATCCTTCTTCCATTCTTCAATGGAGAACGTGTTCCTAACTATCCAAAGGGTGAAGCTGTGCTTGCTGGAATGAATATGACGAATGTCAAAGACGCGAATGTAGCGCGAGCTGCACTTGAAGGCGTGAGCTATGAGTTCTTGCTAGGGCTTGAAGCATTTGCAGAGTCTGGCTTTAAGGCAAAGAGCTTATCACTCACAGGCGGTGGTTCAAAGAGTCCATTCTGGCGCCAGATGATTGCAGATATAACAGGACTTGAAGTCAGAGTACCACTTGTCAAGGAAGCTGCAGCTTTCGGTGCAGCACTCCAGGCTTTGTCGCTTGCTGAGGGTAAATCAATAAGCGAGATTGCAGGAGAGCATATTGGATTTGATAAAGAAAGAGAAGCTCATCCTGATTTCAGTGTCAAAGAGAAGTATGAGAAGGCATATAAGAAATGGAAGAGCTATTCAGATAATCTAGGAGGGTTATTTTCATGAATGAGTATTTAATCAAAGCAGGTCGTTATAGTGCGACTATTCTAGATCAGGGCGCTATTCTTTATAGCTTCAAGATCGATGATAAGGATATCATCCTTGAGTTCGATGATGTAACAGAGAATGAGAGAACTCATGGATATTTCTCTCAGGTTGTTGGTCCTTTTGCCAACAGAATCAAAGAAGGCAGATACACTCTTGATGGAGTTCTATATCAGGCTGATAAGAACAATGGAAAGAACAATCTTCATTCTGGCTCCAGAAACTTTGGATGGCAGCGATGGACACTTGTGACTAAGAGCAATGATAGCGTAACGCTTTCACTACATTCTCCAGAGGGCGCAGGATTTCCAGGAAACCAGGATGTTGAGATTACTTATACAATTAATGAAGATGGAGCACTTAAGCTTCATTATTCAATTGTCAGCGACAAGAAATGCCCAGTAAATCTGACTAATCACGCATTCTTCAATCTAAACTCTACAGGACTTATTACAGATCATGAGCTTTATATGCCATCTCTTCATTATATTGATGTCGATAGTGAGCTTATTCCAACAACTATCAAGGAGACAAAGGGTACTGATTTCGATTTCACTGCTGTTCATGCTATTGGTGAGAGAAGAGGCGGAAGCTATGACCATTGCTTTATCCTCGATGGAGAAGGAGATATAAAGGTTACTAATGGTAAGCTTACACTCCGAGTAAAGACAGATCTTCCTGCTGTGCAGCTCTATACATCAGGCTCACTCAATGAAGGCTTTGTTGGCAAGGGCGGCTCAGAGATGGGACCTCACATGGCATTCTGCCTGGAGACTGAGTTCTATCCAGATTTTCCTAATAGACCAGATTTCAAGTCTTGCTATTTGACTCCTGGTGTTAAGTACGAGACAGAAACTACTTATATTCTCAGCGAGAACTGATAGTTATCCCTCGGTTTTTTCGAGGGAACTAATTTAGAGTCAAAATCATTGCAGGTGGTATTTGAGAGAAAGATATAGATAAAAGAAAGGGTGTATTCCTATAATTGTAAAA
>CAKQJZ010000102.1 GCA_934247875.1 uncultured Spirochaetales bacterium
TAACAAACAATAATTGTCATCTAATATTTTTGCCTCAAATGACTTTTTTATTACATTCAAATGTAGATATCATAGACTAACTTATAAGTTTCCAATAAATAATTATATAACTTTTATATTTACATAATGCCAATTCCGCAGTATTCTAAATCTAGGATATTAAATGACAGCTAGTCAGGTTGCCTACAAAAGAGGAACTGATCCGAGTCGCTAGATGAAGAGTCATCTGACGCACAACCCCACTACGGACCTCCCTAGTGGGGCTTTTTTTGAATTAAAATACAACAATCATTCAATATTTGAATATTTATACGCTAATATATTGATTAATTTAAATAAATATGCAAAATACTCACTCGTAGGAGTATTAAAATGAAAGAGAAAATCATTCTTGCATATTCAGGTGGATTAGATACATCGGTAATTCTTAAGTGGCTTGCCAATAAAGGCTTTGATGTTATTGCCTATGTCGCTGATGTTGGTCAGCTTGATGACTTCAAAGCAATTGAAGAAAAAGCATATGCTACAGGTGCTAGCAAAGTATATATAGAAGACCTAAAGGAAGAACTTGTCAAAAACTATGTTTATCCTTCCTTGAAAGCAAATACCATCTATGAAGGTACTTACATGCTTGGTACTTCCATTGCTAGGCCTATTATCGCTAAAAGGCAGATTGAGATAGCAAAGAAAGAAGGCACTAAATATGTAGCACACGGCGCAACAGGCAAAGGCAACGACCAGGTACGCTTTGAGTTTGGCTACTATATGAATATGCCTGATGTTAAGATCATCAGCCCATGGAAGGACAGTGAGTTCCTAAGCCAGTTTGAAGGACGCTCAGACATGCTGGCATATGCAGAGAAATACAACATCCCTGTAAAGGCATCATTAAAGAAGCCTTATAGTGAAGATGCTAACCTTATTCATATATCACATGAGGCAGGTATTCTTGAAGATCCTGCTAAGAGATGTCCTGAAGATGTATTCTCTTACACAGTAAGTCCTAAAGATGCACCTAATGAAGAGACAACACTATCAATAGATTTTGTTTCAGGAGTACCTGTAAAGATTACTAACGAAAATGATGGAACAGTAGTTACTGGAGACCTTGAGATGATTGAGTATCTCAATAAAGTTGGTCATGACAATGCTATTGGCCGTGTTGATATGGTTGAGAACAGATTTGTTGGAATCAAATCAAGAGGTGTATATGAAACACCAGGGTGCGAGATTCTATGGAAAGCACATCATAACCTTGAAGGCCTATGCATGGATAAAGAAGCAATGCACATAAGAGACACACTGACTCCTAAATATGCTGAGCTGATTTACAACGGATACTGGGGAGCTCCTGAGTTCAATATGCTAACAGCACTCTTTGATGAAAGCCAGAAATACGTAACTGGCAACGCTAAAGTAGCGCTATACAAAGGCAACGTAATCAACGCAGGAATATCATCAGAGTACTCACTCTACAACCAAGATCTAGGCTCAATGGATAAAGCTGGTGGCTATCATCCACTTGATTGCAAAGGCTTTATCAATATAAGCGCTATACGTTTGATGGCATCTTCAATGAGAGATGACAAGTATAGCAAGTGACAACTCTCCCGCCTAAAGGCAGGAAGCTTCCTGAGTCGTATTCTCAAGAACTATTCCTGCTTCTTCGACGTTGGGCTTCTTAGGTGCGTTCGCACGGTCGTCCACCATGTTCGTCTCCACAGGCGTTGATTTCCCGCCGTCCACGGGTATTGTTATCATTTCATACCCCTTTCTCTGTATGTTCACGCTGCCATTCCTGTCACGATCATGCACAACGTTGCATACGGGGCATTTCCATTCTCGTTCACTGAGTGTCAAATCTTTATAGATGTAACCACAGTTACTGCAAATCTTGCTAGATGCATAGAAGCGCGGAACCTTTATAAACAGAGTTCCATGTTCGATGCATTTCTGCTCAAGTCTTGCAAGGAACCTGGAGAATGACGCATCGCTTATTGCCTTCGCTAATCTATGGTTCTTCATCATTCCCTTGGTGTTGAGATCTTCTACGCATACTGCAACGTGGTTCTTGTTGACAATATCCGTTGTCGCCTTCTCAATGGTGTCGTCCCTTTGGTTTCTTATCTTTTCATGGCATCTAGCGAGTTTCTTTATCGCCTTCTTTCTGTTTGAAGAACCTTTCTCCTTTCTCGCGACTCTTCTTTGAAGGCATTTGAGCTTTCTCTCGCTGTTTGCAAGATGCTTGTTGTTTTGATACTCGGTCCCATCCGAACATACAGCTAGGGTCTTTACCCCCATGTCTATGCCAAGAACGTCATCAAGCGCTGCAGGCAGTCTTCTATCCGTCCTTGCTTTGCAAATCCCATTCTCCACAAGGATTCTGACATAGTATCTGTCGGAAGGTTCTGAAACTACCGTAACCGTTTTTATATCACCCTTGAACCTTCTGTGAAATACACAGTCAATCCATCCAATCCTTGGAAGATAAACGGCAGCAGCTTTATAATCAACCTTGACGTTTTGCGGACACTGGAATGATTGCCTTGTAGAGCGTTTCTTGAAGGTTGGATAGCCTGTTTTTCCAGGATTCCTGAAAAAGTTCCTGAACGCAGTATCCAGGTTTTTGTTCGCCATCTGCAATGATTGGGAGTTGACATCCCTTAGCCAGGGGTGGATGTCCTTAAGTTTCCTTAAAAAGGCGTTGCAGTCGTAGTAGTTCCGGATTTCCTTCCTTCTCTCGTATGCTTTGTTCCTGTACTCTAGAAGACTGTTGTAAACGAATCGCACAGAGCCGAAAGTCTTTGTCAGCAGGCTTTGCTGTTCGACTGTTGGATAGAGTCTGTAAGAAAAGGATTTGAGCATACTTTTATTATAGCCCAAATATGGCTAATGAGAAAAATTTAAACCGTTATTCAGCAGCATATGCGGTCTACAACCTGCATTATCATATCGACTTCTGTCCAAAGTACAAGAGACCTGTGCTAGAGACATTGGAATCCGAGTCGCGGGATCTGTTCGAGCAAAAAGCGAAGGAGCTCAACGTTGAGATAGAAGCAATGGAGATCATGCCAGATCACGTTCACCTGTTCGTCTCAGCATCCCCTGCCATCACCCCACAACTGATCGTTAACCAAATGAAGGGGTATACGTCTCATGTGCTTCGAGAGCGCCATGATTGACTGAGGAGCCGTTTGCTCACATTGTGGACACGATCTTATTATATAGGGAGAACAGGAGTGGTATCGCAAGAGACCATCATGAAATACATCGAAAACCAGAAGAACGTATAGCCATGCTTTCATCTCCCGCCTAAAGATGAGAGTATTCCCGCATGGATTTTATAAAGCTAAAAAAGCCCTGATTAAGCCAGGATCTTCTATTCGCTTTTCAAGACGATGAATTCATCAATTCCTTCTGCCCTTCCCCACCATTCAAGAACAACTCCATCCTCAGGTTTCCAAGCGCAGCTATTATCGTCTTTATTATCTTCTTTATCTTCTTCCATAATCATTTATAAAGCCCTCCGAAGAGGGCTCAAACCTTATATTATTATCTATCCCAGCCAATGTTGAACTTAACAGTAAGTCCATCAACAGGGTTAGCACCAGCAGTCTTGCCAAGCTCCTGCCAGAAGTAAGCAACATCCATCTTGATTGCCCAGAGATCCAAGCCAGCTCCAAGAGTCCAGTAGCCCTGGTTAAAGCCGCCACGTACATCAAGTACATTGAGAACTCTAACTTCAGCACCAGCACTCAAGTGAGACATGAGATCTCTCATCTCAAAGCCATTCTTATTCTTGAAGATGCCAATAGTATCAACAACATCAACTGCAATAGTTGGAGAGAAGAAGCTATTCTTCAGTGACCAAGCAAAACCAGCATCTAGCGAGAAGTCTGTATCAAATGTGAATGACTCTGATTTAGCAGAAGCTCCAAGTGGATTCTGAAGTACATCTTCATAATTTTCATATGAATTCATATGCATCTTTCCATTGATATTTCTAGCAACTACAGCAAGCTTGAAGTTAAGTGGAAGGTTAAGACCAACACCAATATCAACAGGAATAGAATAGCCAGCCATTATAGTAGTTGAATTGAGAAGGTTTTCCATCTTCTCTGAATCAAGAACATCTGATAGTGGAACTGCTTTTGAGTATGCTAAGTAATTGAATCTAACTGCAGCACCCAAATCTATAGAAAGATTAGATGCAATGCTAATTCTCTGACCATAGCCAAGAGCAATAGAAGCATTGAGAGAATCAAACACACCACCGTCTGTTGATGATACACGGTATGAATGAACTGTATCTTTTATATTCAATGCAAGACCAAATCCACCAGCTGAGAAACCAACAGAAGCATCAACATCTGCAATCTTAGTATAATTCTCACCAATAGCTTTCTTGAGATGCAATGCTAAAGGAGTGATTGTTTCAGAATTTTCTGGATCGAAATTCTTTATATCATCAATAACTCCATTCTGAATCATTCCATATGGATGATAGAGAGTGAAAGCAACTGAAGGAAGCTGAACAACTACTTTTCTATCAGCAAGTCCTGCTGGATTATAGAAAATACTATCAGAACCATTAACAGCTGCAAGACCTGCATTACCCATAGCAAGTCTTCTTGGACTTGTTGGATTAGAAGGCTTAAGCAAAGCACCATACATAGCACTTCCAGTAGGATCTATAACAGGAGTCTTTACTTCTTCTGCGAATAGAGAAGAAAAACAACAAAGAACAATTAGAATAACTAAAAATAACTTTTTCATCTGCTTATCTCCTCATTAAATACCTTCATTAAAGAACTTCAGAAGCTCATCACCAATAGGAAGGTTGAAATTCTTGCATATGAATTTAAGTGTTGTGCCAGTAGATTTCATTTCTTTTAAGATATCATTAACAATAGCTTTATAGTCAGTGTTAGATGAATCTTTATATTTTACATCGATATCGACAAATTCTTTTACGGCTTCGTTCTTATCAGCAATCCAAGAGTTTGCTTTTACAACAGCATCAATATATGCAGCTAAACTCTCTGGAGGATTTTCAAATACCTTACCTGCTATTTCTTTATATTTATATTCTGCTGTAGAGAAGAAGGATGAAGCAAAATACTGAACAACTCTATTTAAATCAGCAACTTCACCGCTAAGATCCTTTACCGCATTTTCGCCCTCACCTGTTGTTGGAACAAGACTTACATACATATCTACAGAACTACTATAGAGAGACATTACAGAAACCTTTTTTGCATCAATGCCTTCTTTTCCAAAAAGTTTTGTATAGATAGAATATAGATTTCTAATTGCTGTAGCTGTTTTATCATCTACTAATGCTCTCTCTTCACTTTTTGTAAAAGCAACAATAAGATCTTCTAAATCATCTGCAGAGATAATTGATGTTGGGTTAACAGCCTGAATGATTGAAACTGCTTCTAGAGATGAAGAAACAAGATCTGCAGTATTAGATGAATCAATACCAGTAATGCTTCCATCTGGATCAACAGTTGCATTATTAGCAATCTCATTTACAAGAGTTGTAACTGCACGAAGAGCAATAACATCTGCAGCACTTACTTCATGCTCTTCTTCTGAAAGAGAGTTAAGATTTTTTGCAAGAGTATCAATTGCATTAGCTGCATCTTTATTTAATCCACTAGTTTCTGGTAATGACTTAACATCATTCAAAACACTAGCAAGAACAGTTGCTGTTCCTTTAGCTGCTTCTATAGTATCAGCATCTTTTACTGGTTCTTTTAAAGTATCAATAAGATGCTGTGAACTGCCAGAATTAACTGTAGAATCTAAGATAGAATTGATAAGATCCTTATCTTTTTCTTTATCAAATCCAGTTAGAATACTTGATACTTCTTTATCACCTAGATTAACAGTAATTGAAACAGTTTCGTCGTTACCATCTTTGTCTTTACGTGTAAACCCTATTGAGGTGTTATTAGAAGAATCTTTTGGGCCTACCGTCTGTTTCTCTGCTTTAGTTACACTTTCCTGCGCATTCTTTGCAGCCTCAGTATTAACATAGTCTCCCATTACGTTTTGTCCCATCTTGCCCATTACGTTAGTTATCTGGTCGACAGAACATGAGAATAGTAAAAAAGAAGCTAATAGAACTATCAGTACTTTTTTCACTTTATTCCTCCTATATCTAAATAAATCGAAAAGTCAGACTTATCCTTTAATTTATTATACTAACAAAAAAAAATAAAAAAAGTTACAAAAAAAGGAATTAACTAGTCGTTACGCATGAAAACTTACCCCTAAAAAAGAATTTTGAATAGTTTTTAAGATTTTTCTTGACTTATATATT
>CAKQJZ010000103.1 GCA_934247875.1 uncultured Spirochaetales bacterium
TCTCATCTGATTCTCCATGCATATAAAGATACTTTTGTGTTTCCAAAATTTTAAGAAAGCTTTATTTTTCGCTTACGGTGAAAAAGAATTATTAGAATTAACCTCCAACTAGCACATGGATGAAGAAAATTTACTAAGAATGAGTAAGAAACATAGTATTGTAGCTATTTAGGGTACGAAGCAAAGACAGTCGGCGATGTGGTAGTCTCAGACTACATTGCTTCTATTCTTATGAGACCTATCTACAATGAATGACAAGACAACTTTCCTAACTTCGTCTAGGAGGAATGTTCTTATGGACCAGTAACGCAATGACGCAACTCCTCTAGAAGCGTTTATCGATGACACAGCTGAGCGAAATTATACAGCAAAACATCCTTTGTTTGATGTATCGCTCAAAGAACCTTTTGCAGTTATTGATTGCATATATTTCGCAGAAAGAACTCCGCTTATAGACTAAAAAGAATAATTAGCCATAAGATGGTTATGGTTTGCTAATAGGATAGTTAATAGTATTGGATATATATGGGGGATTTGTGAAAAAGTTATTATTGCTTTTGTTCTTAATGATATTGCTAGTAGTTCCTTTGTGTGCTGATTCATTCTCATTCAGTACTGGTATTAATGGTATCAGTGGGGGGGTGAATGGATTTGGAATGGGATTGTTTCCATTAGGAACTGACTATAGTTTTGTAAGATACTTTAAAGCTTTTGATAGTTTTAAGTATGATATGTCATTCTACAGTAAGTTTGTGTTTAGTCTTAACACTAATGCTGTTCCTGGTTGGTATAGTTATAAAGATGGAACTCCAAGATGGGCTTTGTCTGATAAAGAGTATAATGAAAGAAGAGATGAGTACTTAGAAAGTTATATTCTTTTCAATAACAGTTGGTATAATACTCAGACTTATTTCAATCCTAATTCTTATATTTATACATATCTTCAGCAAGGTTTTGGTGACAATCCTGTTGGCGGTGGTCCGTTAGTAAATCTTCGTCTTGCATGGTACACTCGCTACTCAATGGCACTTGAGTATAATGGAGTATTCAATTCTTATGATGATTACACTGTCTTTATTGATAAGACAGGTGCTTATAATAGTCCTTTTGGCCCTGGTACAACTTTACCTGGCTATCCTTGGCTTCAAGATAATCATCTCGCTTGGAATAATCATTTGGAGCTTTCTCTTTATTGGTATCTAAATAAAGGTATAAGTACCAATGGTGCTAGTAATGGTGTCTATGCAGAGACCACTTTTGAGTATGGTCCTTCATGGCTTGGCAACACTATTAGTCCTAAAGGTGTCTCTTCTAATTTCTGGAGAGTTTATGGTTATTTAGAAGAGAAGATGGTTCTCTTTTCTAAGAACCAAGACAACGGTATGAACTGGGCGAATATGTACATTGCGCATTCTAACTCGGCTTCGTATGTTGGTGGTGATGTTGTTCCCGAATATAAAATCCCATCAGCTAGATTGCGTGGTAATTTTAGTGACCAAATTTGGCTAACTCTTACTGGACCTCAGTTTGTTGCTGGAGATTGTTACTCATACATAAAGTTGACACTTAAAAATAATATTAACTTTGGTCATGTTGTTAATGAAGTTTCCAATAGCACAGTTGCAACTGAACTTGAAAGTTATGTTGGTGCTTATTTTCATTTGCGGCTATTTGGCTTTATTCGGTTTGATTATGAATGCTGGTATGAATTCAATATGGGGTTGTGGGCTGATGCTCCAGGATGGAAGCAAAATGCTAGCGTCAATTTCTACGTATCAGTGTGAGGTGAGAGATGAAGAAGTTTGTTTTGTTGATTGCTTGTTTAGTTCTGTCTTTCACACTTTCAGCTATTGGGTTTGGGTATCATGTGCTTGATATCAGGACTGAAGTTGAGTTTTCTAAGGGGATATTCCCTTCGTCTCTTTTGTATCAATTCAATTTTCCTGTTCCTGATTTAATTGGTGGAAGCAGTACTTTATTTACATTCCGTTTGGATAATGGTCTTGTCTATCGTTATATAACTCAGGATCCTGCAACTGGTAAGCTTTATAGCAAGTATCCTGAGCTTGATGTTTACAAAAGCGACAAAGAGCGCAGCTATAGTGTGCAATATGATGAATTCAATTTGCTCATGAGCCAAGGCTTCTTGAATGATAAGATCTCACTTAATGCTTCTATCGGTGGCAGGTTCGAAAAAGCGTATGAACGCTTATTCTACCTCTATGATAGTTCTAACTTATCAGGAGCGTTTAACTCCTCTCCAGGTGTTGAACGTTTTAGTGATTGGAGTGCTTATCCAGATCTTGGCACTTCACGTTCAGCTGCTCATACTTTCTACAACGTTGGTGTTGTATTTGATTTCTTTAATGACAACATCACACGTAAGGATGGTATTGAAGTTGATGCTTCATTCAGAGCTACTGTTCCACTTGGTAATATGCTAGATGGTGGTAATGGCGATAAAGTTGAGTTTAAGCGCCTAAGTGTTGGGCTTTCAGCTGCTAAGACTTTATTCTCACTAGATAAAGCTAATGGCATGAGCTGGTTATCTATTGTACTTGGAACAGATGCTCACTATAGGTACCTCTCAGGTGATAAGATTCCTCAATATGTTATTGAAGATGGCTTATATGGTGTTACTGCATCTCCTTCTAATCACCTTATTACAGATAGGCTATATCTCAACATATATGGTCCACAGCTGAAGCTTAAGGATTTCTATCCTTATATTTCACTTTTCCATGACTTTGGCTATAGCTTTGGGAGTGTTATCAACAACGGCGAGAGCATTAAGGATTGGGTAGGGGCATTTGGCTTCAAAGCTGAATATGTTCTATTCAACTTCTGCAATCTCTTCTATGAGGTTGGCTATGTTTATAAGAATCCATTTACTGATAGAGAAAATGTGATAGAAGCCAGATTTGGCTTCTCTGTTGGAGTGTAATATGAAGCGAGTAGTTTGTTTTATTTCTATTTTATTTGTTTTGGTTTTTGTTTTGTCTGCTTCTCCTTCATTTTCTGTCAGAGCTTCATATCTCTTTTCATATGACACTAATGTCTACTCTGATCCTATGGTTAAGTATGGGGGTGCTGATTGGCTTAAATGGAGAGCTGATAATCCATATGTTAAGAGACTTAATAATGGTATCAACAGTGATATGACTATATTCTTCTCTGAGAGCAGCAATACTGGCCTTTCTTTGGGTTTCTCTAATGGCTGGGCCTTTAGAGATAAGCTATATATTCCAGAACCTGATGATGGTTCTGCTACTAATTGGGACTATTGGAGTTATAAAGAGTATGATAACCCCTCTAGCATTATGAGGATGTTCTTCTCTCTTGGTCCTACTTTCCGCGCAATGTTTGGCCCGTTTGATTTAGGTATCATACTAAGAGCCTCTTTAGGCTCTTATGATATGTTCAAAGAATATATCATAGCTGGTATCCAGGCAGAGCTTTATATGAACTACTACATTGCTAATGGGTTCTTCTTGACTGGTGGTGTATTCTATGATGCACACCTTATGAAGTTCTATCTCCATAATGAATCAAAGTGGTATGAGGAAAATTACACTATGATGTCTGTTGGTCCTTATATTGGTTTTGGCTATACATTCGGAAAGAGAGGAGAGTGACTATGAAAAAGCTTATTGTATTGCTGATTTCTATTACTGCTTTTTCATTTGCACTCTCAGCTCGTCCTGAGATTTGGAGTGCTGTTGGTCTTACCAGTGGTAGAAACTATTTATCTAGTGAAGCAAAGGAAGAGATTGCATCTGGGTATCAATATCAATATAAGGAAGGTGAGAAGTACTACTTGAATGCACTGGGGCCAGAGCTTGAAGTAGCATTCTATCCATATGATAAAGTACGTCTTGGCATTATTGGTTCTGCGTCAGCAAACTTCATAATCAACTGCACTGGCAGAACTGGCGACTTTTATAGGCGTCGTCATGGCGATATGTTCTGGAATATCAATGGTGGCATTTCTTATATTCAGTATATGGGTTCATGGGGCTTCTTTGCTGATTGCTTATATTCATGGCGAAACTATAGAGTTGCTGAGACTAATCCTAAGAACACTAAAGATCCTGTAGATTTCACTGTGTTCAGTGAACATGGTGTTCTTGCTGATTTAGGTCTTGTTGTAAAGAGTCATAATTCTTACTTCAAGTTTGGTTTTGCTTATAATATGCCACTATCATATAAGAGTAATAATGGCTGGAGCTTAGATATCTTCGCAAAGGGTGGAGTAGTATTCTAGCTTTCTTTGTAACTTATTGTTTTCTAAGTGTTTAACGTGATAGGAGGAGCGATGTGCACCTCCTATTTCATTGCTATAGTGTGTGTTATCGTATATACTGCTTATGTGAAGAAAGCAATAACAACATGTTCGTCATCTTTTCCAGCATTAATCCAAAACAACTATCTCTATGTCGATAAGACTGAATATATATATAATCTAATCTCCAAAAGACCAAATAACTATTATTTTGTTTCCCGTCCTAGGCGCTTTGGAAAGAGCTTGATGTGCTCAACCCTTAAAGCTCTTTTTGAAGGGAAGAGAGAACTATTTAAAGGTCTGTATATAGATAGTACTGATTACGACTTTAAGCCGTATCCTGTTCTCTATTTCAACTTTGCCAATTTGACTGTGAATAGGCCAAATAGTTTTGAGGCCTTTAATGCAGATTTTCAAGATTTAATTCTGAATAATGCTATTGCTAATGGAATTGTTGATTTGGAATTGGCGGCTCCATCAACGATGATGCGTCGTCTTCTTAGAGCGCTCAATAAAGATGTTGTCATTATCATCGATGAGTATGATACACCGCTTATTAAGGCTAGTGAGTATGATTGGATTGATTATGTAAAAAGTATTTATACTTCATTCTTTGGAATAATCAAGAATACATTTTGCCCTATAAAATTGCTATATGTTACTGGTATTGTTGGTGGCATCACTGAGTTCATTAATAGCATTGATGATATTTCACTTGATTCTGATATTTCTGGTATGTTTGGATATAGCGATGACGAAGTAGAGAAATACTTCTCTTCTTATATTGATGACTATAAAGAGTGTGGATATAAAACAATAGAAGAATTTGTCTCTGATATAAAAGATTATTACAGCGGTTACCAGTTCTCTTGTTATGATAACCTTCGTGTCTATAATCCAGTTTCTATCAATTCATTTCTCAATAACAGATGTATATTTGATAACTACTGGTGGGCAACAGCTCCTGGAAGCGCTACGGCAATAGATCTGATAAAGAAATTCGAGCTTTATTCTATTTGGGATCCTAGTGAGAAACTATATTCTGATAAGTATTATTTGTCTCGCTTTGATGTAACAAACATCAAGAATCAAGACGATGTTATTGCGCTGCTTTACTTCTCTGGATATTTAACGATTAAGGAAGCTCGCCATTATTCATTTGTACTTGATTTCCCTAATGCTGAAGTAAGAACAACATTTACAAATGATCTAAGCATGAGATACTGCAATATTAATCTCGAGACTTATCTTGAGGGTGCAATAAATGCATTAGCTGCAGATGATATCAATAGTGTGGTAAAGACTCTCAATAAGTATTATAAGCAGCATCCATATTCTTTCCTTGGCAGTGAGAAAAGCTTCCAGCAAGCATTTTATTCTTTCTTCTTGATGTTTAGGGATGTTGAAGTGAGGGCCGAAGAAGAGACTTTGCTAGGAAGATGTGATGTTGTACTGTGCTTTAAGAATGATGTTTATATCATTGAAATGAAAGTAGACAAAAGCGCAGATGATGCTATTAGTCAGATAAAAGAGAAGCGCTACTTCGATAATAAGTATGAAGGTGATAAGAAGGTTCATCTTATAGGGCTTAGTTTCTCTTCTAAAGAAAAGCTGATTGAGGATTGGAAAGAAGAGATTCTTTGAGAGCTCCAAAGTGTTGTATAATTAAGGAGGAGTGATAAAAAGGTAAATAGAAAGGATGTTGCACTATTTCTTCCAGTAATGAAACAATAAAAGTGACAT
>CAKQJZ010000104.1 GCA_934247875.1 uncultured Spirochaetales bacterium
ATTAAACCCATGCCAAATAGACATGGGCCATCACAGAACTTTATGCTCCTATGTATAGTTCATCCGCACAGGTCGAAGTTTTTTGATTAATTCTGCAAGAATGTCATTAGGTGCACCTGAGCAGTCAAGATCAATCAGAAGACCTTTAGCTCTGTAATAATCAATAAGTGGTGCTGTAGAACTCTCATAAACTTCCAAACGATGCTTGATAGCCTCTGGCTTATCATCATCACGCTGGATAAGCTCCTCTCCTGTCTCATCATCAATGCCTTCAACTTTAGGTGGATTAGAAACAATATGATATGTGCGTCCTGTGCTCTTGCATACACGGCGGCCTGAGAGACGTCTGATGATCTCTTCGCCTGGTAGAGTAAAGTTGATGACTGCATCTACATCGCTCATTGTGCTAAGCGCATCAGCCTGTCCTACTGTGCGTGGAAAGCCATCGAGAATATAACCATTCTGAGCATCATCATCTTTAAGTCTGTTCTCAACCATCTTGATTGTGATCTCATCTGGAACAAGTCCGCCAGAAGCTAAGATAGACTTAACCTGAAGTCCAAGCTCTGTCTCGTTCTTGATATTAGCTCTGAATAGATCACCTGTTGAGATGTGAGGAACTTTCAAAGCTTCCTTTGCTAATGCTGCAATTGTGCCCTTGCCTGCCCCAGGAGGGCCAAGAAATACTAAATTCATTTGAATACCTCTTGGCCTAAATATAGCAAAAAAGCGTCTCTTATTATAGGTCTCAATTGTAAAGAGAGTATATTTGGGGTATTCTTTTTTGGAGGAGATGTTAATGAATAAGATTGTACTTCATGCAGAGGACCTTGATGGGTACCTACTCGATAAAGATAAGGAAAATATCGAAAAAATCACAAAGCTCTATTCTAAATCACTAGAAGCATGTGAGCTTATTGAGAACAACGACAAGAAAGGCGAAGAGATGCTTATCGACTCTGCTAAAGAAATCGGAGCAGAGCTTGAGAGAATCACAGAAGAGAATAAGCGCATACACGTTTATTGCTTTGAGACTCCTAATGAGATGCATGGAGAAGCATCCCGTCTGATTGCAAAGCTAAGAGATCCGAACACAGATCACGAAGAGTTCCTATATTATATCCAGCGTGCATATGAGCTGATGTTCTCTCACACCTTTGATAGAGGAGACAAAAGAAGCTTGATCCAGATTACTCCTGTAACCAATCCATGCAGGAACTACGCAGTTCATAGAATCCCAGATATCGATGAAGCTGCACACAACAGCGTACTATGCGTAATGCTTCGCGGTGCGCTCCTTCCATCTATGATCATTGCTAAAGAGCTTCAGGAATATTCATCAGATGATGCGACTCCTCCATTTGCTCTTTTTAAGATCAAGAGAGATGAGTCTAAGAAAGAGATGAACATGGATTACATCCTCGACCTTGACCGCTCATTCTTCAAACTTGAAGAACTTGATGGCAAAGACCTTATCTTTGCAGATCCAATGAACGCAACTGGCGGCTCACTTGTAACTATCGTCAAATACTTAAGAGACAATGGAATCAAGCCAAAATCAATCAAGTTCATAAACGTAATCTCAGCACTTAAAGGTGCACTTCGAATCACAAGAGCTATTGAGAACGCTGAAGTTTATACACTCTGGATGGATCCTGTCCTCAATGAGAGTGCATATATTCTTCCAGGACTCGGGGACGCAGGAGACCGCTTGAATGGCGTTGACGTAGGACCTGAGCCAAGAAACATGATTCAGCTTATCGCTGACTATGGCAGAGCTATAGTCAACTTATATAGAGATCAGGTTAAGACAATTGAGAAGACTGTACTGGGTTAGTATTCTTATCACTATAATGCTTCTCTCTTGCACAACTCTTGATAGAGAGAAGGAAGCATTGATTAACAGCAATGCACTTGAGAGAAAAGAGAGAGCTGATTATCTCAGCTCTTTCTATACTCAAGCTGCTTCACCTGAGCTCTCATACAACTATGCATATTATCTTCTTGAAAATGGGGGTGCAGATAAAGCACTTGCTGTTACTGAGAACGCGATAAGAAGATACCCAGATCTAATCAGATTCAGCTACATGAAAGCATATATTCTCAAAAACGAATATAAGCTCTACTCATATGAAAAATGCCTGCTATCCATCATAGATAAGAACAAAGCAGACATAGTAGCGCGCGAAGCATTGATTGATTTATACAATCAGCTTTATGAAAAAGACAAAGCAATCAACATCGCTCTCGATACTCTCTCTTATTCAATAGACAACAAAAAAGCAATAAACACACTTGCTCGCTATATAGATTTCTACCGCGATAAATTCGGCTATAAAGAAACTGAGAACATAAAAAAGGAAGGCATGAAACAGCCTTCCCTAAGAAATGTGAATATCACATTTGAAGAATCTCTGAAAGCGATAAACGACTCAGATATACTTAGCAGTCTCAGCTCTGACAAGTGAGTCGCATAACTCATTGCCATCTATTCCTGCATGCCCTTTGACCCAAGTCCAAGTAGCTTTAAGCTTGTTATTGAGCGCATCAAGCTCAATCCAAAGCTCTTTATTCTTTACAGGGTCTCCTCCTGCAGTTCTCCAGCCTTTCTTCTTCCAAGAGAAAATCCAGCTGCTGATTCCATTCTTGACATATTGGCTATCAGTTCTGATCTCAACTTCTTTTTCTCTCAGGTCCAGAGCAAACTTCAATGCATTTATAACTGCAGTAAGCTCCATCTTATTGTTGGTTGTCATTGCACTGCCGCCTGAAGAAGAAGAGAGCGCAACTCCATCTTTATACGCTGCATAAGCCCAGCCACCAGGGCCTGGATTACCGCTGCATCCACCATCTGTATATATAACAATCACTACTCTCTTGCTCCTGTTTTCTTAATAATATGATAGCCGAACTGAGTTCTTACAGGATGAGAAATTGAACCATTGCCCATCCTTCTCACAGCATTCTCAAACTCTCTTACCATCTGGCCTTCCTTAAACCAGCCAAGGTCTCCGCCTTTGCTTTTGGAAGGACAAGTAGAATATTGACGTGCAAGAGAATCAAAAGACTCACCTGCTCTTATCCTATTGTAAATATTCTCAGCAGTCTTCTGGTCTCTTACAAGAATATGACTTGCTCTGAATTCCATATCACTCTCCTACTATTAGCTTTCTATAGCTTCTGTTTTCAATATCGCATTCACTTAAAGAGAACTCATGCAAAAGTCTATGAAGTTCTTCATTGGCTTTCTTTGCTTCCGCTTCATCAGAATCAAAAGGCAGCAGAGCTTCCATCTCTAAAAACCACCCAAGCTCATTGACGCTTAAAAGCTCTACATGCACGCTCCCAGCCATCCATTCAAAGCCATTCTTTCTTTTGATGAAGAAATCTTCATAGCCAAGAGCTCTGAAGAACAAGAGAGCATTATCAAGCTGTGAGATAGAAAGCTCAACTTCATACTCTAAGTTATCTTCGCCGCCCTTATCATTAGTAGTCTTCTTTGCAGTGAACTCCAAGTGCCCATTGTTCTCTCTTACACGCAGCGCTTGCTTTTTTTCCCCTGGAACTCTGAAATAGTGATCAGTCTTATGAACCTCCCCACCCTTTCCATAGCGTTTCTCAATTTCAGCCATAACAGCCTTATAGTCTTCAGCTCTGGCTTTTATCTCAACTTCTCTCATACTACTTCCAAGGGAAAATCATAGACTTCAGAGATCTTGGGCCAACTTTCTCTTTCTCATCATAGAGAAGCTCATCCCAAGGAATCCTATGTCTATCAGTATCTGGATGTTCTTCAAGATAATCATACTTGAACATCAAAAGCTTTATAGCATCCTCTGCGCCAAGCATATAGCCTGCAACGCCAGGCATTATGCCCATAACAAGCACGGAGAAAGCAACAACTACTGTGTTATAGAGCAAATAGAATAAAGTGAATAAGAAATTATCACTGACAATAATGAAGCACTTCTTGAATGTCTTAAGAGGCTTATCACCTGGAAGCAGATTCATAAGTGGGAAATAATATGGAAGCGCTAATAGGATGATTACAAAGAGCCACATAAGCACAACAGCAAGAATAATAGTCATCATATTATTCATAGCAAGGTAGAAAGGCAGAATGAATGTTGCAAGAAGCACTAAAAACAGAATAATACCAAAGAACAGCATACTATGAGCAAAATTATTCTTGATGCCCTGCGCAAACGCACTCCAAGTCTCTCTCTCATAATTTGAGTAGTTCTTTACAACAGCAGCTGTACCACCAAGAGCTATAGAGAAAACAAAAATAACAACAGCAAGCAGTGCTATAGATAAATAAACGCTATAGCTAGATACCATAAAAGAACCAATTGCACATAATAAAAGCACAATATATATAAGGTTCTGAACAATAATTCCTAAAAGATTATCCCAGCCATCAAAGAAGGCCTTCTTAATGAAAAAACCAATCATATTCCTAATGTACCCATTATTGAAAACGCATTCAATTACTTTTTTTGTAGATAGAATGAAGTTAGCTAAAATAGCAAACTATCAGGATCCAAAAGAAACTCCTTTATCCCAATCATCATATAGCCATTATCATCATAACGAGGCTTCATGCTCTTATCGGCAATAATAATCTTCTTGAAAGAATCCTTAACCCGTTTGAATGGCAAAGTCACCTCTTCATCAAGAATATCATAGACAGATTGAATATAGTACTTTCTGCTCCCGAGTGATGCAATGAAATCTATCTCGCTTTGAACTCGTATCTCTTTTCCGTTATTATCTTTTTCTCGAAAATCAACTGAACCAACATCTACCTGGAATCCTCTGAATCGAAGTTCATTATAAATGATGTTCTCCATAATATGAGTTTCCTCAATTTGTCTGAAATTCAACCTAGCATTGCGGAGTCCTATATCTTCAAAATATATCTTATATGGAGTTCCGATATACTTTCGCCCCTTAACATCATAGCGTTTTACTCTGTTTAATATGAAAGCTTCCTCTGCATATCCAATATAGCGATCAATAGTTGCTTCGCAAACTGAAGAGCCATGTACACTATTCATTGTTGCAGCTATCTTTCTAGGATTAGTCAAAGCAGAAATACCAGATGCAATAACATCCAAAACTTCACTTAATGAGATATCATCTTTTATATTATATCGTCTGACAATATCTCTGATATAAAGATTCTTCATCTGAGTTATCAGATAATTGGATTTCTGCTCATCACTATTCATCAGCGCAACAGCAGGAAGTCCACCATATACAGAATAATCATCATATGCATCGCTTTTATCACCCTCTTTAAATGCATAGTATTCAGAAAATGACAACGGAAATACATGCACCTCGTCCCCTCTACCAGCAAACTCTGTAATGATATCACTTGAGAGAAATTTGGAATTGCTGCCAGTTATATATACATCTAGATTGCTCTTGCGGAGAAAACCATTAAGCACTGACTCAAATGCACCTAGCTCCTGAACTTCATCCAATAGCAAATAATACATATCAGGTTCTTTAAGTTGAGGAATTAACCAATTAAGGAACTTCGAAGGATCAACTTTATGGTTGTGATCTAAAACAAGCGGATTTTCTCCAATTTTCAATAAATCATCTGCAGAGTCAAACGCAAAGCGAATTATATAATCACTTTCAATGCCACTTTCAATTAAGTGATTATAAAAGAGAGTATTAAGCAAATATGACTTTCCACTTCTTCTAATTCCAGTAATAATCTTTATGAACCCATTATGTTTTCTGTTTATTAACCTATTAAGATAAATATCCCGCTTAATCTCCATAATAATGCTCCATCTAATATTTATGCCATAAATGACATTTTTATAATATTAATATCTATATTATTTATTAAC
>CAKQJZ010000105.1 GCA_934247875.1 uncultured Spirochaetales bacterium
GTCGAAAGACCCGTTTTTTGCCCCAAATCGAATTCTGGCTCAATTCATATCGGTAAATTCAGAAATGATTGTGGTTAAGCCGAAGCATAGTACTCCGGCTTAAAATATGTCTTATTTTTTACGTTTATCATATTCCCTTAGCTGGTTCTTCAGTGAGTCAGGGTTATCATAATGCTTCTCTTTTCTCTGGTTAAAGAGTGAATAGAGAACAGGTGTTAACAAGAGTGTTAGGAATGCTCCTGTTACAATACCACCTACAAATGTAAGTGCTATTGGCTGAAGCATCTCTGATCCTTCTCCAGGGAAGAATGCAAGAGGAATCATACCAAGAATAGTTGTAAGAGTAGTCATAAGTATTGGTCTTAATCTGCCTTTTGCAGATTTAAGGCAAGCTTCTCTTACTGGTATTCTTTCTTCATCAATCAATCTGTTGATAGCATCAACAAGTACAATACCGTTATTAACGACAACACCTATGAGTGCTACTATGCCTACTATTGAGAACATCGTGAAGCTTGTTCCTGTCCAAATATGAATCCAGATTACGCCAATTAGCAGCAATGGAATTGTTGCGAAGATGATGAAAGGATTCAGAAGACTCTCGAATTGCGCAGCCATTACAGCGTAAACGAGGAACAGTGCAAGGAGAATAACCTTTATGAGTATTGGCATAAACTCATTGAAGTCTGTCATTTCACCTGCTTGTTCGATTGTTACGCCTTCTGGAAGTATTAAGTACGCATCAAGTGCTTCATTAACAGCACTTTGAACAACAGATGCTGATACACCATCCTTTGCGTTAGCCGTAATATGGTTAACACGCTCTTTGTTTTCTCTTGTAATTGTTCTAGGGCTTGTATCTTCAGTGAATGTAACAAAGTTATCAAGTGTTAGATTTCCATACTTTGTTGGAACAGCAAGAGACGCAATATCATCAATAGAAGATAAATCATCTTCATTGACTTTTACAACAAGGTCATATGTCGTATCTGTACTGAATGTTGTGATTTCAGTTGCTGTTAAGCCAGAGAGCGCAGAATTAAGTGTTGAAGATATAGTTGAAACAGAAACGCCATAGTCTCCTGCTTTATCATAGTCGATATCAACAGAGAACATTGGAGCACCATCAGTTAAATCTGATGATATATCTTGAATTACACTTACATGTTCGTTGAGTATCTTCTCAATCCTGCTAGCAGCTTCTTTAGAAGCACTAGCATCATTGCTATGAATCTCAACATCTACAGCATTAGCGCTAAAGCCTCTGCCAGCACCGAATGACCATGTTTCAGATGGGTTAGTGCTAAGAAGTGGTCTTAGCATATTCTGAATTTCCTTAGCACTGTATTTCTGTTCTGTGATATCTGGAAGAGCAATTCTGATTGATCCAGTATTAGATGAGCCTATCTCCATTGTAATTGAGTTATAGCTACCGTCAGGAAGTGTTTCCTTGATCTTATCATTCATTGCGAATACAGCAGCTCTGGTAACGCTATTATTAGTACCAGCTTCAAGTGTCAATGATAATGATACAGAGTCATCACTTGTCATCTGAGGTGTTAAGCTCATACCTAGACCAGAGAACATTGTCAAAGAGAAGAGCAATATTAATACAAGAAGAACAATCAGCAGAAGTCTATGATTTAAGAAGTACCCTAAGACTTTAGCATAAGCATTCCTAAGTCCACTTTCAAACTTTGACATTGCGTTATCTGCCCATCTAAGCGGCGCAAAACGCAAAGGCTTCTGAGTTCTTGTATTTAGCTTCAGAATACTTCCTGATAGTGCTGGTACAAGTGTTATTGCAACAAATAAAGAAGAAGCAAGTGATATACATACTGTTATTACAAGGTCCTGGAACATTATGCCAATCATTCCAAGCTGATATTTATAGATAATCAGAGGAACAAATACACATAGTGTTGTTAAAGTTGATGCAACAATGGCTGTAAGCATATTGTGGCTGCCTTTGATAGCTGCAATAGCGGATTTCTCACCTTTGCTTCTATAGTAGTAAGTGTTTTCAAGTATGATGATAGATGCATCAACTATCATTCCTATACCAAGAATCAAACCAGACATGCTCATGCTGTTTACAGTTATTCCTGTGATAGACATAACCATCAAAGTAATCAGAATACAAATAGGCATGCTTAGTGCAATGATGATTGTTGCTTTGAAGTTTCTTAAGAACAGGAATATAACAAGTGCTGCTAGTATAACACCCTCAACAGCAGACTTAACTACTTCATTCATAGATGATGAGATCATCTCTGTTGAGTCTCTGTCGATAGTAAGTGTCAGATCACTATCAAGCTGAGAAATGATATTAGGAAGTGCTTCCTTGATAGCTTTTGCAACAGTAGTTGAGCTTGAGTCTGATGTGTTGGAGATATCGAGTGAGACAATCTCATTGCCATTTAGATAAGACTCTCTGCCTCCTGTCTTCTTTACAAGTTCGATATCTGCAATATCACTTAAACGTACAGCAACGCCATCTTTCAATGCTATTACAGTATCCTCAATTTCTTCGACAGTGCTATATCTGCCATCAATAGAGATGTTGTAATCAAGGTTTCCTTGTGTAATAGAACCTGCTGTAGATTGAATATTGTGACCTGATAAAGCAGCTGCTACTTCAGATAGCGTTACTCCATATGCATTGAGTCTGTTAGTTGAGACATTGACATCATATTCATATTCACCACCACCGAATGTATCAACATCAGCAACGCCAGGGATTCTTTCAAGCATTGGCTGGATAGTATCTTCAGCAATAGCCTGTAGCTCTTCAACTGATCTAGGGCCTGAAAGAGTTAAGTTCATTACTGTACTCCCAGACATACCGTTAAATGACATTACTTCAGGAGTTGATGCCCAGCTTGGAAGAGATCTGCTTGATCTTGTTATTATGCTTTGGATATTGCTTTTAGCTTCATCAAGGTCCGTACCATACTCAAACTCAAGCATAATCATGCAATTGCCATTAGAACTGCGCGATGTGATGTTCTTTATATTCTCAACAGACGAAAGGCTTGTTTCCAGTGGTTTAGCAACCTGCTGCTCTATCTCTTCAGGACCTGCATCATCACAATTGATCATAACAGAGAGAACTGGCATGTCTACACTAGGGTATAGTGCTAAATCTATTGATGAGATGAATACAGCAGCTATAACTGCAATTAATATGTAGACCATTGTCATTAAGACTGGTCTTCTTACCGATAACTCACTTATTGACATAGCTACTCCTTAAACTACAGAAACAGCAGTTCCATCTGTTGCATTTCCAGCTGTAATAACAATGTCGCCAGCTTCAAGGCCTGATGTTATTACTGACATTGTTGAGTTAGAATCACCTTTCTCTACATATGTTCTGACTGCTTTTCCATCCTTAACTGTATAAACAACACTCTCACCGGCATATGAAGAGATAGCACTTGTTGGAATCATGATGACGTTCTCTAGTTCTTTGACAACAACTTCTGCATTTACATACATTCCTTCTTTGAGGCCTTCTGTATCACCTTTTATTGAAATCTCTGCAGGAAGAGAGCGGGATGAAGTGGAGAGAGTATCTGAAAGATATGAAATCTCTCCATCCCAGCTCTTGCCTTCATATGAAGCAGAAGTAATTGTTGCACTAGCTCCAAGTTCAACTGTTGCTATATCCTTCTCAGGAATGTTTATATCAACTTTGAGATCTCGCTCTCCTCTGATTACGACAATGGCATTAGCACCTGATACATTGTCGCCCTCTGATACATTGACGCTATATACAGTTCCATCTGCTGTTGCTGTAACTGCGCTCTCTTTGTAGCTCATGCCAGGTTTAGATGGATCGACATATAAAAGAACATCTCCTTTCTTTACTTCGTCTCCTCGTTTTACTAGAACAGATGTGACTTTGCCGGAGATATCTGAATAAACAGAAACATCTTTATCAAGTGATGATAAAGTGCCAGAAAGCTTTCTGGTTTTAATGAATGTAGAAGCTTCAGCTTCAACAGCATTAACATTGACTACGCTTGATGAGCTACTATCTTCAGCTCTAGGCCCCATATTCATAGGCATCTGTTCTTTGCTTTCAGCGCTTCTCATATATATTGCAACAGCAAGTGCTGCGCATATCAAAACTAGGATTACTGTAATAATCCTGTCAAATATCTTGCCTTTCATTTTCTATTAACCTCTTAGATTGAATATTCTTTTACGAGCTCTGACTTGGATGTTCCAAGAGCACTTGCTAGCTCATATAATGATTTGATGTATTGCGCTTTAGCACTTGAAAGCGATAGCTCAGATGAGAGCTTATTATTCTCTGCTGAGATAATATCTGAAACAGATACAAGTCCTGCTTCATAGCTTTCCTTTTTAAGCTCTAGAGTTTTCTTAGAAAGCTCTAAGCTCTCTTCTGCAAGCGCAATGTTCTCATATTGCTGATTGATTGTGTTTATAGAGTTTTTAACTGTTGTTTTTAATGATGTTAAAGAGCTCTCTTTGTTGAGTTTAGCAATCTTTACACTATCTTCAGCATTCTTAACATTATTGCTGCCCTTAGAGTTAGGAATATATGAACTTAAAGGAACTGAAACACTTACAGTAGTATGAAAACTATCAGAAATAATGCTGCTGCCATTGCCTGTAGAGCTAACGTTAGCACTTCCTGTCAAATCCCAGCCTGCAGAGAATGAAAGAGATGGATAATAGCTTTGAAGCTTTGTATTCTTTTCATTTCTTTCTGCTTGTTCAATAGAAGCATCTAAACTCTGAAGAGATAAGATGGAGTTTGAATACTTAGCAATAAGAGATTCAGCACTAGGGAGATCCAAAGCTACAACATCTTCTAAATCATCAAGTTCGATATCATCAAGGTTAATGCCTGTGAGGATTTTAAATGCATCAAGTGACAATTCATATGCATCATTTAACGCTTTGAGTGAGTATTCTGCTTTCTTAAGCGCAAGTTCTGCATCTAATAGGCTTAGCTCACTTGCTTGTCCTGATTCATACATATCTTTAGTTGATTCGTATGTTGCTTGAAGATTATTTAGTGTGACAGAACTGCTCTCAATGCTTATCTTGGAACTCTGAAGATTCAGATAAGCAGTTCTGACACTATCTTCAAGTGATTGTACTTTAGTTAGGTATGTAATGTTTGCTAGAGTTTCCTGTATTCTTGCACTCTCTGCATTTCCAATTAGATTGGTTCCCAGAGAATAAGAAACGCCTAAACTAATGTTAGTACTAAGTGGAGTGAATGATTGATTTATAGCACTCCCTCGCGTTGTTGCAGAGCCTGTCAAAGAGAATTCAGGAAGCCAGCTCTGTAACGTAGAGGCACTTCTGAGACTCTTCTCAAGCTCAAGCTTAGCAATATCTAATGAGACATTGTTAGCTTTTGCAGATTCTATGGTATCTTCAATTGATACTGGCGTCGCAAATACACCAGTGACGCATAGAATTGCAATAGTCAAAAAAATCAATAACTTTTGCATGTTAACCCTCTGAATTAGATAGGACTAATCATACAACTTGAGCACTATTTCTATGTTTACGTTTATATGTAGATTTATGTAGAGTTTGTGAAGAATAAATCGTTATTCAACATTTAAAAACCTGCACTCATATCTGCACTAATCACGCAAAAACTGCAAACAAACTACTTCAAATAACGATTTACACGCAGAGGAAGTATGAAAAAAATACTTAGTATTGCTTTAGTAGCTTTACTAGCAGCTAGCACAGTATTCGCTGGTTTCTCT
>CAKQJZ010000106.1 GCA_934247875.1 uncultured Spirochaetales bacterium
GATTCAAGCCGATTGATGTCTATATGGAGAAGACTGAGGCTTAAACATATCGGTAAAATGGTGCATGATTGTGTCTAGACAGGTAAGTCCTGTGAGTTTCTTAACCTTTTCATTAAAAGTTAGGCCTTGGAAGGCCTGAGCAGTTAACTGGGTACAAACAACTTCGATATTCGCTGCGAATATCAGAAAACGCGCGATTGATAATTGAGCCCAATGCTACATAGGAATATGTCGTAATATGTGATGAAATTGAGATAGAAGGAGTGTGTGATATCGTGTTGGCAAAGAAAACTGGTATATCCCGTAATCTTATTATTCACCCGGGAGAAACCATAGCAGATGTTCTAAATGAAAGGGGGATTACCCAAGCTGAACTTGCTATTCGTACTGGAGTTTCTCCTGCATATGTTAGTAGTGTTATATCCGGGAAAAAGGATATTTCCTCAAACTTTGCTATAGCATTGGAATATGCCTTGGATGTTCCGAAGTCTTTTTGGCTGAATTTGCAGGCAAATTATGAAGCTGAATTATTGGAATATACGAATCCAATACAGTAGCTGATGCAGAAAAGCTGTTTCAAGATATTTTACCAAAGAAATCTTGAAAGCGTTGCCTGAGAAGGCTGCGTCTACGCTAAAGGCCAAAGTTCCAGAGCTATGGTACGGAGTACATTGCACGCTGTCTACCCTCAAAAATCTCTATGTGGTAAAGGATGATTTATGTTCTTTGTCATTTAGCTCATATTTCAGCTGGAAAATAAGCTTTCTATTGAGTAAAAAGACAAAGTATGGAAAAATTCTAAATAGTAGTGAGCAAAAAGACAAAGTATGGAATTTTGCTCACTAGGAGATTATATGATAAAAAGAGAGAAATACTTAGCGGAAATCAGAGGCTTTTATGACAGTGATTTAATAAAAATCATTACTGGTGTCAGACGTTCTGGCAAAAGCGTGCTGCTTGAGCAGGTTAAAGAAGAGATAGAGAGAAAAAGCAGCAATATTGTTTCAATTGATCTTGAAGACAGAGCAATGACAGGATTTATCTCTTCTTGGAATGATATTGTCAAATATGTCCAGGAAAAAAGAGGTGAGGGCCTTTGCTATGTATTTATCGATGAGATTCAGGAAATAGAGAATTGGGCTTTGGCTATAAAGTCTTTGAGACGAGAAAACTGTTCTGTTTTCATCACAGGATCAAATTCAAAACTATTATCTAGTGAATTCACAAAGGAACTCTCTGGAAGATATGTTTCATTCAGAGTTAGACCTTTTGTTTATAAAGAGCTGGTTGAATATGCAAAGGAACTAGGAAAGCAGATAACAATTGCTGATTACCTTATTTGGGGAGGCTTTCCTAAAAGACTGGAATTTTCAAGTGCAGAACAAAAGAGATACTTGAATGATTTAGACGAAACTATAGTCATGAATGACATCATTCGTCGTTATAACATCAGAAAGTATGTTGATTTCAGAAAAGTAGCTTCTTTTATATTGATATCTAATGCGCGAATCTATTCGGCCAAATCGATTGCTGCTTATATGAAGGGGCAAGGATTGTCAATTTCTTCAAACACTATACAGAAATGGATATCTTATTTGGCGGAAGCTTATGTGATTGATCAGGTTCCACGTTATTCAACAAAAGCAAAGAAAGAGCTTGAAGAGAGCAAGAAGCTATATGATTGTGATGTTGCTTTGAATTCGATCAGAGTCAGTGACAATAGATTTGACTTGACTCATAATCTTGAAAACATAGTCTATAACGAGTTGGTTTATCGAGGTTATTCTGTATGTGTTTATGATAATCGTGGAAAAGAGATAGATTTTCTAGCACAAAAGGATTCAAAGAAATACTATGTTCAGGTTGCATACTCTGTTGTAGAAGATAAGGCTTACGCACGAGAGTTTGGAGCTTTCAGCAATATATCGCAAATTGATCGCAAAATACTTATCACAAATGATGATGTCGACTATTCAACAAGCAATGTAGAACATATTAAGTTAATCGATTTTCTACAATCAGATGACCTTTGCTAGTGAAATTCCATGTTCAGTTCTTATGTTCTTCGAGCATTTCGCTAAATGAGATGCATCTGATGGATTTATCTACTTCAGCAAGCTTTAATAGCTCTTCAGTAAATCCTGTTTTAGAATAAAGCACATATAGTTTATTTGCGTTCTGAATGACTAGCTCAGCGCGGCTTTTCAGCGTATCAAGTACTGATATTCCTACTTTGGATTCTGTCCATTTGCACTCTCCAAATACCCAAGAGCCATTTACGCCTTGAATAACGATATCTATTTCTTCTTCGCGTTTCAGATGAGGATTATTTCCCCACCAAGATCCAAACTTAACTACGCCAAATGATGGATTGGATTTTATAAAGTGCATAAGCGCTAATTTTTCGAAGCATTTTCCAACAAAGGCATTTATATGAGAGTTGAAATACTCTTCTACGCCATTTATGCTCTCCATTTCAATCAAAGCTGAAAATGGCATTATAAATTGGAAATAGAAAGCAAAAAGAGAATCAACAATAACCCAATGGGGTTTGCGAACTTTTGAGTGGATGCTTTCTTTTAATTCTACAATTCCTATAACTTCTAGTCGTTTGAGTATTGCACTGACAGCTGCTGTCGTGAAGCCGCTTTTATCTGCAAGTTCTGATACACGATTAACGCCATGAGATAAAAGAAGGCAGATAGAGTAGTAGTTTGCTGGTTCTCGAAGCTCCATAAGCAGCAATGTTCTTGGTTCATTATATAGGTATCCATTTCTTTGGAAAAACAGTGCTCTTAACGATTCTTTCCATGAGCTTCTTTCTGCAAATAACTGAAGATATAAAGGAACACCTCCAGTTATTGAATAGATTGTCATTAAATCAAAGTTTGTTATGTTTATGCCTTCGAATAATAATGCTGCTTCATTGATAGTAAACTCCTTAAGATGAATGCTGAGTGTTCTTCTGCCATAGAGTGGGCTGGGATTTGCTAGTACCTGTCTTTCCATAAAACTTACAGAGGACCCTGAAAGAATAAGCTTAAGATTTCCTTTTTCTTTGTATTCGTCAATCAGTTCTTGTAAGATGCCCATGGTTTCAGGGAATTCTTTTACAAGGTATGGAAATTCATCAATTACGAATATGAGTTTTTTATCATTCCGAGAGGCTTTGAAAACAGATTCTAAGATTGATCTAATATTTTCAGGATTGAAGTTGCGAAATGAGACATCAAGTTTTGATGTAACTGCATCGCATAATGCTGAAAGCAATAGTTTTGCATTTCCTTCAAATCCAACAAAACGTATAACGTCAGGTTTATCAGCGCAGAACTTATTTATAAGAGAAGTCTTGCCTATTCGTCTTCTGCCATATATAACAACAACTTCCTGTTTTTCTGATCTATAACAGCAATCTAGTGATTCAAGTTCTGTTTCTCTTCCAATAAACATATTATCCCTCTAGTTTTGATTTTAGTGTGAAAATAGAGAATAGTCAAATTAACTTTAGTAAATCATAAATGACTAAATTTAAAATAACTAAATATATGTATTATGCTTTTGAGGAATAAAGCATTAAGTTTTCTTTCTCTTTTGGTGCTCTTCTGGAATAGAATGAGATAATGTCATTCGAGATATCTCCAAAAGTCTTTCCGCATTGCAATTCATGAAGCATTGTCTTCTTGAATTCGAAGCATTCTGCTATTTTCACTGCAAATGCAGTTAATGCTGGATCTTGTGCATAGAACTCCTCTGTATATACAAAGCTAGGCATTTTAGAAAGATCGACAGCGTTCAGATTGCTTATATTCTCAATGATTTTTCTTTCTGTTGTATAAAGGCTGTTTATCTTCATATCAATAATAAAATTAAACTCCCAACTTTTGTTGTATAGGAAATAAGGCTTTAAGCTTTGTTTTGAGACAAAACGATACAATTTTCTACTATGATGCAGCCAGGTGTTCAGAAACTTGGCTGTTTTTACTGTCGGTTTAACCATTTTTCTCTTTGATTTGATGTCTTCACCCCTCCTAAGTGGCTAGAAATAGCTTTACTTTTTAGTGATAGTGTTGTATAGTGTTGTATAGGTAAGGAGAGCCTATGATTCCGGATTCCATAAAGAGTTTCAGACCTAAGAACACCGAGATAAGAGCCAAGGGTGGCCATTATTATGTCTACAAGGTCAAAGGGGTATATGACAAAACAACAAAGAAGAGCAAAACGCAATACCTGGGCTGCATAGGTCAGATATATGAAGGGATAGGCTTTGTTGCCAACACTAAAACTCCAGAAGTCGCTATTTCTGAAACAAAGGAGTATGGAGCCACTTGGTTTCTGTTCTCCATTTCGAAAGAGATAATGAAGAGCCTGACAGACTCATTCGGAGCAGATGGGCTTAGAATATATACAATGGCTTTGCTAAGGTTGATTGACAACAATCTGAGACTGAAGACGATGGATATTGCATATGAGAAGTCATACATCAGCCGCCTTATTCCTTCTGTTGCATTAAGCAAGAATACCGCAAGCGATTTCCTTGAGAAGCTGTCATTGATGAGGCCGCAGATGGTTGAGTTCTATAATTCACTTTGCCCGACCAAATGCGAGAAGATCATATTCGATGGGTCTTCTTTTGAGAGCCAGAGTGAGAATCCATATGTTGTTAAAGGGTATAACCCACATAACAAAGGCTGCGAGCAGATAAGGGTGATGTTCGGCTTCAACAGAGACAGCCACATGCCAGTCTACTGCAAGCCTTTTCCTGGGAACATCACAGATAAATCAGCTTTCCTTTCAGTTCTGGCAGAATTGAAGATGGGCGGCAACATAATAATATTGGACAAGGGGTTCTTCTCATCTCCCATATTCGATGCTCTTACCGAAGCTGAGGCAGATTTCATCATACCTCTCTCAGAGAATGATACAGACGCAAAGAAATACAATGCCAACACTCTATTAAAAGGAGGAGGTCAGTGGTTTTTCTATCGCAAGAGAAGGATTACTTATGAGAAAGTAGCCTACAGCAAAAGAAAGGGAGTGACGATGTTCGTTTTCTTCGATGAAGATCTGAGGAGAGTCAGAATGTCTTCTTACTTCTACAAGGAAAAGCTTGATTCCAACTCACTCTCTGATGAGCAGGATAAGAAAGTCCATGAAGATACCAAGTTTTTCGGAATGACATTCCTGATTGCAAGCAAGGATATGGAACCAAAGGATGCATACCTAGACTACAAGACAAGATGGGAGATTGAGGAGATGATAGACACCAACAAAAACACCCTTTCTCTTGGTACGACCTACGAGACAAAGGCAAATACATTTGAGGGGTGGACGATGATAAACTTTGTTGCATCTCTTCTGTTCTTCAAGGCTGACTCTTTGATCAAGGAAAAACTCAATGGTGACTACACTGTAAAAGACATCCTGCTGATGGGAGAAGCAATAACAAAGGCTACAAATGGTAACGGTGAATGGATTACTCTGAACACTACGAAAAAGCTAAGAGATACTTTTAATAAACTAGGCGTTTCTTTAGCCTAAAAGTCTATACAACACTTTTTGGGAGTTTAATTTAATTAAAAGAGGAAATTGCAAAAGTCTGTTAGCGCCCTAATGCAATGAATAAATATTCAAAATAGATGTCTTGCGGTTTTTTCT
>CAKQJZ010000107.1 GCA_934247875.1 uncultured Spirochaetales bacterium
TAAGAGGTAATGAGTTATCTTGCCAATATCCCACAACAATACATATAATTAGAGTGAACGGTGGATATGAGCACGATTTGGATGAAAATCTCCAAAGCCTCATATATTCGATGAAGCAGACAAAAGCTGCAAAAGCTACTGCAGAACCGATAAAAAGCATATTGAGGCTTTTCGAGAAAGACGACAGCGAAAAGGAGAATATAGCTATGTCATTCGAAGAATTCGAGAAATACCAAAATATAAGAGAAGCTCAGATCAAGGAAGAAAGCAAACAAGAAGGAATAGCGGAAGGTCGAGCTGAAGGGATAGCAGAAGAAGCTGAAAGAATCACTGCAATCCTTCGTGAAAATGGTGCTTCTGAGCACCTCATCAGCTTAATTAGTTAGATTTAAAAAGCACTTAACTAGATGCTTATCGCTTTCCAGACAGAACTGAAGAACCAAATTCTCCAATGCATTTATCACAATTCTGAGCCAAAGAATTGCATTTTTGACATTTCTCTAGGAATTGCTCAAAAGAACCAACTTCCGTGAATGTCTGGTAAAAAGCCTCTTGTAAATCAGATAACTCTTTTATGCTTGCTTTTCCATTCTCAAATGCCAAATTCTTTCTATCATCACGATTCATTGAAGCAAAAAATGAAGGATTAGCTAAGAAAACCCTTTCTTTGGAATAACCAGGAACAAAAACCTTCAATGCCTTCATTATCTCTTCACAAGATTCATAGTATCGGGATGAATAATGCTCTAAGAAATGGAAGAGAAACCAAACCTCAATACATGGAAAACTGAAAATAGGAATAATCTTCTTGTTTCGATTTCTCCTACACTCTGCGATTAAATTCTCTATTTTCCCGTCTGTCTTAACTTTATCGAGATCGAAAACACAGAAAACGGCATTGTATTCTTCTGTTTTCAGCAATTCCTTTGCTTTTTTGAAAATTGTCATGTAATTTGCACTGCTAGGAATCGTAGGCTTTAGCCTGAATGGGTATCTTTTAATACCTTTCATAAAATTAAAATAATACCATTCAGATTGTCCCTCTCAGACAACAGCAAATGATAAATGTGTTCTCCTCTTTTGTGATTTCATCAAGAACCAGCACCTTTCTCAATTATCGGACTCGATAAATCAGGAAATGCCCCCAAACGTCCCGCTTTATAGTAATTTATTGCTTTAATATTTTTATGCAAGCCAAAATCTTGTAATTGATAATACTCAGAAGCTCCTTGCTCATTCTTCTCGCAAAACCACACCATATCAGAGCGCATATAGTCTGCGTCCATAATTTCTTGGATATGAGTTGAGATAAACATCTGAGAAGATGAAGTGTTCATCAAAAACATTGTCAAGAAAAACATAACAAGCTCAGGATGCAAAGATGTCTCTAGTTCATCTATGCAAATGAAGTGATTATGATCTATCAATTCCTTCAAAATAGCAGCTAGACCAAAATAACGAGTGGTCCCACTTGATTCCTTTTCATATTCAAACATAAGAGTATTTCCAGAGACAGTCTTATGACCAAAGAGCAGATTTTTAACCTTCTGATCTTTTTCTGCTCTTAACATTTTCTGATACTCTTGTGGCATACTTTTTGCGATAACCTGGTCTATTGCCTTATCAATAGCAGAAATTGGATTCTCTCTTATTTCAACATCAGAAATCTGGAAATCTGCTTTATTCATTAGTTTTTCATAAAATGAAATACTTGCGTAATCAGAAAAAAGCTTCTGAGTTCCCCATAAAAACAGATTATCGCGTGGCATGACATTCTGCATCATATAAGTACTGAAAAAATCTATTATTTTATCAAAAACAAGAAATGATACATTTGTCTTTTGATATGCATATAACACAGTCAAATTATTCAAAGTATTTCCAACAAGCAATAATCGGTCATTGCCATTCAACCCACACTCTTTGCTGAAAGACACCTTTGAAGTACCATTACAGTCATCTAAAGAACGAGAAAAATAGGTAACCTTGTGACCATTAGGACTGCCGCATAGGATTTCTTTTGATATGGCCTTAGCGGTGAATTCAAGATGATATGAATACTGAATTCCTTCAATAAAGAAAATCAAATAAAAAACTGACGGCTTAGCGCAATAATCTTCATCTAGCAAAAAAGGATCGTATTCATAAATAGGCTGTTTGGTCTCTTTTCCATTTAACACCAATGAACTCAATGTTGAAAAAGCTTTTATGATGTTTGATTTTCCAGATGCATTATATCCATACAATACACCTAATTTAAGTAAGCTTACCTTTTCATTAACACGAATCAACAAAAACTCATCTGAGGAATTTGAAATCCTCTTATTGGGTAAAAAACTAATTGTTTGAGTCTCTTTAATAGACCTAAAATTTGAAACAGAAAATTCTTGAATCATGATTTTTCACCTGTTTTATGTAAGTTTTATACATTAATCATATTTTAACGGTAAAAATCTGTCAAGAAAACCTAAACGATGGCCTTTCTTATCTGCTATAGTCTATCCTTATATTTTCTATATAGTCCTCTGAATTGGTCATATGTAAGACCCAGAGACTCAGCTGCAGACCTTTGGTTGCCGCCGCTCTTTTCAAGTGCCTTAGAGAGATACTCTATATCAAGAGCTTCATGAGCTCTCTGAAAGTGTTTTAAGTCATATTCCTTAGAAATGGCTACACTTCCTTTTTCAATAGTCTTCTCTTTTGATTCATATGGATTCTCAAATGGATTCAATGAAAGAGATGTAATATTAAGTCCTTCTCTATATACAGCCCTCTCTATCACATTCTTCAGCTCTCTTACATTGCCAGGCCAGTCATACTCCATAAGCTGCTTCACAACTTCTTTTGAAAACTCAGGAAGCTCACTCTCTCCTATTTCCATAGCCATGCGAGAAGCGAAGAAATTAGCAAGGAGGAGAATATCGTCTCCACGAGCTCTGAGTGGAGGCAAGAACAATACTTCAAATGAGAGACGATCAAGCAGATCTTCTTTGAATTTGCCTTCTTTAGAAAGCGCTAATAAATCAGCATTAGTTGCACCAACTATTCTTACATTAGCCTCTATAGTCCTCGAAGACCCTACTCGCTCATATGTGCCATATTCAACAACGCGCAGGATCTTTTCTTGAACTTCAAGAGGGATGAGCCCGATTTCATCGAGAAACAGTGTGCCTCCTTCTGCTTCTTCAAACCTGCCTTTTCTAGTTGAGAAGGCTCCCGTGAATGCACCTTTTTCATAACCAAAAAGCTCTGACTCAATAAGAGTCGGAGATAAGGAAGCACAGTTAACAGTGACAAGCGGATGTTCCCAGCGCTTTGACATATAATGAAGGCGCTTAGCAGCAAGCTCCTTACCTGTCCCTCTTTCCCCAATCAATAGCACAGGCCTATCTATTTTAGCAACTTTGCTTATTGATTCCTGAAAACTCAAATAGAGTTCACTTTCTCCGATTTCAACTATATTATTCATTTGGTAAATATTACCATATTATTGGCATAATAAGCCATAAAAGAAGGTCATTAATAGCAAATTAACTAGTTGGCACGCTCTTTGCATATATAAAACAGGAGATAATTATGGGAATATTCACAAGATTCAAAGACATTGTAAACTCAAATATCAACGCACTCTTAGATAAAGCAGAAGACCCTGAGAAGATGCTTCGCTTAATGATTCAGGAGATGGAAGACACAATCATTGACTTAAAGTCATCTTGTGCAAAATCAATGGCTGAAGAAATCAGATTAGCAGATGAGCTAAAAGCCAAAGAAAATGAGGCTGCCAGATGGGCAGAGAGAGCTTCTCTTGCGCTAGATAAAGGCAAAGAAGCACTTGCACGTGAGGCACTTGTTGAGAAGAGAGCTGCACTTGAAGAAGCTGAGAAAATCAAAGAAAGCTTCAAAGCGCTTAACAGCTCAGTAGATAAGAGCAAAGCAGAGATAGCACTTCTTGAAGAGAAGCTTTCTCAAGCTAAAGAGAAACTCAAGAACTTCAAAGATCGTAAGTCCAATAACTCATCCAGGATGAGTCACTTTGATGAGATGGAAGAGAGAATCAACAAGATGACTAGCTGGAGGGAAGAAGCTAATAAAGAAGATAAGTTCAAAGAGATGGAAAGAGATGAAGAAATCGAAAAAGAACTTAACAGAATGAAAGAAGAAAGAAACAAATAGTTTTAAGATAAGATATTGGAGGATAAATAAAAATGAGAACTAGACGCTGGACACGTTCCCCTAAAGGACAGCTTCTTGGCGTAGCTACAGGATTTGCTGAATGGAGAGGCTTTCCTGTCAATACTACTAGATTGATATTTCTGATTCTTGCAATTTGCACAGAGATCTTCCCTGCACTTATTGCATATCTGATACTTGCAGTTGTACTGCCACTCCAGAGTGAGAGTGACTGGATAAGAGATGGAGAAGAGAGCGTCAAATACGCAGATGCAGAGTTCAAGGAATATGATGATTTGAAAAAGAAATCAGAGAATGTAGAAAATGATTTCTTCGATAAAGAAAAAGACTGGGAAAACAGATTCAAGGGTGGCAAATAATGCTTGAATATTCAAAGAAGACACTCCTTATATTGATACTCGCTGTAGTAATTATCTGGATAATGTACATTGGCCTCCGCTGGAGTTATAAGAATGCGGAGAGCAATAGCGTAATTAGAGCAAATGAGAAAACAGAACTCGTAATCAGCGCAGATAGAGCAGACATGATAATCGAGCGTGGAAGCAGCAATGAAATCATAATCAATGGAAAGCGAATCAAAGCAATCGATGATAATGCAAATGGCAACATCCATGAAGTCAAAGCAAAGACTAGTGGCATATTCGGCTCAGGAAAGGGAATACTGAGAATCACACTGCCAGAGAACGCTATAAAAAGCTTATCACTTAAGACTGCTACAGGAGATATTTCAATAATCAGAACAGAGCTTGATGAACTATATATCGATGTAGTTACAGGAAATGTCGAAGGCGCGAATATTAACGCAAAGCGCAAGATCCAGATAAATAGCACAACAGGAGATGTTGAGCTGATCGATTCAATGACAGATGAAATCAACGTAAAACTGACTACTGGAGACTTTGAAGCTATTGGAATCAGTGCTAAGACGCTTAATCTAAAATCTACAACTGGCGATAGCTATATAGTTCCTGAGTATCTTGAGAAGCTTGATGCAAATGTTACAACTGGAGATATTGAGCTTGAGCTCAAAGAAGAGCCCAAAGCAATAAGCTGGAGCACAGGACGCGGCGAATTATCGATAAATGATGAAGAATTCAAAGGTGATTTCATTGGAAAAGGAATCTTGGAAATCTATGCAAAGACAAGCAATGGAGACCTTGAGATCAAATACTAATATGATTCAGAATAAACGCATGAGATAATTAAACCAGATGTTTTGAGCTATTTATATGAGGAATTTCGGTTTTTTAGCTGAA
>CAKQJZ010000108.1 GCA_934247875.1 uncultured Spirochaetales bacterium
TATGGATTTCTTGTCCATACATTGCCTTTTACAACAGCATTTTTCAGTGTCAAAAGCTTAACTTAATGACATTGGTTCTGTGTTCTCTTCTTTTTTAATGGATTCTCTTTTCTTCTTGCCATTATTGTACCTCATAGTATGTTCGGTACAGCACCGAACCTGCCAGCGATATATGCTTTTCTAATATCTTCTCTGGTCCTTGCTGGAAAGTCATTGAGTGAATACAGATCTGAGAGCCCTGTATTGTTGTCCTTCTCCACGAAAAAAATCTGATCCCTTCTCATGATGCTTGTGGAAAGGAGATCTGTTGTATGCGTTGTCATGATGAGCTGCGCCCCTTTCGGATTCGTTTCAGATGAATTGAAAAGATTGACGATATAAAGCAGTAGAGCAGGGTGCATGCTTGAATCGAGCTCGTCCACACAGAATACATATCCCTTATCGAGAGCTTTCTTAATCCATGGGCTCAAGAAAAATAAATTTTGTGTTCCTTTTGATTCAGCAGGCAATGGCAGCTGATATATGGCGTGATTATCTCCATCTGTTCGTACAACATGCTCTGTCCTTACAATATATTCCTTCTGTATGGATGGAACAGGCATATTCATCATGAAAGCAGGTGGATTATTTATATCCTTTGCTTCAACTGTGAAATTGCTTATATTTATGTCAGCTTCTTTCAGAAGGTTATTTGTGAATAATCTGAGTTTCCCGCTTTTATCTTTTTCATATAGCTCAAGTGATTGAAGCATGGGGTTGTTTGAATCAAAGACATCTATATAACTGCTAAGCCAGAGATAAGGCTTTTTAGTCAGACTTGCATTCCATACTGTTGCAGTGGCAATGAATAGCTTGTTAGGAGTGGTTCGTTCAGTTAGAGGCTTAAGCTGTTTTAGTGCTTCGTTGCTGTAGAATTCATAGCCCTTTGTTGTTCTCTTGAATATTTTTGCGGGTCTCTGAGAATTGTATGTTGTCAGATGTTCTTCGGTGATCTTTTTCTGAGTACATGAGAATCCGTAAATGTATCTGCTTTCATCCATTATGAATTCAAATTCAAATGATGTTTCCTTTGCTTCTTTGCAGAATGCAAAAGGCTCAACAAGCGGAATAAGTTCGTTGACTTGTCTTGTTTCAGATGTGCGTATGATTATAAGAGCGGCCGTAATAGCTTTAATAAGATTTGATTTTCCTGCAGCATTCGCTCCGAAGATAGCAGCAGACTTTAAGAGCTTTCCATAAATGGGTTTTTCTTTTGTGTTTTCTGGATGTTCCTTATTCGAAGAAGCTTTCATGGAAAAATCCATTGGTTCTCGGAAGGATCTAAAATTGCTTGCTTTGAATCTTATGAGCATGATGCCCTCCTAAAAAATTATTGATTCTTTGCTATGAATCATAATAAATATAACAATTTAGCTGATTGTCTTCAATATATAAATTAATTTTTTGGTAATAATTGTCAAAAATTTAAAATATAAATTCTTGTGTTGTTGTTATTCGTTTCGGTGTATTAAGTTAGAAATATAAATTGACTTTAATTAATCTTGCAGTGAGAATGGTTAGTCTAATATAACATTTACCATTGACATATACCATACAGGGGTATTATATTGTAAGCGTATATAACCCCCTGAGGGTATTGGAGTCAATATGAATTGCTGTCATGAGAAAAAAGAAAGAAGCGAAGAAGAGTACAAGTCTCTTGATAATAGACTCGCAAGAATAGAGGGGCAGATAAGAGGAATCAGAAAGATGCTCTCTGATTCTGCTTATTGTCCTGAGATCCTTATACAGTGTGCAGCTGTTAATAGCGCAATCAACAGCTTTGAAAAAGAACTATTAAGAGAACATATCTCTACTTGTGTTGTTGATGATATCCAAAGCGGGAAGCTTGAAGTTGTTGACGAGCTAGTTGAAACAATCAAGAGGATAATGAAATGAAGTTCAGTGTTAGTGGAATGAGCTGCGCAGCTTGCCAGAGCCATGTCGAGAAAGCAGTAAATAGTGTTGATGGTGTTTCTTCATGCTCAGTTTCTCTTTTGACTAACTCTATGAATGTTGAAGGAGTAGCTAAACCAGATGCTATCATAAATGCTGTCAGAAAGGCTGGCTATGATGCATCTGTTGAAGGAAGCTCTACAGAGAGCTCAATTGCAAAGAACTTAGAAGATAATGAGAGTCCGAAGATCAGGAAACGCTTGATATCATCTCTTATATTGATGTGCATTCTGATGTATGTTGCTATGGGGCATGTCATGTTCTCTTGGCCTCTTCCAAATGCACTGAGTTCGAATCCGCTTAATATAGCGCTTCTAGAACTCTTGATAACAACTCTAGTATTAGCAATCAATCAGCATTTCTTCATCAGCGGTTTCAAAGCACTTATTTCAAGAGCACCTAATATGGATACTCTTGTATCATTAGGTTCTGCTGCTTCTTATATCTATTCAATAGCTCTTATCTTCCAGATGAATCAGAGTGCTCAAAGTGGAGAAGAGATGCATTTGATGCATCTTCTTCATGGACTCTATTTTGAATCAGCTGCAATGATTCTTACTTTGATAACTGTTGGAAAGCTTTTGGAAGCTAGAAGCAAAGGCAAGACTACAGATGCTATTAAAGCACTATTAGCGCTTTCTCCTAAAACAGCAATAGTTGAAAGGGAAGGAAAGGAAGTAGAAGTAGATGCTTCTTCATTGCTTGTTGGTGATGTTTTCATCTTAAAGCCAGGTGCTATGATAGCTGCAGATGGAGTAGTCATTGAAGGCTCTAGTGCAGTTGATGAGTCTTCACTTACTGGTGAGTCTATTCCTGTCGATAAAGAAATTGGAAGTACAGTATCAGCGGGGACGCTGAACACTTCAGGCTACATGAAATGCAAAGCAACAGAAGTTGGAGATAAAACATCGCTATCTAGGATAATCAAGTTAGTAACAGATGCTGCAAGCTCTAAAGCACCTATAGCTAAAGCAGCTGACAAAGTCTCTGCTGTATTTGTTCCTTCTGTAATTGCTATAGCGCTTATTGCGTTTGTCTCATGGCTTATAGCGGGGCGTGAGTTCTCATATGCGCTCTCTCGTGCAATATCTGTACTTGTCATAAGCTGTCCATGTGCACTTGGACTCGCTACTCCAGTTGCTATCATGGTCTCATCAGGAATAGGAGCTAAGAATGGCATCCTCTTCAAAAGTGCTGCTTCTCTTGAAGAGTGTGGGCGTGTATCTGTTGCAGCACTTGATAAAACAGGAACAATCACTAAAGGAGAACCAGCTGTTGTAGGCATCTATCCTTTGTCTATAACAGAAGATGAGCTTTTGTCTAAAGCTTCATCTATTGAAGCAAAGAGCGAGCATCCGCTCTCTCGTGCAATCATAAATGAAGCAGATAAACGAGGAATCAGATTTAAAGAAGCAGTTGATTTTGAAGCACTTTTAGGATCTGGTGTTTCAGCATCAGTTGATGGAAAGAAGCTCATTGGTGGAAACATCAAGCTTATTGGCGATATCCCAGAAAGCTTTAAAACACTTTCTTCAGCGTTATCTGAAGAGGGTAAGACTCCGCTCTTTTTCAAAGAAGATGGTGTCTTTATTGGATTAATCGCTGTTGCTGATCAAATAAGACCAGACAGCAGGAAAGCTGTTGACGAATTGAAAGGCCTCGGCATTAAAGTTGTAATGCTGACAGGCGACAATGAAAAGACAGCTAAAGCAATAGGCAGAGAGGCTGGAGTTGATGAGGTTGTTGCTGGCCTGAAGCCTGAAGATAAAGCTGCTGCTATAGCACGCCTTAAAAAGGATGGCAAAGTAATGATGGTAGGAGATGGCATCAATGATGCTCTCTCTCTAACAAGTGCAGATATAGGGCTCTCAATTGGAAGTGGCACAGATGTAGCAATAGAGTCAGCAGATATTATATTGATGAAGAATACACTGCTTGATGTGAGTGCTGCTATAAGACTTTCACGAAGTACACTTAGGAATATACATGAGAATCTATTCTGGGCATTCTTCTATAATGCTCTTGGAATACCTCTTGCTGCAGGATTGTTCATACCTCTCTTTGGATGGACACTGAACCCTATGATAGCTGCATTGATGATGTCTTTCTCAAGTGTATCGGTAGTATCAAATGCATTGAGACTGAATTTTATGAGAATCTATGACTCTTCTAGAGATAAGAAGAGAACAAATAAGAATAAGGAGAATAGGAAGACTATGGAAAAGACCATGTATATCAAAGGAATGATGTGTTCACATTGTGAAGCATCAGTTAACAAGGCTCTTATGGCTATCGACGGTGTTGAGAGTGTGGCAGTAAGCCACGAAAGCGGCACAGCAATTGTCAGCCTCAATAAGAATGTTAGTAACGATGTGCTTAAAGCTGCAGTAGAAGCTAAAGACTACACAGTCACAGACATTAAATAATCAGCTTACCAAAGAAAAAGAAGAGGGTTGGACCACAAATCCAACCCTCGAATAACATCTAAATTATAACGATGGATAAGAATGCTCTAGTAGTTTTTTTCTATTTTTAACGTGCTCATCATCAAGGTCAAGCTTTTTAAACATAGATACAACAAAAGCATCAAGAATTCTTTCCCTCTCTGGCTCTAAATCATCCTTTTTTATTACCGTTGCGTTATATCCACAGTCATTGAAAGAATCTACTACTATGCTTTGACCGAAAAAGTTATAAAGATTTGAGAAATCTACACGATTATAATTCATTGCTGCCGCAATCTTTTTATCTAAGTTAAAAGATGTTGAAAATCCAAAAGCCATTTCGCAATGTGCTTTTTCCTCAGCTATTATATTTTCATTGTTCTTCACAAACCCTGTTTTGTTGAAATCTCCGATAGTTTTATATTCCATGTTATCATTTGTAAGAATAGGGCTATTAAAGAATTGTTGAAGGAATTCCTTTGTACCATCTATATTTAAAGCATTTTCTCTATCACTAATATCAATTACTTTTTTTAGTTTGACATTATGATAGGTTTTTAATCCTAAACTTGCTGAGTTAACTTCCTTATTGTTATAGTTCATATGAATGTCTTGCTCTAGTAATTCTGTTTCATCGATAATGTCTTTTGTTCCATCTGAAAGGACGAAATTATAGAAGTTAAACTTTGATCCATTGTCATATAATCTACCAGCCTTAAATGAATAACCTCCAAGAAGAGTTTTCTCAACAGGTACATTCAATAGTTCAAATATAAAGATATTGTCACAACCTTGCTTACCAAGAAGAGGGCTGATAATTTCTCGGTAAGAGAACTTTTGATTATACTAAGACCATAAATTAGATAGGGAGGATAAAAAACAACGAATATCTGCTACCATCAATCATAAGAAATAGG
>CAKQJZ010000109.1 GCA_934247875.1 uncultured Spirochaetales bacterium
AAAGATCCGTCGTTATCGAATGCAGAGCAAGGTAATTCTCGTTACAACATTTTTCCTGATTGTCATTCCAGCACTGTTTTTCTTCTTCGTTGATTTTAATGACCTTTCTCTTGGAGAGCGCATTCAGGCCGCTTTGTTTCAATCTGTCACGCCTAGAACAGCAGGCTTCAACACAGTAAATCTCTCCCTTATGTCTAGCTCATCGTTGGGTGTTATGATTCTTTTGATGTTGATTGGCGGTTCTCCAGGTTCCACTGCAGGAGGTATGAAAACTACAACTTTCGCAGTTTTGCTTGCCAATGCTGCTGCGACATTCCGCAAAAAGGATAGTGCAGAGCTATTTGGCCGCAGAATCGATCCTGATGCTGTAAAAACAGCTGCAACTATTCTGATAATGTATCTTGCATTGTTCTTTGGCGGGGCAATCTTTATCAGTTTGTATGAGGGGATTTCACTCTCATTGTGTTTATACGAGGCAGCATCTGCTGTTGCAACAGTAGGATTAACACTTGGCATTACGCCACAGTTGCATATTCCATCACAGGTAGTTCTGATTATCCTTATGTATTGTGGCAGAGTTGGAGGACTGACTCTCATTTATGCAACTGTATCCAGCAAAAATACTGGCAATGCAAAACTACCTCATGAAAGCATTACTATTGGATGAAAAAAGGAGCATCTATCTAATGAAAAACATTCTATTGATTGGAGCTGGCCGTTTTGGACGTCATATTGCTATGCAGCTCTTTCAGCAAGGACAGCAGGTCATGGCAGTTGATTCAGATGAGAAAAGAATCAATGAAGTTCTTCCATTTGTTACAAACGCACAAATTGGCGACAGTACGAATCCTGAGTTCCTGAAATCGCTTGGCATTGGGAATTTTGATGTTTGTTTTGTGACAATCAGCAGTAATTTTCAGAACTCACTGGAAACCACTTCTTTATTGAAAGAGCTAGGTGCTAAATGCGTAGTATCACGAGCAGAGCGCGATGTACAGGCTAAGTTTCTGCTTCGTAATGGTGCTGATAACGTTGTATATCCTGAAAAGCAGGTAGCAAAGTGGGCGGCTCTCAGATACACTGCAGATCATATTTTTGACTATATCGAGATTGATGAGCAGCATGCCATCTTTGAAGTTCAAGTGCCAGATGCCTGGGTTGGGAAAAGCGTTGGCGAACTAGATGTTCGAAGAAAGTATGGAATCAATATCTTAGGCATCAAGCGTTCAGGAAAAACAGATGTTTCTGTTACATCTGATACTTTGCTGTCAAATGATGTCACGATTCTGGCATTGGGCGAGTATAAAGCACTTCAAAAGTGTTTTCGCATCCTAAAATAGCTTTAACCCACAAAACATAATCTAAATGAGACAATTAAATAGTTGGCAGTATAAAACAGTGGAATGACAGGCTATGTCAAATGAGAGTATCATCTAGCAAAAAGTCTAGTATTCCGATATTGAGAGTACCTTTTTCATCATACCAGCGCTTTCTGATATCATGGCGCACTATGATTTTGGGAAAAGAGTCTCCAGTTAATGAGAAAGGCTTGTTTTCAATAGCTGCTTTTTCTTCTGTTGATAATGCATACGCAGATTGTATGTATGTCTTCTTTCCGCCTTTCTTGGCAATAAAATCTATTTCTCTTGCAACTTGGATAGACTTTCCTTTCTCATTCTTTTCTGAGCTGTATACAATGCCAATATCTACTCTACATCCTCTGATGATTAGTTCATTGTAGATAATGTTCTCCATTATGTGTGTCATTTCTTGCTGTCTGAATCCAATACGAGCATTTCTGAGGCCAATATCCTCTGCATAGTATTTGTTTGGATAGTCGAAGTAGTTCTTGCCTTTCACATCCCAACGTTTGCATTCTGAAAAAAGGAAAGCATCTGAAAGGTAATCAATATAAGATTTTACAGTATTCAGTGATACAGAATCCTCTCCTTTCCTTTTCTGTTTAGTGTTTATCGCATCAGCAATTTTTGTAGGATTTGTCAAAGAACCAACAGATGAACACATAAAATCAAGTATTGCAGAAAGTATATCCTCTCTCTTTATCTTCTTTCTCTCGACTATATCTTTTATATATACTTCCTTGAAAAGAGCTGACAAATAATTCATTTTCGCTTCATCGCTTGTTTGAGAGAGAGTGAATGGCATTCCTCCATAGAATGCATATTCATCAAACGCGTCTTGTTTGTCTCCTCCAACGAATGAATAATATTCTGCAAAGCTTAAAGGATGTACATTGATTTCATCACTACGTCCTCTGAATTCAGTAAGAATATCTGAGGAGAGCATTTTTGAATTGCTGCCAGTTACATATATATCTAAGTTGGAAAGAGATCTCAAATCATTGAGTGCGTCATAGAATGTAATCTTTTTGCCAGCTTTGTTATATGGATTATCTACTATATCTGACATTTGGATTTCATCTACGAAAAGATAAAACTGTTCATTTTTTCCTTCCACGATGCTACGGACATGATGTGCAAGTTCAAGTGGATTTCTAAATATAATATCTTTAACAGAATCTAGCTCAAAAGAGAGAATATGATCAGCGCATACACCTTGTTCTATCAAATAAGTGTAGAAGAGCTTATGTAGCAAAAAGGATTTGCCGCATCTTCTTATTCCTGTGATAACCTTAACTTGGCCATCCCCCATGCATGAAGCTAGTTTCTTCAGATAATTATTGCGGTTAATTTCCATTGTTTTTATCTCCATTGAAAACTTTCCTGGAATTTAATTGTAGTTTTCAATGATTATTATGCATCAGTTTTTGTTGAATAACAAGTTTTCATTGAAATGTAGCCAAGTAAACTTGCTAAGTTTTCAATTAATTTGGTTTTGTCCATCCAGTAGAACCCAGTCTAATGAGTTTATGTATGATTTGCTTATAGCTACTCTGTTTTTTTGTTTTGTGTATTTTGAGGGCTATAATCCTTAATGGGAGTTTCAATGACAGAAGAACAGATTGAAGGCACAATCAGAGACGTGGATGCAATGACAGAGATTGCAACTGGCATAAAGCCTGATAAAGCGCATGATGAGCTATCACGCAGAATGCTTAGAGGAGAGATTGCTCTTTCTGAAGCGCTAGAAAGAACTATTGAGAATGTGAAAGAAAAGCATGATCAAAAAGAGGAGCTAATATAATTGATTGTTTCTTCGGGTAAAGACATATATACAGATAAGAATGGAGTATTGATCAATAGCAAGGGATTTTCTGATGCAGAAGCACTTGAAGAGGCTGCATCTTTATATGCGGCTATGGTCTCAAAGCACATCAGGAGTCTTTCTGAAATAAGAATCAAAGCATGGGATATAGAGTTTTATAAAGAACTTCATAAGGTACTCCTTGGAGGAATATATCCTTGGGCAGGAGAACTTAGAAAAGTTGATATTGGAAGACCATGTGACCATGTAGCATATGAGCCCTGGCAGAATATTGAAGCAAAAACAACGGCTGTCTTTTCATTTATAAATGAATGGAATCTTTTTAAAGATAAAAGTGATGTTTGGAAGATACTTGATTTGGCAATTGTCTTCTCAAATCTCAAGAATATACAGCCATTCAGAGAAGGAAGCACATGTACCGCTCTATTGTTCACATCTCTACTTGCAAGGCAGTCAGGCATGGCTATCGATTGGTCATTGCTTGATATTAAAAGGTTCTCAATGTACCAAGTTGAGGCACGATATGGAGACCTAACCAATCTTGTAATTGCATTTTCTGAGATAACAGCACAAATAGATGAGCTGCCTTATATTCATGCGCCTCTTATCATCGCAGATGGAAAAGAGCATGACCTAGTTAAGGAAATAATAGGTAGCGATATATAATAATTTGAGGTTTAAGCTATTCTATTTCAGCTTTCTTTTACGCTAACATTATTTATATTGTTGGAGGGACTATGAGCGACAATAAGCGACCAGATGATATGGTTAGAATCACGAATTCAGAGTTAGCTAATGCTTTTATCGAGAAAGAGATTGAGAAAGTCAAAAAGCAAGTTGGGGATAAGAAGGTTCTTCTTGCACTATCAGGTGGAGTAGATTCTTCTGTTGTTGCAGCTTTGCTTATCAAAGCAATTGGCAAGAATCTTGTATGTGTTCATGTAAACCATGGACTGCTTAGAAAGGGTGAGCCAGAACAGGTTGTTCAGGTTTTCAGAAATGAAATGAATGCGAACCTTATCTATGTAGATGCTGTTGATAGATTCCTAGATAAGCTTGCTGGTGTTTCTGAACCAGAGAAAAAGAGAAAGATCATTGGAGCTGAGTTCATTCGTGTATTCGAGGAAGAGGCTAGAAAACTTGAAGGCATTGAGTTCTTAGCTCAGGGCACTATCTATCCAGATATCCTCGAGAGTGGTTCAGTTAAAGCACACCATAACGTTGGTGGCCTTCCTGAAGATCTGAAGTTTGAGCTTGTTGAGCCACTACGCCTTCTTTATAAAGACGAAGTCAGAGTAGTAGGTAAGGCTTTAGGACTGCCTGATGGCATGGTATATCGTCAGCCATTCCCAGGCCCAGGTCTTGGCGTTAGATGCTTAGGTGCTATTACACGTGATAGGCTTGAGTGCGTAAGGGAGTCTGATGCAATTCTCAGAGAAGAATTTGCAAAGAATGGGCTAGAAGGAAAAGTATGGCAATACTTTACAGCTGTTCCAGACTTCAAGTCAGTAGGAGTTCGTGATGGGCAGCGCTCATATGAGTTTCCAGTAATCATCAGAGCTGTAAATACAGTTGATGCTATGACAGCTACTGTTGAGAATGTTCCATTTGAACTCTTAGCTCACATTACAGATAGGATTCTAAAGGAAGTCAAAGGTGTTAACCGTGTTGTTTATGATATGACACCAAAGCCTGTCGGAACAATCGAGTGGGAGTAAGATAACTTCTATATAATATGGTTTTATGTAATGTAATAACTATTTGATATTTAAAGAATTATTTAATAGGTGCCCTGGAAACAGGGCATGTTTTATGAACCTTGTGCTAGCAAAATGCTAAGGGAGAGGCTTTCAGTCAATACCCATATTCTTGGCGATGCTGTTAATGCTCTCGCCATTCCTGTACCTTTCTTTGATTATTAGGATTTGGTCCAAATTCATCATATCCTTACTTCTCCTAGTCATTAAAATCTAGGAAAAGTTTCTTTCATTTAGTACTGCTAAAACCAGTACACCTGAGAT
>CAKQJZ010000110.1 GCA_934247875.1 uncultured Spirochaetales bacterium
GAGATTACTACTTTCCATGCATGTCCAGTCTAGCACTGGGCATTTTTAATTTTAAGACTGGTCGAGATTACGCTTACCTTACAATGCAAAATAGTGATTGACGAACCATCGGGGGGGGTAGAATTCCCTTTTGTATAAATAATTAAGGGGGCTACTGATAATGAGAAAAGCTTTCGTATTATTGCTCTCAGCAATGGTATTACTATTGGTATTTTCTTGCGAACCAGCTCATGAGCATACCTGGGATAGCGGAAAAGTCACAAAAGAACCAACTTGTACAGAAACAGGCGTAAAAGAATTTAAATGCACAGGTTGCGGTGCAACAAAAGAAGAGATAATCCCAGCGAAAGGCCATAAGACAGGAGAAGATTACAAATGCTCTGGATGCTCCAACTATTTTTATCCTTCTTTATCATCATTCAATGAGAAATCTACACTAGATAACACTAAGAACACTGTAGTAACAGTAACACTTGGAGACCTTGGCTATTCTGATATTGCCTATTCAGAGCATAGCACTGGCTACACAGGCAAAGGCTTAATGATTGGTGGCAAAAATGATGGATCTAATGCTTTGAATAAGTACGCAGCAACACCAGCAGAGGTTGGAGAATATACATTCATATTCAAAGATGGAACTATTACTAGTGCTGCTACAGGATACAGTAGCATAGACGCTATAGAAGACGCGTCTGTCTATATGCTTCTTCCTGGCAATAGCGATGTTGTTTTTGAAAATGTCACATTCAATAATGTCCTTAATTACGGCATCCAGATGTACACAAGTCCATGGAGCTACTTGAATTCAATTACATTCAAAAATTGTACTTTCAATGGCATAATCGTAGGCTCAAGTCCTGCTAATAAAGCTACATTTGAGAATTGTACATTCAAAGATTATAAAAACACTACTTATGAAAACAACTCCAACCCTATTTGGTGGAGAGCAGCAACTGGTTATTGGGGAGAAGGATCAAATGAGTCTGTTCACTCTCTCGAAGAGTTTGTATTTGAAGGCAATAAAGTAACATCTACTCGCCCAGTAAAGATTGAGAGAATCGCTTGGAATTGTCATGCAAAGATTACAATAAAGAACAACTATTTCGATATTACTCCACAAGAAGGTGATACAAAAACAAAGAACATGGCTATCAACATTGGCCAAAACGATAGCACAAGTGCTTTCACTTTGATTGATGATGGAAATGAAATTTCTGCTAACACTAAGTCTCTATACACTGCAGCAAAAGGTTCTGGTTCTAACCAGTATATAGCAGTTCCAGGCACAGAGATTCTCGATGAAAATGGAAATCCAAAGACAATCACAGCTATGGTATGGAAGACAACAACTGATGAAACATTTGAAATGAAATCTATTGAATAGTTGTTTTACTATCTAAAGAATTTCGATGCCTATTGGAACAACCAGTAGGCATCTGTTTTTATAGCTATTTGTAACTTAGAGCACTTGGAATGTAGTGGCAATAAGTTTCATAGAACTCTTCTGGATCAAGCTGCGATATGAATGATTCAGATAGAAAGATCAGATCAGAGTTCATAGCTTTAAACCAGGAAGGTTTCTCTCTACTTGTCATCAATAGCTTTCCTTTCTCTTCATATAAGCTGATGAAATCATCTCCATTCAAGCGCTCAATCAGCTTTTTAGCGACATCTTCTGAGATAGTATTACGAACAGCAAAATAAGATGGGATTCCAGGGATTCCCTCTTTTAATGGTGATGATATATATGAAGAATCACTTAAAGCAAATAGAGAAGGAATCAAAGCAACATCGCTCATCCCTTTTCTAGTACTTTGGAATGCACCTATAGGCATAGGTGTAATAGCAGCACTTCCCATAAGCGCTTCAGCCTCATCTTTGCCATAACGCTCCCACATAAGCTTAACAACGCTTTTTGCAGCTGAGTTGTTTATGCCGCCGAATGCAGGTCTGTTGTGTTTTAATTCTTTGAAAGAGAGATTCTTCTTATCTTTAGAGAAAAGCAAAACAGGAATCGCAAGATATGGCAGCAAATATGAGCGTTCTGCCCCTTTAAGCGTATTTGAATACCACTTGCTGCAATCAATAAGAGTTGGCTTTAGCTTTTCAAAGACTCTCTTATCTTCAAAGACTTCCAAATCTGTTGTAAGAATTATATCTGGAAGAATAGCATTATCTTCTCTCAGATAATCTGATATATGAGTAGGATATCCAAGGCCAAAGAACTTGATCTCAAGATCAATACCATTAAGAAGCAGTTCACTTTGAACCTTTTTCAAGAGTTCAACTTCACCTTTATTCAATACACATATATTGCTCCAATAAAGTACGACTTTTACCATGCTATCTCCTCTCCTTCTCTCATCTTTCTTTGAATTTCCAGACGCCTTCTATATTCTTTATCGAGTTCTTCAAATACAGCTCCTTCTCTCTCTGAGCGCTTTCTGACACTCTTTACAGCACCATCGCATATAACAATCCTCTCTTTAGCCATAAGAGCTGTATGAGGATCATGAGTGACAAGAAATACAAGTTTTCCTTTATCAATGAAGAGAGAAAGTGCAGCTTCTTTATCTATACCAGCATTCTCTATCTCATCAATAAGCACTATTGGCCTATCAGAAAGGCATGCAATATCTGCGCTCATTAGTGCTCTTGCCTGACCTCCAGAAAGAGAGAACAGGGAACTATTTATAGTGAAAGGCTCGCCTGAGAGTGCGACTGCGAATGAAACTATCTCGCTAATATTAACGCTCTCTTTTCCATTTGCTTCTCTATGGAAATCAAGGAACTCTTTGACACTCATATCGAGAGTGAAGCGCATATTCTGCCCAATGTGAGCTATAAGAGAGTCGCATAGCGCTTCTCTCTCATCTCCTCTCGCCTTCTCTCCATCAAGCAAAACAACACGTCTTGTTACAGAGTCACCTGAGACAAGCATCTCAATGTCTTTTATAAAGCGACTTTTACCTGCGCCTGTTGGCCCTACAATAGCGCATAGCTCTCCGAGCGAAAAAGAAATCGAATCAAATTGTTCTTTTATTCCGTTCTTATCGAATCCTGGAAGTATTGTCAGCTTATTCACTCTCACCTCCGAAATCTATCTTTCCAACTACTCCTAGCTGGAAAGAAGAGCCTACTCTTCGCTCTCCGACGCAATATGAGCAAACGCCGCTTGGCATAGTGTGACGAAGATTGTCATTCTCATATGACGATATAGCAGGGAGTGAGAGAATATAGTCAGCAATACGCTCAGCGCCATACCCTTCTCTGCCATCAAAAGCTATGACTTTGGCTTTCTTGTTGGCATTTCTAACTCTCCATGTAATGATTTCTCTCTCTGCTTGGCTTATAAGGTCGCACTTAGTCAGCGCTATAACATCAGCCTCTTCGACCATAGGCCCCATGCGAGATGGAGAGAAAGCATTAGCAGTTACATCGAGTGTAGTGATTGCAACGCTCTTCTCTGTAAGAGGTGAGCACCTTAGACATAATCCAGCACTCTCAATAAAGAGATAATCTGATTTGTTCTTATCAGCCCAAGCCCAGAGCTCTGGTAGGTTAGACACAAGAAAATGATCTGGACATATATCCATAGAAAGCCCAGTAAGAGACGGAATGCCAAGCGCTTTGAAGTTTTTTGCGTCAACGCTAGCTAATGCGTCCATCTTAGCAGCACTGAGCTTCTCTCCTCTTTCTAAAAGTATTGGCATAGTCTTCATTAAAAGAGATGTCTTACCTGATGCGGATGTTCCAGATATTATAACTATTCGTTTCATGCGGTTAGTCTAGTATAACTAATAATGTTATTTAGTCTCATTTGAGACTGTTATATTGATTTTCTCTAAAAAAGTTAGTAAATACTAACTCATGAATAAACTATTTGTTTTATCTGGCATAAAAGAGAGTGATGGGTGCTATCTAGAGCTAAAGAAGCACTCTCTTTTAGCTGATAGCTATTCAGAGTCTCGCTATGTTGTTGAGATAGTATCTGGCTCTGTATTAGTCCAAAGCCAGATAACAGATGATAAACGTGTGCTTATAACAAAACTAGAATCAGGATCTCTATTTGGCATTTCAAATCTTTTCATCGAAAATGAATTGAAGACTGTGCTTGAATGCACTCAAGACGCAAAGCTCTTCTTAGTGTCAAAGAGCCTTATGAAGCGGCGCTTAGCAGAAAACAGCAAAGCAATGGAGTACTACTGCACACTTATGAATCAGAAGCTTCAGTTCCTGATTGGAAGGATAGAGAATATATCGCTTCCAAGCGCTAGAAGCAAAGTTGCTTCAGCACTTGTCTCAGGACGCTTTATAAAAGCAAAGCGAAAAGAAGATATCGCATCATACCTTGCTATAAGCAAAGCAACGCTATTCAGAGAACTCAATTATTTCCTTAAGATGGGATATATCGCTAAAGAAGGAAGAAATATAAGGGTTATTGATCCTGATGCGCTGGCTTCATACAGATTTTGAACTAGCCTCGTAGCGCTTTGACAAATATGATGTTTGCAATTATTATACAAATAAGAAGGCACCACCGATGAACGGTCAGCCTCACGATATTCAATTAAGAAATGATCGCTCTAACTATGAGACTCGATAGGGCGATTATTTTTTTTCTACTTATAGCAATCAATAGTCCCATGACTGTAAAGACAATCATAAGAATTTCATATGCACTCATAGGCTACCTCCTTCATCAACGTCAAGAAGAATCGGGAAGTAACACCTCCCGATATCCATCTAAGATACGAAGAGGCAAACCGTCCACCGTTATTGGCAGTGCCAAAACCATTCTAGCACATAAGAGAAAAGAATCCATATGAAATCAGCCATAGCTACAAACTAGTAGTTTGTAACATCTAAAACTTTAAATATTTCCATCTTTATGTTATCCTGGTTTTAGATTAAAATTAGGA
>CAKQJZ010000111.1 GCA_934247875.1 uncultured Spirochaetales bacterium
TCAGCCCATTCGAATTGTGTGATTCCAGTATATTGCTAATTTAAGAATTCAACAACACGGTGCAAGAAAGCACTTTTCCTCAATTAACCCCGAGAATGGGTATTAAACGGATTGGGAGGCTACAACTCCTCCCAGAAGGAGAAGAACAGCCTGCATCCAGCAGGGCCAAATGAACTATATCATAGTAGTTACGCATCAAGCCATCCCCAAAACTAACCATAATTGAGAAAACTCAAAAATAAAGCGTAGAATGAAGGTTTTTCGTTATTGAAAAGTGATTGACCCAAAATAAATCAAGTCTATTATGAGACTTCGTATCTTTCTGATGCTACTTCTATACTATGGAGTTTTTCCCATCATCATTAGTTTCAGAATTATTTCTATCGTTATGGGAAGCCTAGAAACATATAGTGTAGTTAAGATTTTGCTGCTTCTATTCAATATAAAAGTGCCACATAGCGTTAGCTGATGCAGCACTTCTAATTATTTCTACTGCTTTCATGTTCTCATAGTTTTTTGAAAATGCAACCTAATTCGTTACATTTTTGTCATTTTGTAACGTTTCACGGAACTTACTTCTTGTTTCATCTCTTTTATAATTTCTTCTATGGCAGATGTAGGAATAAGAACACTACTTTCATATAACTTAAAGCGTATCAGAAAAGAGAGAGGCCTTTCGCAGGAGCAGCTTGCTGAAGAAATCGATACTTCTCGTAAGAGCATCTGTGCTTACGAGTCGTGTGTTAGCTTCCCGTCTCCTGAGATGATTGATCGCATTGCGTCTGTTCTAGATGTGAGCGTTGCAGATCTATTCTTGAGAAAAGATGAGAGCTTGAAGATTGAATTCAGGCTCACTGATGAGATCATCGATAAAGCAGTTGAGAAGATGAGTGAGAATCTCAAGCAATATACCAGAGATAGTGTGAGTGATAAGAAATGAATTGGGGTGCGCTTTGCACCCCAATGATCAATGCTCTAATACTGCTTTGATTCTTCTGACTCCTGCACTTGATGACTGCTCCTTGACAATTCGGAAGTGTCCCATTGTGCCTGTATGAGTTACATGTGGTCCGCCACATACTTCAATTGAGAAATCACCAATTGAATATACTGTGACTTTCTCGCCATACTTTGCGTCAAACTGTGCAGCTGCGCCTTTAGCTTTTGCCTCTTCTAGTGTCATAGTCTCAGCTACTACTGGAAGGTCTTTGGCAATCTGCTCATTTACAAGGTCTTCAACTGCCTTAAGTTCCTCTTTAGTGAGTGCCTGTGGATGGTTGAAGTCGAATCTCAGGCGTTCTGCTGTGATATTAGATCCAAGCTGCTTAACATATCCACCAAGTACTACGCAAAGTGCCTTATGCAGAAGGTGTGTTGCTGTATGAAGCGCTGTTGTTGCTTCGCTGTGGTCAGCTAGGCCACCTTTGAACTGCTGCTCTGCGCCTGCACGGCTGAGTTCCTGGTGCTTTTGAAATGCTGCTTTGAAGCCTTCTTCATCGACTGTAAAGCCATGCTCTTTAGCAAGTTCTTCTGTAAGCTCGATTGGGAAGCCATATGTATCATAGAGCTTGAATGCGATGCGTCCACCAATTACTCTGCTGTTTCCTTTGAGCAAGTTTGGAAGGAGTTTCTCAAACTCTCTCTCACCCTTTGTAAGTGTCTCACTGAACTTCTCTTCTTCTTTCTTTAGCTCATCGAGAATGAAAGCTCTATGCTCTTCAAGCTCTGGATATGGCTTTGAATAAAGGGAAAGCACAACTTCAGCAAGTCCTGATAGGAATGCACCTTCGATGCCAAGCTTCTTACCGTGTCTTACTGCGCGTCTGATAAGTCTTCTCAGAATATAGCCCTGGCCAACATTAGAAGGTGCTACACCCTTCTGGTCCCCAAGGATGAATACAGATGTTCTGATATGGTCAGAGATGATTCTTATTGAGATATCATTTGACTCATCTTCTCCATATTTCTTGCCAGAGAGTGCTTCAATAGCGTGGATGATTGGATGGAATACTTCAATCTCATATACACTCTTCTTGCCCTGAAGAACTGCTACAGTTCTCTCGATGCCCATTCCAGTATCGATGCACTTTCTATCCATCTCATAGTACTTGCCATCTTTATCTTTTCTGTATCCCATGAATACATCGTTCCAGATTTCAAAGTACTTGCCACACTTGCAGCCAGGCTTGCAATCAGGGCCACATGATGGGCGTCCTGTGTCGTAGAACATCTCTGAGTCTGGTCCGCAAGGTCCAGTCTCACCAGCAGGTCCCCACCAGTTGTCTTCTCGTGGCATATAGTAGATATGGCCTCTGTTGATTCCCAGTGTTGCCCACTTCTCAGCAGCTACGTCATCACGAGGTACTTCATCATCCCCTTCAAATACTGTAACAGAGAGTTTCTCTGTAGGGATTTCAAGAACCTTAGTCAGGAACTCATAGCTATACTCAATCATCTGCTCTTTGAAGTAGTCACCAAGAGACCAGTTTCCGAGCATCTCAAAGAAAGTCAGATGGTGCGGATCACCAACGCTGTCGATATCACCAGTTCTGATACACTTCTGATAGTCAGTAAGTCTCTTGCCTGCTGGGTGCTCTGCTCCCAGAATATATGGTACTAGTGGATGCATTCCTGCTGTTGTGAACAGGACAGTCGGATCGTTCTCCGGAATAAGGGAAGCACCTGAAATCTGCTTATGTCCCTTTGACACGAAGAAATCGATATAAAGCTTTCTCAGCTGATCTGCTGTAATCTCTTTCATTTGATTTTCCTTTTCTTCTGCTATATCCTAGTCTTGCAGCCATATTTGGTCAAGAAAAGAGGTCCGGAGTTAACTCTATATACTCCTCTTTGCGCACTCTTTTAGGCCTTGGCAGCAGCTTTTTGATGTTGCTGCATTTAGTTATCTCTATCGCACCTTCTCCTGCTCTTTCTTTGCACCATCTGTAGTTTGGGTTATCTATTGCATTCTTTGAAATCCCTGCAGGCATCCCACGCTTCAAAACGCCATCAAAGATAGCCCAGCTTGGGCCACCGTCTTTTTCCTCTGCAAGAAATGCTGCGTCTGCTAGAGCTGCAATGCCTTTGTTTCTATATACAACGTGCCACTTCTCTCTCTTCTGGTATGGGCTGAACTCTGTTAAGAGAAGTCCTTTCTTATAGACTTCACTCATCAGCTCCATAAGGTTCTCATTAGGGCACTTAGAAACGAATGATGATAATATAGCAATAGCAGAGCCACCAAGTTTCAAAGCTCTTGAAAGCGCAAACGCAGGAAGGCCTAGATCAAGCGGCGAGGCTACTACTGCCCCACTCTCTACTGCAGCCTCTACTGCTCTTGCTGTATCTTCCTTTCCCTGCAGGGACGGAAGTCCCATGCCAAGGAAAGCTATCTTATATTGACTTAGCAGTTCTGTGTTTCCTGCTGCATATAAATAGTGAACAGGTTCACTTTTTACAGAGAAAGGAAACAGATGAGAAGTGTCTGGTATGATCTTATAGTCAACACGCTCTTTATCAAATGAGGCCCTGACGCTGCGCCAGAGCGTATCGAGCTCTTCTCTCTCTATTTTGACTTTCTGGCTTATTTTCTCAGATATCGAAGGAAATGGAGATGATAGATCAAGTCCCGATGACTTAAGAATGCCATAAGCTAAATCCCTATCTCCATTAAGTGCAGTCTTCAGTGTTTCAAAGCTCTTTGCTTCTTCTTCTAAATCAGGCGTTATACACATGACGCTTAGCCTCCAGGAGAATATGAGCGAAATCACAAAGTGGTGTCTTGACACCATTTTGCTTACCAAGCCTTGATACAGCACCTGCAAAGTAATTGTTCTCAGTCTCTCTATGCGCTAGCACATCCTGAAGCATGCTTGTCTGTCCATGGTCTTTCAGTGCAGAAACACGCCTGATCATCTCTTCAACATCATCCTGAGTAAGAATAACGCCAGAAGAAACAGCAACACTTTGCACTTCTCGCGCAATGAGACGAACTGCGCGAATGAATGCATCGTTATCGTGGATAGAATAATAATCTGCAAATAGTATTGCAGAGAGAGTGTTGAAGCATGTATTTAACATGAACTTCCACCACTTTGAGTGGATTATATCTTCAGGTATCTCATAATGCTGTCCAGCTTTATCAAATAAAGCAGCAAGTGCGAGCACTCGCTCGCTTTTGCTATTATCCTTCTCTCCAAATATGATAGTGCCTTCATGAAAGCATGTAGTCTCTAGTCCATCATGGCAAGATGAGAGATCTGTTATGAATGAATAGAGGACTTTGTCACTTCCGAATCTAGAAGAAAGCACCTCTTCTGCATCAATGCCATTCAAAAGGGAAAGGAAGATAGTATCACTCTTAACAAAAGGAGCAATCTCATCAAGTGCCTCATAAAGCTGAAGATTCTTGACAGCAAGAATAATAAGGTCAGCCTTTACAGAGGCAGCATCTGGAGTCAAAAGAGCATAGCCCACACTCTTGCCATTATATGTGAGCCCTGCTGAATATCTATCATAGCGCTCTTTATCAACAATCAGCGCAAAGTCTGATACGCTCTTGAGCTTGGCTGCCACAGAAAGGCCAACAGCACCAGCTCCGATCAATCTTATTACCATGGACTCTATTTTATAGAATTAGAAACACCTTGAGAAGTTGCAGAAATGAATAGCAAGTTTATATTTGTCACTTTCTATACTAATAGATAAGTATGAAGAGAATACTGACAAGCAACCCATCTTTTGAGAATCTTATCACCAATGACTATCTCTATGTTGATAAGACAGATATTCTTTATAATCTTGTAACTATTCAGTCGCCTAATTTCTGAAATTTTCAAGTTTGTTGCCTTCTATCCGAAGTGGCTCTAAAAAACCAGCTAACAGCTCGAATAATTGCTT
>CAKQJZ010000112.1 GCA_934247875.1 uncultured Spirochaetales bacterium
CCTTTGTTTTTTGTGGTAATTAAACTTTAGATTAACGACCCATTCTTATTCAATTAGCTTTAGTTGCTTTTTATTTCATCCCACAAGAAAAGTGATTGACCCAATATTTCATTACATTTTATATTGACCACCTGGTGTCATTTCATGTTGTCTTTTTCGTTACATTTGTGGTTGGCTCTAACAGAAAAAGATGCTTATATGGGCTTACTCCCTTATTTCTTTTGGTTTCATACAAAACAAGTGAATACCTAGTATTGCATTGAAGCCTGTTACCGCAAACACGCTGAAACACTCAAACAAGCCGAAATATTCAGCAGAGACTAATTTAATGCCAATTGCACTCAGAAGCATCATGAAAAGAGCAATGCCTGCACATATACCGTAAGAACGGCAATTTTTGCTTTTTACCCCAGCAACAATGATCAGAGAGAGCGATATGATGGAGAGCAATACTACCAAAGCGGTAACAACCATATGCATAATATCCTGAAATGCTCCGGCATAACCGCTATCACTCAGAGGGAACATACGATAGCCTACTGCTGAGATCCATTCCATGGTAGCGAAAACATAAATACCTGTACGTAGCAGCTTTGTTTTCTGCCCCTGCACACCGATTGAGACGACTGTGGCGCATACGACCTCGCACACGTTGTAAAGTGCAGATAGCTGATTCCAGAATGCCAGCGACGGCGCATTTGCAGCACTCAGGTCACTGACTGCCTGTTCTAACCAGTTATAGCCGGGATAAGCCAGCGGCGCAAACACAACCGCCGATGTGTACGAAAGAAAGCTGATAACGCCCAGCAACCCAAGCTTTTCTATCAAAGTTTTTCTCATGCTTTTCCTCCTAAAAAAAGCGCAGCACCAACCACAACATTCGTGGTCAGAACTGCGTCTTTGCGTCTCTCTGATCAATGACCTTTATTTGAAAATTCCGCGCATTGATGATGCACTCCTGTCTGCACTTGGGAAAAAAGAGAGGAAAGTCCTCCAGCACAGTACTTTGAAGCAGCCTCAGCCGTGTTTTTGCACCACAGACAGGACAAAGCACCCATTTATTATCCTGCTCATACATGACATTCATCGCCTTTTGGATTTCCGCTATGAACCATACGGAAAAATAGCTTTACATGGCTTTGAAGCTTCTCAAGACACTCGCTTTCCCTTTCTGGCTGGCGATCACATATTCCAATGAGTGTTAATACAGGTGAAACATACAGCATCGCCAGTGAGTCTGGATCCTCTGCTGTGATTTCACCCGCCGCAATCAAAGCCCGGAAGATACCAGCATGATAGGCCAGCATCCGCTCCACATATCGCCTGGAATAGAGTGCAGCTAGCTCCGGTGAGCGGAACTGCTCGATGGTCATCATGCGACGGAACCGGCTAATAGTTTCATTATGAAGAGAATACTCGAAAATCTGCCTCACCTTTTCAAAGAGCGCATCAACAGTAATCTCTGTAAAAACAGGAATATCCTGAGTAGCATTCTGTACATGAATATTTATTTGATCAGTATCTGCTTCGTACTGCGCCGCTGTAGCTTCTACAATGGCATCAAAAATCGCCTGTTTGCTGGGAAAGTGGTTGTATAGCGATGGCGCTTTGATGCCCACCGCCTTTGCAATCTCTCCTACACTGACGGAATCATAGCCATGTGTGGAAAACAGCTCCAATGCCTTATCCAAAATCTTCTGCTTCGTATCGTCCTGTTTCATCATCTAGCCTTACTAACTAACATTAGTTAGTAACAATATAACGAACAAGAGCGAAAGTCAAGAAGCTCCATACAATGAACTTTTCTTGAAAAATGCCAATGCTGTTTGCGACCGAAAATCATCCCTTATCACTTCACTATTAGGAAAGAGCGTTTTTGTAGTACTTTCTCGCCAATCTTTGAAACAGAAAAGTTCCCCGACGCTATAGACGTGGAGAACCTTGAGCTATATCAGATTGAGATTTATTCCACCTTCTGTTTATGCTTTTTGACGCTCTCTGTGAGAATATATTCAATTTGACCATTTATGGACCTGAAATCATCTTCGGCCCACTTCATCAAATCATTATAAAGCGTCTTAGAAATACGAAGAGGAACTTGCTTCTTTTCTTTTTCGTCTTTTGCCATAACTCAATAAATAGTACCGCTGTTGATTATAGGCTGAGCATCCTTATTGCCGCAAAGTATAACCAAAAGATTGGAAACCATCTGCGCTTTTCTCTCTTCATCCAAATCAACGACTTCCTTTTCAGAGAGTGAATCCAAAGCCATCTGCACCATCGATACTGCACCTTCTACAATTTTCTGTCTAGCAGCAATTATAGCAACAGCTTGCTGTCTTTGCAGCATTGCAGCAGCTATCTCAGATGAATAAGCTAACTGGTTAATCCTTACTTCCATGATTTCTAATCCTGCATCCAAAACACTTGCTTGAAGCTCATCTCTGATTCTAGAAGCAATTTCAGTGCTAGAACCACGAAGTGTAATCTCTTCATCAGCTTTGGAATCATCCATATCGTCATATGGATATAGACGAGCAACATTGCGGATGATGCTGTTTGCCTGGGAAGACAAGAACTCTGAATAATTATCTACATTGAATACTGCCTTAGTTGGATCCTTTACTCTCCAAACAACAATAGCTCCAATGATAATCGGATTGCCAAGCTTATCATTGACCTTCTGCTTGTCGTTAACAAGAGTCTGGATCTTTGTAGAAATTGTTTTTGGTCTAGTCGTGCCAAGATTTAGAGACAACTCGCCTTTTCCCTTGCCAAGCGTTACTTCACTAGCAGAAATCACCTGTCCATTCATAGCCGAAACAAATGGATTGACAAAGTAGAATCCAGATTCAACCATTGTTCCATAGTACTTTCCCAAAAGTGTGAATACATATGTTTCATTTGGCTTTAGAGACTTCAATCCAGCTAAGAGAATATATATAAAACAATGTATAACTACCAATACAATTGAAAGCGCCAACAACGCAGGATTGGTAACAGTGTCTCCAGAAGTTGAATAGATGAAACCACAAATAGAACAAGCTAAGGTTATAGCCAATGCAATGATAATCAGAACAAGAGCTGCGTACCCATTCCTGCCTTTAATTATCTTCTCTTTAACGTCCATGATAATCCTCCTTATTGATGATATCATTTTGATATCATAAGAATATCACACACAAGAAGGATTCATCAAGCTTGTTTCTATTCCTATCTCTATAACATATGTATACTTTTCATGATAGTTCATCTCGCACCTCCATAAGTGCGAATCCCAGCAGATTCTGCCCTCTCCATTTGTAGATATTGAATCTGTTCTCATCTTGCATAGATAGCCCAATTCCCCAAATAGTATCTTTGACTGCAGCTTCTGCAAGTATTGAAGTACCAGTTGAAAGCAACAAGTTCTTTAATTCTTCATTTTGTTTGAATTTTTGGACCAGGCCTTTGTAAACAACAATCTGCCTTAAGCCATTCCATATAGTCTCATTATAGTTTTGGACACTACGCCCAAGCGCTTTAATGACTCCAACATCGGAGGTTGCAAGAATCTTCGCAGCACAGCCATGGTCTCCAAAACAGAGAGCTTTTTGGTACATCATATATTGCTCCATTGATGAGAACTTTATTCCCTCAACAGTAAAATCTGATAAATACCAATTGCTTAAGTATCCATTTTCCTCACCGGGATTATGAAAACAAATAGTATTATGCACTTGCATCTCCTACTCTCTTTACTGCTAGTTCTAAATCCAAATCATGCAGGACGTTATAAGATTGTAGCAAAAATTCAAGAGGGACCTTATTCAATACTTCTGAACTTGAAAGGTTATAATACCATTGAAAATATGCATAAAACTCACCAATCCACATCGGTCTGAACCCACGTACAGACGCTCCTTTTCTAGGGACATAGTTCTCATCTTTTAAGAAAAGATCAAGCAAGTCCTTATAATCTAAAGTTGCAACATACGCTTGACAGATATCTATTCTATGTCGAGTTTCACTTTTCATATAAGCTTCAATAAAATCACAAGTATCATAATCTGAATACTGGTAGGAGTAATAATCAAACAATTTTCCTTGTGTCTCAACAACTTCATCTAAATATGCTTCTGAATATGCTCTCATTTGTTCTTCCTTCTATAACAGGGTGCTAAAAACTTTTACAACCTTATTTTTATCTGAATTAACAAGAGCTCTCATATTTTCTCTTGCAGTGCAATCTCTGTTATTGTATTTAGCATTGTATTCAACAAAATCTACTTCTTTTAATTGATCAAAATCTTCTTGTAGATGAGAAAATGCCAATTCTGTCTTAATGCAATACTGAATACCCAAATCACCAAGCATTAATAAGTCTTCAAGAATATCTATATCTACATTATCTCTAACAAATTCTTTTGCAATAAAGAAATATGAAGCATTTGCACGCCATCCTCTGATAACATCATACGAACTAATATTTCTTAGCCGATATTTATCTATAAAAGATTTAGCTAATACTTGATATCTTCTAGAGTCAGAGGCATTTCTATGGCTCATCAGTTCTGCTATCCAATTCAAGACTGGTTTATTTGTGAAATCAAATACTTTTAATCCGTCTAAATCGAGATGATAAGTATGCAACCAGCCATTTGAATGAGAAGAAGAACAAACAGCCCACTCTTTTGCTAAGTCGATATCATCTGTCAGATAAAAACCTCTTCCAAAGTCATGCTTATCTTCTCCATACCCAAAAGCAGGCTTAATTACCTTGTTTTGAGACCCATGATATAAAGTTATAACAGACATAGATATACTCCTTCTTATCTAGTAACTATTCAGTCACCCTAAACCAGGGTGGCGCCAAGCAATGGCAGAGCTGAATTATCTAGCACTGCGTTTATCAT
>CAKQJZ010000113.1 GCA_934247875.1 uncultured Spirochaetales bacterium
TTCTTCGTCTGTTATCTTTCCTTCTTTGTTAAGCTGCTTCATAATGTCAAAAGCAGCATACTTAATAGCCATTTCCTCAGCCTCTGGAGGAAATGTAAGCTCTTTTAATTCCTTCATGACCATCCCTCCTAAAGCTTCTCAATGAAATAATTTTCCATGTAGGAAATCAATTCACAATGAATACGGCTTGCCTTTCTCCTGACTACAGGAACCGTTACACCAGCTTCTTCAGCAAGTGTATAGTAGTCCTTCTCCTGCTTAAGAAACGGAATGATAATCTCCTGCTCCTTCACGCTAAGTGCATGCAGGTGTCTTCTGAAAGAAGCGTATTCATCAGCCATCATCACAATGACGTACTCTCTTCGCTTGAATTCCTGTACCAGAGCCGGATCTGATAAAGCATCCTCTGCTGAATTCAGTCCATTGATAGCTCCCTCAAACATTACATCAAGAACCGCTTCATCCGCTGTAGGATTACTGTAGTTACCCAAATTCTGAATACGGACTCCAAGCTCATCTTTGTGATTGCTACACCTTCTCTCCTTCTCAGCCTTGATCTCGTAGATCAATCTCATCTTGCAATCCTCGATGATTCCCTGGAAGGAAGAGTAATTGGAATAAACCAGCTCGGCCCTCTCTCTCGCTGACTTGTCACCGTAGTTTTCATAAAAATTAACCTTAGTGGCCATATACACCTCCTATATTCAGTTGTGTTTATGTCACTAGGCTGCGCGCCGCTTCGTAACTTCTTTACATAATTCATTCTATTGAAACCGGGCTTATGAATCGTTACCGCAAACGTGTACCAAAGGTTCACATACTGTGTACCTTAGCCCTCAAGAATCTGAATCTGCCTAAGCATCGCAAGTGCAGACTGCTTTGCCTTATCCGTCTTCAGATTATTTAGAATCTCTATTGCTTCATTCACAACAGGATCAAGATTATCCGTCGTATCACCGTTCAATATATAATCAGCAGATACATGAAACAGGCGGCTCAGTTGGGTAAGCATCTCAGCTGAAACACCTCTGCTGTTATTCTCATAATTGGAAATGACAGATTTACCTTCAAGATGAAGTCTTGCAGCAAGCTCCTCCTGGGTATACCCTGCATCTGTTCTAAGCTTTTTAATTCTTCCGCCAAATGTTGTCACATCAATTGCTCCATTGTTTCTGTTTACCTTCTTCATAATCTGCACCCTTTCCGGTGCCTCCCAAAACAGAAGCGAACCGGAAAAAGAGCGCAAAAATAAAAAAGAGCACTGCAAAACAACTACTAAATCTCTTGGTATGTAAAAACATACTTCAAGTTAGCTTCTGTTTTGCAGGCCCTTTTTAATCTGAATAGATGTCTTATGCTCCCTGGCTGCATCTATCCGTAGTAAATACGACTCTCTTCACAAACTCTTGGTTCTCAGGCGTCACTCGTTTGTAAGCCTTTTAACGCACCTTCTGTGCGACTAATCCAGTGATCTCCCTGATAACCTCATCCATATTTAATTGTTATGATATAACTGCCACAGCTATTTAACGACTTCGTTAATCTTAGCGGCATATCTGGTTAATCGAGCATGTCTCTTCTTAGCAAGCTCCTCCTCAGATCTAGTATCATCAAATACGGATACTTTGCCTTTCTTCACGCACACAACAAGGTTGGCACTGCATTCCGGGCAAACCATATACGAAGTTGTACTAGCTGACTCCATAAGAAATGCCCCACATCTGTGGCAACATACCACACATTCCCCAGTTTTTTCCTCCGCAAAACTCACCAACATCACGCCTCCTTTGACTATCAAGGTTGATATCTCTCATTCGGAAAAGGGAAAGAAACCGATATGATGAGTGTACATAATTCTCCCGACAATGACCTTTCCGTAAGTGTAGTCAACACTGCCATTATCAACTGCAATGACTATTCTGATCTTTTAAACTGTTTAGCGCACATTATTCAAGGTTCTTAATAACCTTGACGGCTACACCCTGAAATCTTACAGTCCGAAACAATGATGTCCTTCATGGTCTTGTTCTCAGGATGAAGTCTGATCTTCTGATTCTCTTTGTCTACAAAATAGCGCTTCAGCGTGTTCTCATTTGCTACCAAGGCAACAACAATATCGCCATCCTTGGCTTCTGATTGCTTTCTGACAAGTACCAAATCTCCAGGAGAAATTCCGGCTTCGATCATAGACTCGCCCTTTGCCCTAAGTAAGAAAAAAATCCCTTTGCCAAACATAGAAGCAGGCAATGACACATATTCCTCTATATACTCTTCCTCCAGCGTAGGAACGCCGCAGGAAACAGCACCAAGTAGTGCCACACTTGTAAACTCTGTCTGAACTTTCTCGGTCTGATCAGTAGAAATCTGCTGGCCATCGTATCTGATCATACCATTGTCACTCATGGCTAACAGATACTTATATGCAGTTCCTCTGGCAATACCGACCGCATCTGCAATCTGCGTTGTAGACGGTGAGTGGCGATATTTCTTGTAGTAGTCCTCTACAAATGCCTTAATAGTACCCATAAGCTCTGTAGATTTGTGTCTCATACGCCGCTCCTTTCTAAAGGAAGCAATCTGCTTTTGCTACTTCCTGATTAAAAGTATAATGCTTCGAACGTGTGTTTGCAACAACAATCTACAAAAAGTTTGAAATAGCCGACAAGCCGCGAAAATCGTGCACTCCCCCTTTTATGATTCTTATTGTAGCAAAAAGCCTGTCCCTAAAAAGGGACAGGCGCTAATGCATATCAAAGATGCATATCAAAAATGTAATGTATCTCATGTATTGATCTTATAAGCCATTTGTACGCTCTATAATATTCATTTTGTAACTGTCGTTCTTTCTCATAATCCAATGTAATTATCGGGTCATCCAGATTATTGTTCTTGTCAAATAAAAACCTATAATATTCAACAGAAGGCTCGCTTGAAGCATAAGGAATAATAATTTCTTCCATTTTGTTCAAATACTTCTTAATACTTGCCATTGAAGAATTATATTTTTCATCTGAAATAGCTAAAATTCCTGGGCGCTCATCCCGCTGCAAAGCCAGAATTGCGTCCTTTGCACTTATAAACAGCTTATCTAAATCATGAATTGTTTTTGCTTGTTCTCCGGTCGCATTCATAAATAAAGCTTTCAGGGACACCTCAACAAAATGTCTAAACTCAAACAAATATGGCATCACCAACTGTGTTATCAAATCTGAATAGTCCTTTTCATCCTCAAAACAATTTTTAATTTTCTCTTCTAATGTCTTTGTGGCATTCCAATAACTGTTAGCTATGTAAAATAACACTGATGCATCGTTTCTATAGCAATTCGTTTTTTCGCCTGCTGGCGTTTCAATATCATTTCCCGATAAATCCAGCAACACTGTCTTTTTTTCTTTATTAAATTCTCTTATCAGCTGTCCAGTTCCTTCTTTTACGATAGCCTTCTTACTATTTTTAGTATTTTTCATTTCAATTACACAATCCTGTTCTTCATCTTCTCAACGAGGCCGCAGATCTCAGTTTTCTACAAAAACTTTTCGCTGAATGAGCTAACAACAAAATTCTTTCATAATTTCTAAGATACTTCTCTCCCCTAGAAAATCTCCTTTATTGTTTATACTTTACTTACCAATCTCATGCTGAATCTGTCTAAAAATCTGAGATGGCCTTCTGCCAAATTCACTGATGCTTTTCTTAGTAATAATTTTTCCGTCTTCTACCCTTACCACTATTATTTCACCATCAGAAAAAACAAATTGACATCCCTGTGACCTGAACCGAGTAAGCGAATCATCACCTTCAACATCAGCGGTCTTTGCAGTTCTTTTTAATTCACTATAAAGCCTAAATTCCTCTTCACTCTTTATCAGAAGCTCTTGGACATACTCACTATGTTCAAGTAAAAACATATTAGTAAATTCAGATACAAACCCTGACTCTTTTGGTAATATAGCTTTCCCTGACTCATTTGTATCAGTAATATCCAGCCATTCTCTTACAGTAATCCTGTAATACAGTTCATCAGAATTATTACGTCTTACAGGTACTTCCTTAATGTTTCCACGTTTGACAAGTGCAACTCTTATCGCTTCACCAAAATATCTTATTTGTCCTTTCCCATCAAACTTATTATCTGTCTGATACAGCGCAACATAATGAATTGGAAGTCTTGCATCAGATATTTGACTTTTAGGAATATAGTAAAATCTATTCTTATAACATATATCAAATTGCTGAGGGGTTCTGAATGTACCTATCAACACATCTCTTCTATCCCAATCCGCCTTTGCGATTTTTTCTTCAATACCACTTGGCAATGTTGCTCTTTCAAACGCTGATTCTTTTGAATCATTAATCAAATCCGAAAGCAGTTTTTTTACAAGTGAAGTTGCACCTGGCAAAAACGGGATTCCCCCTATGTTAACAGTATCTATGCTCTTATAAAAGCGATGCTGCTTATATTCTTCTTCATTATCATACGGAAACAAAATATAAGCGCCAAACATTGTTTTCTCAAAGGTGAATTTTGATTGAGGGTTCTCATACACAATAGAGTCCCGATATCTATGCATAGTATTGATGTCATCAACCTTAGGTCCCGGCTTATCATCCGGGTAAAAGGCACTTGTAGGATCCTTTTCAATACGATATTTTGCATCAAATACATATTTGTAAGAAACATCCGTACCTTTCTTTTCCAGTTCTAGAACATTATCCGGTCTCTGATTAACTGTCTGTGTCTTACTTTCCGTAGGATTATAAAACAACGAAATAATTTCACCCGTATTAGGATTTATAAACCTCCCATAATAATCTTTGTTTTTCTCTTGTTAACTCGCTTTTTCTCACATTTTCATTTCTTCATAGAGATATTTT
>CAKQJZ010000114.1 GCA_934247875.1 uncultured Spirochaetales bacterium
TAGCGTCGAAAGACCCGTTTTTTGCCCCAAATCGAATTCTGGCTCAATTCATATCGGTAAATTCAGAAATGATTGTGATTAATATCGAAATGCCTGTTTTATATGCTTCCAAAGTAATACAACTTATGCTATTCTTTAGTTAATAGGACTCCCCACACCTCTTGCTTTATCCAATGTGCCCCAGAGGGAGACATTTTTTATCCATATATCTTCATGTTTTTTGAGATAAAAATAGCCCTCAATCTTTGTGACTGAAGGCATAGCTTAAAGGTTTGTTTCTTAGAACAAGCTCTTTACGTAGAGTGATAGCTCTGAAGAGTCTGCATATTTCTCGAAGAGATCTCTGAAAGACTTGCCAGAGAGTGTCTCTTTGACGAACTCTGGGTCGAGGTTCTTCAGAATATAGAGCATGTCGTGATGTGTGACTGTCTTTACCTGGTCGAGGATCTTCTTGTTCCTCTGCTCTGGAACTACTCTCTCCTTTGGATATCCACCGCCGCCTGGTGCTACGAAGAGCTGCTCAAATATGTTCTTCAGTCTGAGCTCAGAGCCCCAGCCCATGCCCTTAGCAAATGGAAGAGCAATTGCATTTCCGTCGTTGATCTGTGTGAACATATATGCATCCTCTGGATCCACTACATGGCCACATAGAACACCTGGGAATGAGTTGAGTGCAAGCATTGCGCCCTCTCCTGTTCCGCAGCCTGTTACTACGAAGTCTACAGCCTTAGTCTGCAGGAGTATTGCTGCAATAAGGCCTTCCTTTACATATGTTACCTGATACTCATCTGCTGATGAGTACATGCCAAAGTTTACTACTTCATGACCATGCTGTGATGCAATCTCATTCAGGCACTCATATACCATTGAGTTCTTATCAGCCTGGCTGTTTTCCATTATCAAACCAATTCTCATAAAATACCTCTCATGAATTATTGTTATACTCTTTGTATACCATAGCGAAGCAACAATTGCCATGGCATAAGAAATGCCCTAGAAACTCCAGGGCAGATGAACTAGTTAAGTTCTGAATACTCATTTAGCACATCAGCTAAATATTTCATTGTCTCATTATCATAGCGCTGATCAAGCTGGATTGCTGCAATGTGATCATATATGTACTTTGCACCATCATACTTGTTGACATCATCAAGCATTGGAGGAAGAGGCCAATAAACTGTTGTAGAAATTCCTCTTTCTCTCAAGAAGGCCTGCATCTCTTCTCTCTTTTCAGCATAAATTGGGAAATGAGAAGGAACATCATGCGCTCTGAGCTCTGTAAATACAGGCTTAAAGCCTTTAGGCTCCTTAAGATTCTTTATTATAGTCTCAAAGTGCTCACATCTCTTATTCTTCATTGACTCATAATCGAAGTGCTTTGCAATGTAGATAGACTTCTCATCAGAAGAATAAGCATCAAAGATTTCTCTGAGTCTTAATTCATTCTTCCAGAAAGTCTCACTAGCCTTCTTATTGAAGCTATCATCATTAGTCCTAAGAGCTTCACTTCTCAGTTCAAAAGACTGATAGCGACCTTTGATATGTTCCTCTTCAACTGGTTTTAGCTTGATATTGAAAGGACCAGCTTTCTTAACAGCAACACCGCCAGCTGCAATGCCCATCCACTTTCTAAGTGAGCCAGCACCATAATCAGCATTAGGATCGACATAGTATGGAGAGTGAGTTGTATCATGGAGAACTATGATGCCTCTCTCATGTGCTTTCTTTACAAACTCTTCATCGTATCTGATGAAGCCAAAGTAGCCACATAAGCCCAATACACCAACACCATCAAGATCTTCTTCTTTGAAGATTGGAGTCAGGTTATCTGGGTCGATATCATAGAACTTCAAGCTGTACCCAGCCTTCAAGTAAGAGCCGAGTACAGTTTCGCATGTATAGGCTGGAACATAAGCAACCTTATTAGCGATATTGCCAATATCTTCAATACAAGCATAAAGCGCACAGCGTCCTGACATAGCATAAATAGCATTAGGATCATCTATAGTCTGCTTATCATTACACTTCTCTAGTTCAAACATTCCGCCTATTTTCATACATATTCTCCTTAGAATGACTTTATAGTCTTCTCATCAATTCTCTTTATGATCTCTACAGCTAGCTTAATACCATCTCTATAGTCATCAATTGAAGAATAACCATAGTGAGTATGAGCATAGCGAACAGGGATTCCGATAACGATTACAGGTACGCCGAGGTTGCCTAGATGAATAGGAGCACCATCTGTTGCGCCGCCTGTGCGTACAGCTGCCTGAACTGGGATGCCAAGCTCTTTAGCAAGGTTAAGTGCATAGCGCTGGAAGCGAGGATTAGTAATCATCTTTGCATCGATATATCTAAGCATTGGACCTTTCTTAAGTGCTGTCTGAATCTGATATGTAGGAACTACAGTGTCATCTGCAGGGCAGCCTTCAAAGCAGATAGCTAAATCTGGCTTAACACGTTCAACTGTAACAGTTGCACCTCGTGTTCCAACCTCTTCCTGGCTTGCAAATGCACCTACAACATCTACATTGAGATTCTCACCTTTGAGAGCATCTATAGTTTCGATGATTGATGCACAGCCTAAGCGGTTATCGAATGCTTTACCACGCATAATGCGATGCTTCTCATCATATTTGAAATCAACATCTGGAACGACTGGAGCTGCAACTTCAATCTTGAAGTCGTTGTAAATCTCTTCAGCGCTTGTAGCACCAACGTCGATTACAAGTGAAGAAACCTCAAGAGGAGCCTTTCTTTCAGCTTCACTCATGAAGTGTGGTGGCTTAGATGCAACTACGCCATCGATATAAACACCTTCGCTGTTTCTTACACGTACAAGGTGTGCTGGAATATTTGTAGGAACCCAGCCTCCGATAGTAATGAATTCAAGCATGCCATCAGGTCTGATTGCCTTAACCATGAAGCCAACTTCGTCTGTATGTGCATCAAGCTGTACAACTGGCTTATTGCCGCTGTTCTCAGCTCTTTTGAGATAAAGGTTTCTCATTGAGTCCTCTTCAAAGGAACCTAGACCCTCACCATACTTTCTAGCTACTTCAAGAACATCATCCTCAAAGCCTGAAATACCATTGGCATTGCTGATTTCTTCTATGAGCTTGAGCTCTTCTTTATCTTTCATCTCTCTTTACTCCCATCAAAGATGGAGGGGTTGCCCCCCCTAATCTATTTAATTATTTTGCAACCTGAATATTGTTATACTTGTGGTAACCAATTGGGTCGAGGTCGAAGCCCTGAACCTTATCGTTGATACCAGCATTGAGAGAAGTATAAATCAGTGGAGCATTGTTCATGAAATCCTTTAAGTAGATTGCAAGCTCTTTATAAGCGTCAAGACGAGCCTCAGAATCTGCACTTGTTCTGCCCTTCTCTACAAGAGCATCGATAGTAGGATCATCTGAGAAGCTTCTGTTGCCAGCTGCACCCTGCTGTGATGAGTGCTCAAGTGAGTAGTAAGTATAGTCAGCATCCTTTGTGCTTGTTACCCAGCCAAAGAAAGCCATATCATGCTCACCTGTTGTTGTTCTGCTGATGTATGCACCAAACTCAAGAACTTCAACCTTACATGTAATACCAACATCCATGAGCATAGCCTGGATAGCCTGGCACATCTCAACACGTGACTGGTTGCTGTTTACCCAAAGTGTGCAAGTAAATCCATTAGGATAGCCTGCTTCCTTCAAGAGCTCCTTAGCCTTCTCTGGGTTATACTCAAGCTCGCCTGGGTTGTAGAAGCCAAATACTGCTGGAGCTACAAGTGCTGTAGCAGCCTCGCCGCTTCCGCCGTTAACAGTGTCGATAAGAAGCTGTCTGTCGATAGCGTAGCTGATAGCCTGTCTAACCAGCTTGTTATCAAATGGAGCTTTTCTCATATTGAATGTGAGGTAGTAGCAAGAAAGTGATGGAATCTGCAATAGAGTAAGACCCTTCTCATTATCAACACGCTTAGCATCACTTGTTGTCAGATCATATGCGATATCAATCTCCCCTGTCTCAAGAGCGATAGTTCTCTGAGCTGCTTCAGGAATGATCTTTACAGTTATATTCTTAGTCTTTGGAGCACCTGCATAATAATCATCAAATGCTTCAAGCTTGATTGAATCATTCTGAGACCATGAAACGAACTTGTAAGGACCAGTTCCTACTGGCTTTGTCTTGAGAATATCTGGGTTAGCTTCAACATAATCCTTTGGAACGATTGCAGCATATGGAACTGCAAGGTTTCTAAGTGTAGGAGCATATGGAGCTAGAGTCTTGATAGTTACAGTGTACTCATCTTCAACAGTTACTGTATCGATAAAGTTCAAGAGGTAAGAAATAGCTGCGCTTGCAATGCCTCTCTCGATTGAGAACTTAACATCATCTGCTGTAAGATCCTCGCCATTATGGAACTTCAGGCCTTTTCGGATTTTAAAGCGATAAGTCAGGTCGTCAAGCTGTTCCCATGACTCAGCAATCTGAGGAACAACCTCACCGCTTACAGGGTCAACATCAACGAGAGTGTCAAAGATGTTGCTAGTTACAGCAACAGCAGGAGTCTCTTTACCTACATGTGGGTCAAAAGATGTTACGTCTGCACCCTGTGCAATTATAACTGTATCTTTAAAACCTTTGTCTGCTGTAGCTGTAGTTGTTGTTGCAGCAGCAGATGTAGTTGTTGTAGCAGTTTCGCTCTTTTTTGAGCCACATGCTACAAAGGTAAAGGAAGCGATAAAAACTAAAAAGAGAAAAACGATTGATTTGATTTTCATTTTTTTATCTCCTATAAAAGGTCAATAGCGTTCTTAACAGAAACCATTGACTTATTTTCTTTTTAACAGGAGAACTTAGCAGA
>CAKQJZ010000115.1 GCA_934247875.1 uncultured Spirochaetales bacterium
TCACTTTTATTGTTTCATTACTGGAAGAAATAGTGCAACATCCTTTCTATTTACCTTTTTATCACTCCTCCTTTTATGCTCTACTCTTTATTCTACATCATAGAGGAAGCTTTTTAATCTTTTCTTTTGCGCCAATTGTCTCAAGCTGAGAAAGTGATGCGATTGCGCCGATTTCTCTCTTCTTCAAGCGTAAGAGAATATCATCTCTGACACTCTCTATATCCTCTTTTGAAAGCGATAATTGCATATCCTTGTTCTTAAGCCTCTCTTCATCGCTGATGCTATATAAACAGCGTCTTAAGTCTATATAAGCCTTTGCGCTTGGCGCTATTGGCCTTACATCTCGTGATAGCACAGCAAGCTTCGCATCCTCGATATTAGCATCCGCTATTTCCTGTTCTTCGATTGCTTTTATGAAATCTTCAATAGAGTCTTTAAGTCTTGGATCGCGATATGTATAGAAGACCATGACATCTTCGTTGCTATCGAGCATTGCACCGCCACCATATGCACCGCCTTTCTCTCGAATGAGCGCCCAGATCTCATTTGAGCTTGTTATAGATAAGAACATCTTCTCTTTAGCATGCTGCAATGTACCGTATTCAGGTGCTTTTGCAGCTATAGCTGAGTAAGAGACAGGAGTTGATGCGCTATATAGCTTTGTTATTGGTGCTGACTTTATCTCAATCTTTGATTTTCCATCAGAGCTCTGGAGTATGTTCAAGAAAGCTTTTGAAGATGTAAGCACTTTCTCTTCAGCACTATTTTCAAATGCAGCATGAAGCGTTGTTCTTTCTTTGATGAATATACGCTGAAGCAGCGCTTTCAAACGTGCCTCTAAGCCTTTAATATCGCTCATCAGCTCTCTGGTGCGAAGCCAGTAAGAGATGCCAGATAGCCTCTCCTGAGCATATAATGAAGGAGAAACAGAAGCTTCAGCTAGTGATATTGCATATGAGTGCCCGCTTCTGAGTACAGTGCTCTTATAGTCACTCTCGATATCTACAAGAGCAGCTTTTACGCGCTCATCAGAATCGATTCTCAGTTCTTTTATAGCTTTTTCAATCAGCGCATATGAATCATCGATAAGCTCTTCGAGCACTTTCACTCTGATTACGAAGAATGCCTTGAATTCGCCGCTTTCTTTGTCGCTGCCACAGTCGATAGAAAAGGATGCGCCACCTGTTCTGTAGTTCAGCTCTGTCAGGAACTGGCTATAAGAGAGCTCGCCAACATCGCACATGCCCATCAAGCGTGATAAGAACTCTGCGTCTTCAAGTTCCTCAACAGTGAAATCTGAGATATCGAATGCGATATCAAGATATACGATTCCACCTGTTCTGAAAGTATTGTAGATAATATTTCCATCTCTTTTGTGCTCAATGATATTTGCAACATTTGGAAGATCTAAATAGCCAAGTCGAGGGAGCGTGCTGATAGCCTCCGCGCTATCTTCTCCATTCTCAAACTCATCAAAAAGCTTCTCATCTTCTGCGTTGTAGCTATCTTTAAGAGATTCAAGGCGAGAAGAAATCTTCTCTTCCATTGCTTCTTCAGCATTTTTAGAAGGAACAATAATAGACAAAAGCCTATGAGTATTGTTTAAAAGGTTGTCTCTTATCCAATCTTCAAACAGCCTTGGACTCTCGCTGTTCTCTTTCTTTATCTCATCAAGGACTTCAACGCTCTTTAGCATATGAGCAGGACTCTCACCATATGCCCATCCTTTATCTATGTGCATGAAGAACAGCCTATAGCCCTGAGGGAGTCCTGATGGAATCTCTTTAAGCTTGAATTCCATTCGCCTGATTGCAGCTTCAATTACACGAGGCTCTATTCCATCGTTAACAATACGCTCAAGAGAAGATAGTATATAGCGCTCAATAGCAGCACTATCTTCTTCTTTTATTCCTGTCATTCCAGCAGAGAAAATATACTCTCTGTATGAATCAGAGAGACCGCTCTCTGATGAGAGGTCTGTACCTAGATCTGACTCTGCAATAGCTTTATACAGCGGAGAGCCAGGGTTTCCTAAGAGTATATCCACAACAAGCGAGAGCATAGTCGCAAACTTCTTGTCTTCAGCTCTCTCTAAAAGCCAGGAGACCATAGCTGTAGACTCTTCGCCGCTTGAAACTGCTCTATATACTTTGCTTTTATCCCACTTAGAAGAGAGCTTAGCACGAGGAACTCTGGCACCAGGATCCCTATTCTTCAAATACTCATTATCAAGGAACTTCAGATACTCTTCTATCTCTAAATCTCCATAGAAGAACAGTGTCATATTCGCAGGCACATAGTGCTTCTTGTATGTCTCAACGAACTTCTCATATGTAAGCGTTGGAATATCTGGAGGGTTGCCTCCAAATTCATATTCATATGGAGAATCATCATCAAAGAGAGGTCTTGCAGAAGCAGAAGCAACAACGCTTTCATGCTGAGAAATATCACCCTGCATTTCAGAGAAGACTACACCTTCAAAGTGCAATCCCCCCTTATTGCTCATTCTGATTCCTTCCTGCATGAAAGACTCTTTTCTGAGAAGCGGATTGAAGACAGCATCTGTATAGACTTTGAAGATGTTATCAAAATCCTTTTTGACAGGGCTTGCAGCAGGATAGTAAGTCCTATCTGGACCTGTCATAGCGTTTAAGAATGTGTTGCAGCTATTTCTTACCATGCCCATAAATGGGTCACGCACTCTGTAGCGCTCTGAGCCTGTTAAGAGAGTATGCTCCAAGATATGAAATACACCGCTGTTATCAAATGGTGGTGTATAGATTGTATATGTGAAGAATCTCTCTTCATCTTCATTTTTCAGCCAATAAACCTCAAAGCCGCTCTTATGTCTGAAGAGATAGCCTTTAGAAGAATAGGATGGAATATCATCCTCGCTTATAAGTGTAAAGCCATAGTCATTGAAATCTTGCATAAACGAAGTATAACAACGATGGAGAATGAAAAGAAGAGATAACTTGCAAATAGCTTTGGCTCTGACTACTATTGAGATTATGTTATTCATTGGACCTCATGTATCAATATCACTCTCTGTAGCACTCTCTGCTGAGAGAGCTCATAATCTAGGAGCAACTGGGTTTGCTATCTTCACAAAGAACCAGAGACAGTGGGCTAGCCCTGCGCTCAAAGCAGAAGACACAGCTGCATTCAAAGCCAATATGAAGCTATATGGCTATAGTCCTAAAGCAATACTTCCACACGCTGGATACCTGATCAATCCTGCATCTCCAGACCCCGAACTAAGTGCTAAATCTCTAAACCTTTTTCTAGATGAAGCTTCTAGAATAGATGCACTAGGACTTGAAGTTATAAACATACACCCTGGAGCTTATAAAGAAGGCGAAAGAGATGATGGAATAAAGAGATCAATTGCCATGATAGATAAAGTGCTTGAAGCACATAGCAGTCTCAGAATAGCAATTGAGAATACAGCTGGTGCAGGAACTATCATAGGCTGCCGCTTTGAAGAGCTTGAGAAGCTCTTAACACTTTCAAAGCATAGAGAAAGAGTCGGCTTCACGCTAGACACAGCGCACTTGTTTGGAGCTGGTTATGATGTGAAGAGCGATGTAAACAAAGTTCTTGATGACTTCTTCTCTCGTTTTGGGAGCGATAAGCTTTATGGAATGCACTTAAATGACTCTAAAGTTCCGCTTGCTTCAAACAAAGACAGACATGACAATCTTGGCCATGGCTTAATTGGACTGGAACCATTTCTTGAGATAATCAAACGCAAAGAAATAGAGAACATCCCACTGATACTTGAAACACCAGACGAGAGTTTATGGGCAGAAGAAATCAAGGTGCTTTTAGATGCAGCTAGAAGATAGAAAAGATGGAGAGAAACTCATAGTCTTAGGACACAGAGGCTACTTCAAAGATGCGAAAGAGAACACTATCAAAGCATATGAAAGCGCTGTGAAAAAAGGAGCAGATGGCATAGAGCTAGATGTTCATCTGACAAAAGATGACAAGCTTGTTGTCATTCACGACTTCAACACAAAGCGAGTCTGGAATGCAGACTTAGAGATTGAGAGCGCAACGCTTGATGAGATAAAAGCAATATCCGATGAGATTCCTACGCTTAGTGAAGTCTTCAGCGCGATGGGCAATATCTATTATGATATCGAGCTCAAAGGGAATTTCCATTTCAGAAAAGAGCTTGCACATAAAGTAAACGAAGAGCTAGAAAAGCACAAAGAATTCAGAGATAGGATTATAGTCTCCTCTTTCAATCCACTTCTAATGCGTCAATTTGCTTCTGCAATGAGCTATGACTATCCACTCCTTCCAATTTATGACAATACAAAAGCTGTGCCTCCATTTCTTCATCATGGAGAAGGACGCCTCTTTTTCAAAGCACAAGGGCTAAAACCTCGTGTAGATATCGCAAAAAGAGAGAAAGCTCATAAGAAGAAGTATCCAATAGTCCCATGGCCTGTCGATAGAAAAGAGAGCTTATTAGATGCAATAGAGCTTAAAGCTCCAATCATAATCACAAATGAAAGTAGTAACTATTCAGTCACCCTAAATCAGGGTGGCGCCAAGCAATGGCAGAGCGGTATTATCTAGCACTGCGTTTATCAT
>CAKQJZ010000116.1 GCA_934247875.1 uncultured Spirochaetales bacterium
CAGAAAAAACCGCAAGACATCTATTTTGAATATTTATTCATTGCATTAGGGCGCTAACAGACTTTTGCAATTTCCTCAAGTATCTCTATTTTTTGAAATAGATCATTTCGAGATATATCATGGCTGCAGTATAAGAAAAGAAATTGTTTTGTGGTAGGATATAGGAGTGAAAAGGTACAAGATCGGAGAGATTGCAGCGCTGACAGATCTCTCTCTCAGAACTATCAGATACTATGAAGAGATAGGGCTTATTAGCTCAAAGCGCACAGAGGGTGGACAGCGCTACTACTCTGATGAGTCTATAGTTTATTTAAAGCGCATTACTGAACTTAAGGATTTAGGGTTCTCTCTTGATGAGATAAAGAGAATCATAAATCTCAAAAGCGAAGATGAGAGTGGAAACAAGCGCCGAGATGAGCTTTTAAGACAATATAGGGCACGCTATAGCAAAGAATCAGAGCGCTTAGAGAATCTTAAAGCTCATGTTGCAGAGCTTGAGTGGCATATTCATCAGCTTGAAAGGGCAGAGGATGGCTTTACATCATGCCCTGGCGCTAAGTGTGCAGCGTGCGACTACAAGAATAAGTGCATTTTCTTCAAAGCGTGAGAAGCCATGTGCCGATTTTCTTTGCAAGTCTTATAGTCTCTTCTCTGAAAGAAGACGGCAAGTTGCGTCCAAAGTACATTGCTTCATAGTTGATATATCCTGAGTAGCTTTCTTTAAAAGCTTTCATTGCATTTTCCCAATCAATGTTTCCCATTCCTGGAAGAAGATGCAGATCACTGATTCCATTGTTATCTGCAATGTGAGTAGCTATAAGCTTTACGCCTGCACTTTTTATGAATGATGGGATATCGAGTGCGAGAATATTTGCGTGTCCGACATCTAAGCATATGCCAGTTCTATCAAGAGCTGATGTGAGGGAAAGCAGATCAGTGGCGCTATGTATCTCTTCTTCTGATTCCATATTCTCAACTGCAAGTGTTATATCATCACTCTTTGACAAGAATTTCCTTAAGTATGAAACATTATCAGAAACAGAACCTTTTATAGGATGTATTACTGCAACAGGGATTTCTAGCTCAGTCGCGTATCCGATAGCTTTAAGAATAGCTCTATCTGATTCATCGCTTTCTTTTCCGTCTCTTGGATATGGCAAATGGCACTGAAAGTAATTGAGCTTATATTCCTTTTTCAGCTCTTTGAGCTTGTTGATATATTCTTTAGCTCTCTCATCATTTAAAGGAGATGCACTATTCATCATTTCACAGAAATTGAGATCCAGTGTATCAAATCCGCCTTTTGCGAGAAGAGGGATAGACTGTGTCATGTCTATCCTTCCGTCGCGTGAGAAAGCAATCAGATTGGTATTAGTTGCTATTTTGCTTAGCATAGTCTTTCAGCGCACCTTCTATTACGCTTGCCATGTCATCAACAGACTTGTCTATTGTCTTCTTTCCAGTGATTGCTCCATTGATGTTCTCCTGGAATGAGTAGTAGATCTGGTATGCAGATGGCAGCCATACATTAACGATGTTCTTATCTGAGTTCAGGATTATATCAGATGCAACAGCACTTAAAGGATTCTTCTCTATGTAGCTCTTGTACTCATCCATCTGATAAACATCAAGGTTTACAGGGATGTAGCCAGTTGAAGATGAGAAGTAGAACTGGACTTCTTTGCTTATAAGATATTCAAGAACTGCCTTTACTTCTTCGCCTGAGCTGTATGCAAATAGCGCACCGCCACCAACAGCTGCGCCACATGAGTCTCCGCTGTTTACTGTTGGAGTTCCAGCAAGGCCTAACTCAAATGAGGAGCCTATAGCGTTCTCGATTGTCTTTAGGTTGGAAGAGGACGCTAGAATCATAGCTGTACGACCAGCTGCGAATTCTGCTGAAGCACCAGATGGAGTATTATTCAGCGCACCTGTCTCATATAATGCCTTCCATTTTTCAAGGAATGCTTTGAAAGTTCCATCTTTTTTCAGCAATACTTCTGTTGGTGTGCCTAAGTGTCCATTCTTATTGTTTACAAAGTATGAGTAGCCATTCTGAGTTCCGATGAATGATGTCAGCTCATATGTTGTTGGTGCATTCTGGATGGCATATCTTGTGATATTTCCATCTTTATCCTCAGCTTTGAGGGTAGGAGAGATTGCAATGATATCATCGATAGTCTTAGGTGCATTGAGGCCTTTCTCATCAAACAAAGTCTTATTGTAATAAAGTACAAGTGCTGATGCGTTGAAAGGAAGTGCTAAGAGCTTATCGCTTCTATATGCTTCAAGTGCTTGCTCTACTAAGCGTGAAGTGTCTATTCCTAGTTCCTCTGGAGTTACTACGCGAGGCTCAGTAGACATATCGAGTGCTGCTGTAGCATCTAGACATGCAATCTCTGGAAGCCTATCTCCAGAGTTTATGTTTGCCTTTACTTTAGTAAGCACATCATTGGCTTTGCCTTGGTATATAGCTTCGATTCTTATGTTGTTTTCTTTTCCGTATCCATCGTTGAAATCTTCAACGATATCATCAAAAGCTTCTCCGATAGAGCCACTATGGCTATGCCAGATTGTAACTGTTTTGATGCTCTCTTCTTTAGTGCCTTGAGCAAAGACTAACGATACAGATAAAAGAACTGTAAGTAATGCAATAAGTCTCTTCATGTTTATCTCCTAAGAATGGATGTATCCATTCATTAATGCTTTTTCGATTTTCTTGCGTGAAAGTGCAAGAATTATGATAAATGGGAGTGAGATTATAAGGATTGACATCATCTCTGCTCCATATTCACCACTTTCCCCAAATCCTAAGAGTGATATTGCTATCTGGATTGTTCTCATGCTTTTCTTGTTTGTGACAAGCAGCGGCCATAAGTAGCTGTTGAATGTAGAAATGAAAGTCTGAAGGAAGATAGTGACAGCAACTGCTTCTGTAAGCGGTAAAAGCACATATAGTATATATTGGATATCAGAGCAGCCATCAATCTCTGCTGCATCATAGTATGATTTATCAAGGCTATAGAATGCAGCTGAGAGCAAAAGCAAGCTGGAGGCAGAGAATAGGCCTGGAAGTATTATTCCAATGTAGCTATCAAGCAATCCCAGCTTTGATATCGTAGTGAAGTTCTCATAGAGAATTGCATCAGAGGGGATGAATAGCGTTGAGAGCAATATGATAGCGCATGCTCTTTTGCCTCTGAATTTCCAGTGTGAGAATGCATATGCAGCGAGTGTCGTGATCCCAAGCTTTATGAATGCTGAGAGCGTGCTTGTGATTATCGAGTTCTTTATATATGTAGAGAATCCTCGTTTTCTAAGTACTTTATATAGGTTATCAAGTGAGAACTGGGAAGGGAAAAAGCGCGCTTTTTCTCCAATGAAGTCTGAGCTTGAAAAGAATGAAGTCATAAATAGATAAGCTATTGGAAATAGCACAAAGAGCAGCAAGAGTACCAATATGATTGCTTTGATTGCTTTTCTCATTTCAGTCTCTTCCTTGTGCCTAGTGCCATGAAAAACAGTGCAAATGAAACAAGCACTACTGAGAGCGTGTTGGCAACTGCTCTGTTGCTGCTTTTGAATGCTTCAATATAGTAGTAGAACATCACTGTTTCAGTGGATCTGAATGGTCCACCTTCAGTTACTATCAGAATAGGTGCAACTATTAAAAGTGCATCCTTTATTGCTAAGAATACAGTTGCGATTACTGTATTCTTGATCATTGGAAGCTCGATATAGAAAAAGAGTGTCAGGTTATCAGCTCCATCAAGCATAGCCGCCTCTATTGCTTCTTTGTCGCTGCTTTTGAATGCTGTAAGCAGGATTATGTAATCGATTCCGAAATCAAGGAATATGCCTAGAAGCACTAAAACAAGCATTGCAGGCATTCTTTCTCCGAGCCAGTTTATAGAGATGCCGAATATTCTATTGATTATTGAGACTCTGCCTCTGAATAAGAGTGAGAATGTAATGCTTGCTCCTGCAAGTGATATTGCCATAGGCGAGAAGAAGATAGTTTCAGCTATAGCACTGTATTTGCGCTTTTTTCTTGTCAGTGCTGCTGCGCTAAGAGTGAAGACGGTATTCAGCGGCACAAACATAACCATGAATAGAAGTGTATTCATTACGCTATTTAGAAATGATTTATCACTGAATAGAAGCTTGTAGTTATCTAAGAAAGCAAAGCCTAGAATCTTGCCTTTTTGATTTACTGTCAGAAAAGAACATATAAATGTCTTCAAAAAAGGGTAGATAGAAAACATAAAAGCAATGACTAAAGCTGGTGCAATATATGTATATGCTTTTATTGTTTTTCTTCTCATCATGTTAGGAAAGTTAATACTTAAATTAATTAGTGTCAATGGCTAATTCTTTATAACATAATAAATAAACTGACGTATTAAAATCTAACGTTAACTTTTATTATGTTAGCTTTTGCAGTGTAAGCATAGTTGTTATAAAGAGTAGGAATAAAAAGCAAATAAATTAAGTAGGAAAAATCGTCAAAAAAGATGAGGCTTCGTGCATAGTTGTGGGTAATAATAAGAAGAAAGAGAAAATAATTAGGGGATGGTTATGATTGAAAAAGCC
>CAKQJZ010000117.1 GCA_934247875.1 uncultured Spirochaetales bacterium
CTTTTTTAAGAAGGGCAAAGTAAGAATTCCAAGCCTCGTCTAATCGCTTTGCTACATCCTGTGCTGTCTGAGATGGATGGTTACGTGCAAAGAAGCTATCCTTATGCACCTTCTCGACTGTTCTCATTTATCTTTTTCCTTCATCTTGGCTAGCTCTTTCTGAAGTATCTCCGATGGATTGCCATCATTGAATGCAGCTCTAAGGTATGGAAGCCTCTCTTTCTCAATATATCCGAATGAGAAAACAAGCTTGTGCACAGGCTTTCCTTTCTCTCTTTTGGACTCAACAAGAGAGCAGAAGTATCCATCTCTGCCTCTCTTGTTATCTGGAATTGCCTTCACGAACATAAACTAGCCTTCAAAACTATTATTAAGTATTTAAAATTAAATAAATTGTAATATAAATAACTAGCCTACACAACACCCCAATAATAAACCCATGCCGAATATGACATGGGTTATCTCAGATTCATACTCTCAGATTTCGTTCATCCGCACAGGTCGAAAGTTTTAGATGTTACAACCTGCTAGAGCATTATTTAGTGTCTTATGTTACGCTCAATGCCTTAAGTTAACAGCATTGAGCAAAACCCTTTCTTAATTTTTCATTGCTTATCTGACAACGATATTCACTAGCTTTCCAGGAACTACAATCTCTTTTACGACTGTCTTTCCATCAAGCCATACTTTGATCTTCTCATCATTCTTAGCTGCATCAAGCATCTCATCCTTTGATGCGCTAGCTGAGAGTGTAAGCTTGGATCTGAGTTTTCCATTGATCTGTACAACAACTTCAATCTCATCATCCTTGCACTTCTCTTCATCGTACTCAGGCCACTTAGCATGAGCTACAGATGGATCATGGCCAAGCATCTCCCAAAGCTCCTCAGCAAGGTGTGGAGTGTATGGAGAGAGCAGGAGGGTAAGAGTCTCTAGTGCCTTCTTAGGAATGATGTCGAGCTTATTGAGCTCATTTACATATACCATCATCTGTGAGATAGCTGTATTGAAGTTAAGTGTGCTTGTGTCTTCAGTTACCTTCTTGATAGTCTTGTTCATAAGCTTATCGAGGTCTTTTGAAAGCTCAACATCCTCAATCTTCTTCTCTGTTGCGATTCTCCAGGTTCTATCCAAGAAGCGGTATACTCCGATAAAGCCATTAGTAGCCCAAGGCTTAGACTCTCTCAGAGGCCCCATGAACATCTCATACATTCTTACAGAATCAGCACCATAGCCTTGGATGTAATCATCTGGGTTGATGACATTCTTGAGGCTCTTAGACATCTTTGCAATAACCTGAGTAAGCTCTTCACCTGTTTCTTTATCAAAGTACTTGCCGTCTTTTTCCTCTACAAGGTCTGTAGGAACAAGAGACTTGTTAGCTCTCTGATAAGCAAAAGATGTGATCATGCCCTGGTTGACTAAGCGCTGGAATGGCTCCTTAGTTGAAACAAGACCTAGATCATATAGAACCATGTGCCAGAATCTAGCATATAGCAAATGAAGAACAGCATGCTCTGCGCCGCCAATGTAGAGGTCTACTGGCATCCAGTACTTCTCTTTCTCTGGATCAACGAAAGCGTTCTTGTTCTTAGGATCGATATAGCGGAGATAGTACCAGCATGAGCCAGCCCACTGTGGCATTGTATTGGTCTCTCTTTTTGCGTCTTTGCCGCATTTAGGGCACTTGCAATTGACCCATGACTCAACATTTACAAGAGGAGACTCACCTGTACCTGATGGTTCATACTTCTGAACTTCAGGAAGTGTAAGAGGAAGCTCATTCTCTGGAACAAGCACTGTACCACAATCTGGACAGTGAATCAGAGGAATAGGCTCGCCCCAATAGCGCTGTCTTGAGAATACCCAGTCTCTGAGCTTGTAGTTGACAGCTTTGTGGCCACAGCCATTCTTCTCCAAGAATTCAAGCATCTTAGCAATAGCATCTGCCTTATTCAGACCGTCAAGCCACTCAGAGTTGACATGCTCTCCGTCTTCTGTCCAAGCTTCTTTTTGTACATCGACTTTGCTCTTGAGTACTTCAATGATAGGAAGATTGAACTTCTTAGCAAACTCCCAGTCTCTCTCATCATGAGCAGGAACTGCCATGATAGCACCAGTGCCATAAGAGATGAGTACATAGTCAGCAATCCAGATAGGGATCTTCTTTCCGTTTACTGGGTTAATAGCATAAGAGCCAGAGAATACTCCAGTCTTATCTTTGGCGAGGTCTGTTCTTTCTAGGTCGCTCTTGTGCTTAGTCTCATCAAGATAGCGCTCAACAGCAGCTTTCTGCTCTGGAGTAGTGAGCTTAGAAACAAGAGGATGCTCAGGTGCGATAACCATGTAGCTAGCGCCAAAGAGAGTATCACAACGAGTTGTATATACTTCAAGACGCTCATCGCTGTTTTCAAGCTTGAAGAATACAGCAGCGCCTTCGCTTCTGCCGATCCAGTTGCGCTGCATAGCTTTGACAGACTCTGGCCAATCAAGGTCATCTAGACCTTCAAGAAGGCGGTCAGCATAGCTAGTGATTCTTAGAATCCACTGTCTGATATTCTTCTTCTCAACTTTAGCACCACATCTTTCGCAGTGGCCTTCCTTGACTTCCTCATTAGCAAGACCAGTCTTGCAGTCTGGGCACCAGTTGATAGGTGTATTGGCCTCATAAGCCAGACCTTTCTTATATAGCTGCTCGAAGATCCACTGAGTCCAGTGATAGTAATCTTCGTTGCATGTGCTTATCTCTCTGTCCCAGTCATATGAGAAGCCGAGGCTCTTGATCTGACGGCGGAAGTTGTCGATATTCTTGTTTGTTGTGATATATGGATGTGTTCCAGTCTTGATTGCATAGTTCTCTGCAGGAAGACCGAAAGAATCGAATCCCATTGGGTGGAGTACATTGTAGCCCTGCATTCTCAGATAGCGAGAATAGATATCTGTTGCTGTATAGCCTTCAGGGTGGCCAACATGCAAGCCTGCACCTGATGGATATGGGAACATATCGAGGACATACTGTCTCTTGGATTTTGGAATGCTAGGATCTTCAACGGCTTTGAAAGTCTTGTTCTCTTCCCAGTATTTTTGCCATTTAGGTTCAATTTCATTGAATGGATATTTACTCATAAAAGTGAGTTTATCACTAAGCGATGAAAATTCCTATAATTACAATAGCAACAAAGAGGTAGATAAGAGGCTGTTTTTTGCCTGTGATTCTTTTTATGCGAGATGCTAAGAATCCGCAGAAAGGGTAGAAAGAGAAAAGCGTGTCGAGAAGGAATAGAGGGAGCGCAAAGAATAGATATTCTATGATGCTTCTGAATGCTAATAGTGCAATAGCTTCTGCTGCTACTGTAATCAGCGCTGAAACGCCAAGCGCTTTCGCTTTGTCTTTAAGCTTCCAATCATCCCCTTTTACATATACTCCGCCAGGGGATGGAAAATAGAATGGCAAAAGAACAGAAATGATAGATGAAAGCCAGGAAGTATCCCAAGAGAGATATATAGACTTAGTCTTGAAGCATAATAAGACTATAGCTTCTGTCAGCGCTCTCATCGTTAAGACAAAGAGAGGAATCAAAAGCGTATATGGCGTTATTGCTTTGAATTTAGCTACAGAGAGTGTGAATAGCAGAGTATTGAAAAGCACAGTAATGAGCAGTGAAAGAATGGATCTCAATGGGCTTTTCTTTATTACTTGCCTTTTGCATTCAACTCCATTCTTCTTATGCCAGAGAAAGTAGCCCATATCAAAAAAGCGAGATGCGTGTTTGTAGACTTTGCCGATATTCCACTTGAAGCATTTAATCTGCTCTCCAAGGCTCATGATATCAAAACCACGAGGAGAGAAGTTCTTGAAAGAAGAAGGGTTATCACCTTCAATGCAGAGTACAGTCTCATCGACTTTAACATCATGCTCTAAGAACTCAATAGCCTTCTCAACAAGCTTCTCGCCAATGCCAAGGCCTCTAGCAGCTGCATCGACATAGAGCCAGCCAACGTAGCCAACACGTATAGTAGCATCATAGACATCAAGATTTATGCCTCCAACTACTTTGTTATCAACTAATGCAACTAAAGTAGTCTCTTGGTATAAATAGAAGATAGAGTAGTATGAAGAGGGAAAAGAGCTCTTCATAATCGCTTTAGCACTATCAATCTCGCTTTCTTTGATGACTCTGATTTCAACCATAAAGCAATGATAGATGATAAAGCTAAAGAAGCCAACTCTAGCTAATTATGTGCAGCGAGCTAGAGAATCTCTTCTTTCCACTCGTTGATGTTCTTCTCACTTGATGAGAAGTTTATTCCAACAAGATGAACTGTCTTTGAACTATCTGAAGCAAACTGATC
>CAKQJZ010000118.1 GCA_934247875.1 uncultured Spirochaetales bacterium
GGAGCTAACCGAGGCAAGCCTCGGGGTATTCTACCCTTCACATGCTGGCTACTCGTATCGCCAGCATTGTGAATAAACAAAGTCATTACAAATGCTAAAAACGCAGCAATGAGTGCCATGCCAGCTGTACCGAAGAGCCACTTCTTGCGCTTATCTTCTGCTGTGATATAAGGCTTAAGATCCTCAGTTCCTGGTATTGTCCATGCATTCGTATGGCATACCCAATATTCATCGATAAGGAATCTATCGATAAGATTCATAATTGAAAGAATCAGAAACATTTGCCAAAAGCATTCATCAAAGCCTCTTGCTCCATTTATCGCATATACAGAAATAAGCAGGTACGCTATATAGCCAGGTATGCAAATAGCTTTAAAAAGCAATGAGTTGCGTTTTATTCTCTTTCGCGTAATGAGTCCTTCTTTTATGCATCTTTCCTGCACTTCTTGGCTATAAAGATGAACCATGTTAACAGCGCCACGCCGTATGCCTATAGCACATATTGCAACAAGCAAAAGACCAAGCAGAAGTCCTTCAATAATCGGTTTTATCATCGATTTCTCCTATACCCTTTATCATCTCGATACTCAGGATGTTCTCTTATATATGAGTCTTTATCACCACAGATTGTGTAGTCGCATTTACTGCCACAAGAACATGTAGCAGTTCTTATAAGCTTAGCTTTTAAGCACTCCATAGCTGCATAGTCGACGTTGCAGAGTGCTCCCATGATATCCTCAAGCCCATGCTCTTTAGCAAACTCAGCAACTGGGCACGATATGAATTCATAATAGATAGGCTTATCTTTTTCATATGGAGAGACACGCATCTCATAGTCATGCCATTTGTCACATTTATCTTTCGCTTTGAGAAATGCTCTATAAATCAATTTCTTCCAGAAAGGCTTATTGCAATCGACAAACCACAGCTTTCTGAATGTAGACAGAATCAGATTCTCTTCAATCTCTTCTATCTCACGAAACGATGTTACAGCTTTGCAAACTGAGTAATAGCTTAAGATAGCGATGCAATCATAAGTGCCGCCTTTGCCATTATGAAAGTTCTTATCACCTCCAAGGTCAGTGCGGAGCGAAGAAATATATTCCACATACTGTCTTTGGACTTTTTCCCATACTGCTTCTCTCTCATCTGCCTCAAAGTGCAAAGCAATCTTTGCTTTTATCTCTCTCTTAGCGGCTTTTGAATAGAGCACATGAGATTCACAATCAAACTGGAGTTCATTGTCTTTCATAACGCCCCTACTTCTTCAATATCTGAACGATCTTCTCAAAGTCTTCTTTTGCTTCTCTGAAAATCGGAAGCATGCAATAGCAATGAACCATCTTATCTCGTGCAGAGACACTATAAGGGACATTTGCTCTTTTGCATGCTGCTTCAAACTCAGGAAGCGCTCCATAAAGCACTTCATCTGAGCTATAGAAGAAAGAGATATCTCCAACACCAGAAAAATCACCAAGAGAAGGAGAGAGCATATAATCAGGCACATCAGCCTCTCCATGACGCATGAACTTCTCTACAGTCTCCATAAATGCGTAGTCTATTGAGACATCTTTATCATTGAGTGCTTTCATACGGGCTTTCTCGTCATCGCTAGAGGGAATTTCACCAGGAGATACAGCAACAATATGATGTGGCTGAGGAAGTGGATTAGGCTTTGCATTGTTGTGCGCTGCTATTCCTAAAGCGAGTGCGCCGCCAGATGAGAAGCCGCATGTGCTAACATTGCCGCCGCCATAGAGCCCTATCATCTTCTCATAGCACTGATAAACCATTTCATATGTTTTTGTTATTGAGTACTCATTGCATAGTGGATAAAACGGGAACCATATATCACATCCAGTCTCTCGGCATAGCTTGCGCATTACAGGCAAATCGCCTCTGTCTGGTCCTATTACCATTCCGCCACCAAAGAAGAAAAGAATCGCACGCTTCGATCTCTTCTCTGACTCTCTGACTATCAAACATGGAAAGCTATCAACACTAATCATTTCATAATGTGCTTTTTTATCTGTTGGCATAAAGACGCCACGGTGACGATTCTGTTTTTCAATTACTTTCGCTAGTTCTTTATCAGGAAGCGCAAAGGACTTTTTTGCACCTGAGAGTTTATATATAAGACGCAAGAGAGACGCAAATACACTCATAAAAACTCCTATTTATATGCAATAAGGCATAGCCAGTTTCGCTTTTTATGGATCTCGATATCTTTGAAACCCACGTTTTCTAGATATGCTTTAAGCTCTTCGGCTCTATAAATCCTCATACCTTCAATAATCTCAGTCCACTTCTTATCTTTCTCATTCTCTCCATTGACTTCATTGCAAATTAAGAATGTGCCTCCCCTCTTAAGCACTCTGTAGACTTCAGAAAAACACTCATTCAGATCTGGCCAGAAATAAACTGTCTCAAATGCTGTGACAGCATCAAAAGAAGAATCTGAGAAAACTATGTCAGAAGCAGAGCACTGATAGACGTTGCAGCGTCCTTCCCTGATTGCTCTCTTGTTGATCTTCTTTGACTTTTCAACACTGAGTGCTGAGTAGTCGATTCCTTTCACTACTCCTTTAGGGCATCTTTTGAGAAGTCTCTTGATGTTCGCACCTCCGCCGCAGCCTGCATCGAGCACTTTCGCATTAGCCTTAACATGAAGATACTGAAGTGACCAAAGAGCTACAGGGCTATGAGCGATGTTCATCATAAGAACCATTATTTTCCCACCTACTCCAGTAGGTTTTCGAGTATTGTCAAAGAAAGACATATCACACCTCCGATTTGATACATTCCGCATATGTAAGCGGAAACGAAGCATCAAGCACTTTGCTTTTTTCTACTTTGAAGCCATTTTTATCTAAGAACCCCAGATACTCTTCACTACTCCACTTACATATCAGTGGAAAGCCTGCCAGCTTCATGAAGAACAACTTAATATTCCCTTTTACTGAATTGCTTTTATGAGTAAATGTCGGAGCAATCAGAATGCCATTCTCTTTAAGTACACGCTTTGCTTCTTCTAGCGCTCTCTCTGGTTCAGGCACAACATGAAACGCATTAGCGACAATCACGACATCAAAAGTCTCATTAGCGTATTCAAGAGCGAACATATCCTGAACTGAGAAATGAAGCTTTGGAGAATTATTGCCCTCGTTTGCTATTTTGATCATCTGAAGAGAAGAATCTGTTGCTTCAACATAGTCTGCGTCATCTGCGATGTGCTTCGCTATAAGCCCAGTCCCAGTAGCAAGCTCAAGTACTCTCTTCCCCTTTACTACCTGTCTGATAAGCTCATACATTTTTTCATATGCATCGCTATCTTTATGCATGAAGAGGTTATAGATTCTTGCATTTTTATCCCAGAAACTCTTATGTTGTCGCATTTTCGCTCCTCTATTAAGTTAGATTTGACTAACCCAAACCTCTTTGAAAAAGCCGCATTTCTGCGGTTTTCTCAATCTTATTTAATCAAATAGTTCTTTGCATGCGCCGTTGACTAATGTCTCAAGCACATCCTGATACAATTCTCCGATCTGGTCTTTATGAGAGACTGTGAGTATGAGGCCTCTTACTGTCGCAGCAGCCATAGATGCGCCGCTCTTTGGCACTAAGTCATATTTCTCTAATAGCTGACGCACATGAGTCTCATCATCATGGTAGTGATCTCTTTTGACTTCTTCTGGCAATCTTGTCAAAAGCAGTTTCGCATCATTTTCTATGAATGTCATATCGCCTGTATCTTCTAGACGCTCACATACAGCAATGAGCGCCTTTGCTGCGCGCTCTGCTTTAGCTATGCCGCAGTTTTCTGAGAGTGCTTTATCTGCAACAGTATATAGCTCTGAGTGAATATCCTCTAATACAGCAAGAAAAAGCATCTCTTTGGATTCAAAGAATTTATAAAATGAGCCTTTTGCTATGCCTACAGCTTTAGTCAGCCGATCAACACTAGTTTTCTTCATTCCTAGTGTAACAGCAGAGTGTCTCGCCTCTTTGAGCAATGCTTTTTTTAGCTGTTCTGATTCATACTCACTAAATGCCAAGATTATGCCTCCATAAATATGACCACTCTGGTATTTCTAGTCATATTCTATCTTTCCATATCCTCTTTTTCAAGGTACTGAGTGATAAATATAGGCCTATCCTAAACGAATAGACCTGGAATATGCATTAGTTG
>CAKQJZ010000119.1 GCA_934247875.1 uncultured Spirochaetales bacterium
CATATGCTGATGAGTACAAGCCTTATGTATCTCTGTACCTTGATTATGTAGAGGGTTGTCTTGACAATAATCGCGTGTTATGCGCGGTCTTAGATAATGCGCGGTTTTTCAAGCTCTCATTACAACATAAGGAGTTGGAATCTTTAGCTTCATAATTTCCGCGCATTTTATTTCGCACTGTACCATTCATATATAGCCCTAAGGAGGGGCTGCGTATGAATGAAAGATACAAGGATTTAGCAAACAAGCTAATCGAAAAGGAAAAGAACAAGGCTCACGGTAGAAGCTATTTATCCATAGTTAAGAGCACGATTCGCCACTTGGATGAATATTTGGAATTGAACGCTCTTGAGTTCAGTCCAGAAACTGCTGCAGCATGGCTCTCTGATCATGTAAGACCAACTATGAGCTATGAACAATTCAAACAGATAAGGGTCCATGTATATCGAATTACGTGTGCTTTCGATACTACTCGCAATTTGAAGCCTCTCTTTTATGATGAAGAGAAGCTTAGTCCGTATGACCTTCTCCCACGATGGGCTCAATCACTCATAGATGGCTATGTGAAATACTGTGAAGAGAAAGCTCTATGCTACTACCATGAAACACGGCTTAGTATTATTGAATTTCTGTCGTTTCTTATCAAAGAAGGTTTCCATGAATGTGATATAGTCGATTGCAGGATAAGCGCAAAATATTACACTTGCAAACCAGCATGGAGTGAGGGTGAACCCGCCTTCATTCGTTATCTCTACACAATTGGATGTGCTACTCGTTTCGCGTATAGAGCTTTTAATCCTTTTTTCCATGCCAGAATAGTTCTATATGATTCAGTAGATATGTCAGACTGTCCTGATGGTTATTCGATTGAAGAATTTGTTAGTGCTTCGCAAATCCATTTGGAATACAAGAAGAAGCATGGATATTCATCATCTGCCATTACTGATTCAGTGATTGCAATAGACGAGTTCTGCATATTTCTTGAGCTCCACGATAAAGGTTACTCTGTTGAGGCTGTCAACAAGTTTCTAACCATGCAGAAAGATAAAGTAGGAAACAACATTGAGGTGAAGAGGAGAACACTTCTAGTGATAAATGAAATTCTAAATGGCAATGCAGAGAATGTGCCGATAGCTTTTTCATTCAAGAAGAGATTTTTTCCACATTGGGCACTTGAAGCCGTTGAGGCATACAAATCAATGCGGATCAGAAATCATATGGCAGAGTCAACTCTCTGTATGGACAACAGTAGTCTTCTGAGGTTCTGTAGCTACATCAACAGCATAGGGATAACATCTTTTGCAAAGATAACACATCTGAACGTCAAGGACTTCAACCTTCAGGACAAGCATTCTTCGGCAGAAGGAAAGGCTGCATACAATTATCGCATTAAAGGTTTTCTCAGATTTCTATATGACGAAAAAATCACAGAGCATGATCTTTCAGTTTCAATTCCATCTATTTATGGAGCAAGGGTAAAACCTCCAGTAATACTTACAGAGGAAGAGGAGGCAAAACTCAGCAACTATATTGAAACAACAACATCCCTCCGGGATAGAGCTCTCTTAAAGATAGCTTCTCAGACAGGAATGCGCTCGATTGATATTGCCAGACTCACATTTGATTCCATTGACTGGGAAAGAAAAACATTCAGAATAATCCAGAAGAAAACGAATGTTGAGGTCATTCTTCCTTTTTCGAATGGTGTTGGCAACGCATTATATGAATACATAACGAAAGAGCGTCCAAACAAGGGAAGCAACTATATTTTCATCAAAAGAGTGGCCCCTTTTAACCCCCTATAATCGTTCTGTTGTTTCAAATGCTCTCAAGAAAGCACTGAATGTAGAATGCAAAGGCGCTCATGTTCTCAGAAGATCATTTGCCTCGAAGATCACAGCAGCCTCTTCATCATTCTCAATAGTAGCAGAAGCTCTTGGGCATACAAGTGATGAAAATCTTGATCCATATATATCCATTGATGAAAAGCGCCTCAAAGAATGCGCTCTGCCTCTAGGCAATAAGTTCTCATACAAAGGGGGTCTGTTATGAGTGATTTCAGATCTAAGCTCGCATCTTATATTCAAGGACTCATTGAGGAACAGCATGCAATGGGATTCTTGTTCAATGAACAGGAGCAGATACTAAGGAGATTCGACAAGTTCATTATTGATAACGAATTCGATACAGGAGAGCTTGACAATGCTGTAGTTTCCCTATGGGAAGAAAGACTGCCTACAGAGAAGGACAGTGCTAGAAACGGGAGGCTGCAAGCAGTTAATAAGCTTGCAGAATACATGCAGCAACTAGGGGTAGCAGCCTCGTTCTGTCATACAATGGGCAAGGCGTTTCAACCTATACAGTACATCCCTAGTGAGGCTGAAATGGCCAAGATTTTAATCCATGTTGATAACCTTGACTGTGTGCAGCCCTCTCTTAAACGTCTTTGTGCAGAATACTCAGTTATGATACGGCTATATTACTTCTGTGGGCTGAGGCTCAATGAAGCAGTTATGTTAAAGAGAGAAGATGTAAACCTCTATACCGGACGTTTGTACATCAAGAAGTCAAAAGGAGACAAAGATCGCTATGTCTTTGCTGCAGAAGATTTAAGATGTCTTCTTCTCAGATATGATGAATACATGGAACATCAGGTACCTTCAAGGGAATGGTTCTTTCCCGGTTTCTATAAAGATGAGCACTTCTGTAAGACAACGATAGACCGAAAGTTTCGCGAATGGTGGATTACATGTTTTCCTGCCTGGTCAGGAAAAAGACCGACGATTCATAGCCTCAGACATGCATTCGTCGTCAACAGGATAAACGAATGGGCAAAAGATGAGATGGATTTCAAGTTGATGGTTCCATTTTTGAGCAAGTATCTTGGACACAGCAGCATTGGAGAAACATACTACTATTACAGCATGCGCAATCCTCGTGAGACATCCATCAGAACAATGATGGAAAAGGGCTCAATAGCCAGGGAGGTAGACCTTGAGTAACACAAGAAACATTTACTTCTTCGATTATTCCTTTGGTTTTCTGCAGGACTACCTTCCCAAACGTGGCAGGAGCATGCATACCATCAGCTCCTATAGAGATACTCTCACTATCTTCAAGAACTGGCTAGAAGCTACAGGAAAGAATTTCACAATATTCAAGTTCAGCGAGTTCTCTGCTGATACAGTCTATAATTTTCTCGAGTGGTTAAAGGATGATAGAAGAAACTCTGAAGAGACCTGCAATCATCGGCTCAATGATCTGTGTGGATATATTGACTATTGTGTTACTCAGGACGTGGCTCTTGCATCTGTTTATACGCTCCTCAAGAGAGTAAAACCTTACAAGACAGTAACGAGGGTAAAAGAATGGCTTACACCTGAACAGGTTAAGCTAATCGTTGACTCATGTCCGAATACAAAAAAGGGCAAGCGGGATAAGCTAATTATCCTTATGCTCTATGAGACCGCTGTACGCGTCTCTGAACTTGCTAATCTTAGCATTGGCAATGTTTATCTTGATGATGAGTTTCCATTTGTTCAACTTGTGGGAAAAGGAAAGAAGGAACGTACAATACCACTTGTTGGTAATATTCCGAAGCTTCTGAGGACCTTCATTAATGAACATGTAAATGATTCCGGCTCAGAGTACATATTCTACACAATGCACAACGGGAAACCGGAACACATAAGTTCAAGAAGCATTCAGGAGATGATTGCACGAGTTGCAGATAAGGCACGTTTAGTTGATTCCTCAATTCCTGAAAGAGTTCATCCTCATATGTTCAGAAGAAGCAGAGCCACATCTCTATACCAGAACGGAATGGTTCTAGAACAGGTTTCATCTCTTCTAGGACACTCTCAGCTTGAAACTACCCGAATCTATGCTAAGGCCTCAATAGCCCAAATAAGAGAGAATATGGAGAAAGCAACTCCTGAAAAAGACATTAAAGCAGAGCCTATTTGGAAAGGAAAAACGAAGGACCTCAATAAGATGTATGGCTTAAGGTAGAGAAATAAAATGCGCGGAAATTATGAAGCTAAAGATTCCAACTCCTTATGTTGTAATGAGAGCTTGAAAAACCGCGCATTATCTAAGACCGCGCATAAAGCCTTCTGGTTGGAAGATGTTGCATAGGAATGATCGAGGAACCTGATGAGAGTGTCATATCTGTCAATGAAATACT
>CAKQJZ010000120.1 GCA_934247875.1 uncultured Spirochaetales bacterium
AGTATTTCAAAGAAGCCCCAGAGCGCGCTTCTCATTTCCTCTATCTCAGGTTTGTTAAGACCAGAGAGAAGCATTTTATCATATTCATCAATCAGAACTACAACTTTGCTTTTCTTTCCTAGATATGAGATGAGACAATCTAAATTCATATAACAGTCATATGAACGGTTAAAGGGAGCGCCATATTCTTTGGCTATGTAAGAGACCTTATTATTCAATGAGAGTTCTAGTTCTTCTCTGCTTGATGCACACATCAGCAGACTTAAGTTCAAATGTATTACTGGATATTCTTTCCAGTCATAATCTGTGTCATATATCTTCAGACCTTTGAAGAGCTCCTTCTTTCCCTGGAATATTGCTTCAAGTGTTGAGAGTATCATAGTCTTTCCGAAGCAGCGTGGACGGGAACAGAAGAAATATCCTCCTGACAATTTAATAAGATTATAAAGAATATCTGTCTTATCAACATAGAGATAGTCATTGGTGATAAGATTCTCAAAAGATGGGTTGCTTGTCAGTATTGTCTTCATACTTATCTATTAGCATAGAAAGTTACAAAATAAAACTTATAAACAAAGTATATATATCCAGGATAGTTCATAAGAACTTATAGCATGCTGTCGTCATGAACTTTGAATCGAAAAGGGAATAACAAGAGACGATTTTCCATTGCTGGTAGATTCAAATACGTACCTAACTCACTGTAGAAATTAAGAAGTATTCTATAGAATCTCTTCCTTCTCTTTTATTAAAAATCCCTCTTATTGGATTTGTGTACAATAAGAGGGAACATATCATAATTGGAATATTCCGATTATTTTACAAGGTGGAATGCGAAGCCGCCGATTTCTTCATTGAAGTAGCAGACTTTCATCTTGCCTTTAGCATCTCTTGCGATTGTGTCTTCTTTAACTGTGAAGCCCTGGTTTTCAAGGAAGTAAACAGTTCTTTCAAGATCATAGCAGCGGAAACCAATGTGGCCATTAGTACCGAGGTAGTTCTTCTTCATAAGCTCGATGTCTTTGTTCATGAAGATTGAGCTGTTGCCTTCTTTTACGTCCATGCCAAGCTTAGCAAACTCGCCAGCAACGTTTGATGCTGCTTTTGCATCTGGGAGGTTGATTCCAACGTGTGCAAGTGTAAGTCCCTGTAGCTTGATTACAGCTTCCTTACATAGGCTTGTGATTTCTGCCCAGTTCTCAGCTTCGATGAGATCTGCCTTAACCATCCATGAACCACCTACTGCAAGTACGTTAGCTGCTTTTGCATAGTCAGGAAGGTTGTCTGGGTTGATTCCGCCTGTTGTCATGAACTTAACCTGTGGGAATGGACCTGAGAGGTCTTTGAGCATCTTAACACCACCTGAAGATTCAGCTGGGAAGAATTTCAATACTTTAAGACCATATGTGAGTGCTCTTTCAATCTCTGAAGGAGTCTGTACACCTGGTGTTACAGGTACATTGTGGTCAAGACACCACTTAACTGTCTCTGGGTTGAAGCCTGGAGATACAATGAACTTAGCACCAGCGTTAACTGCCTTCTCTGCAAGTTCTGGGTTGATTACTGTGCCAGCACCAACGAGCATCTCTGGGTATGCTTTTGTGATTCTCTTAATAGCTTCTTCTGCTGCGTCAGTTCTGAAAGTAACCTCAGCACAAGGAAGTCCGCCTTCGATCATTGCTTTAGCAAGGCCCTCTGCCTTGTTAGCATCATCAATCTTAACAACTGGTACGATACCAATGTTATGGAATTTAGTGAAAAGTTCTTCGTTAGTCATAATACTTTCTCCATCCTTTTTTGCTTGGATAAGCCCATTATAACATACTATTCTGAAAAGTGAAACATTGTTTCAATAATTATTGACTTTATATTGATACCTACCTTAAACTATATTCATAAATCTTGGAGGTTCATTATGTCCAATCAGAAATATGTTACATTCGGTGAGATTATGCTTCGCTTAAGAAGCCCTGAGCACTATCGCTTATTCCAGACTCCAGAGCTCGAAGCTACATTCGGCGGTGGAGAGGCTAACGTAGCAGTATCTCTTTCTATTTTTGGAGAGAAGGCTGTATTCGTAACAGCTCTTCCGGAGAACGCTGTAGGTGAGGCTTGTGAGAGAGAGCTTATGAAGTATGGTGTTGATACTTCAGCTATCAACATGGTTAAGGGTGGCAGACTTGGTATTTACTACCTCGAGACTGGTGCTAACCAGAGACCATCACTTGTTGTATATGATAGAGCTGATTCTGCTATTGCTAAGTCAAAGCCAGAAGATTTTGACTTCAATGCAATCATGAACGGTGCTACATGGTTCCATACAACAGGTATTACACCAGCTGTATCACAGGAAGCTGCTGATTGTGCTCTTGCTGCTATGAAGGCTGCAAAAGCTGCAGGTGCAACAGTTTCTATTGACCTTAACTATAGAAAGAAACTCTGGAACTACGGTAAGAAGGCACCAGAGGTAATGAGAGAACTCGTTAAGTATGCTGATGTAATCATCGCTAACGAGGAAGATATCCAGAAGTGTCTTGGCATCGAGGCTGATTCTGATGTTACATCAGGCAAGCTTGATACAGACGTTTACAAGGAGCTTTGCGACAAAGTTAAGAAGGAGTTCCCTAACATCTCAACTATCGCAGTAACTCTTCGTGAGTCAAAGTCAGCTGACCACAATGGCTGGTCTGCAGCACTTTCAGGAAAGACAGGTTTCTATCTTTCAAGACACTATGAGATCACAGACATCATCGACAGAGTAGGTGGCGGTGACTCATTCGCAGCTGGTATCATCTATGCACTTTCACACTTCGAAGATGAGCAGTATTGCATCAACTTTGCAGTAGCTTCATCTTGCTTGAAGCACTCTATCTCTGGAGACTTCAACCTTGCAAGACTTTCTGAAGTAAAGGCACTTTGCGAAGGTGATGGATCAGGCAGAGTACAGCGATAATCCAGAGCTGTAATATGTTGTAGGGCGTGGCTAATGTCGCGCCTTTTTTGCTATATTATTGACTATGCATAGATTATTTATATTCGGTGATTCAACAGCCGCAAAGAAAGATTTGTCAACAAGACCAAGACCTGAAACAGGTTGGGGTGAAGCTTTTGAGAAATATCTTAAGGGTGATTGGATTCTAGATAATAGAGCTGTAAACGGAAGATCAACAAGATCTTGTTTGCTTGAAGGTATATTCTCATCTGCGTTATTAGCTGCAGAAGAGGGCGATGCTGCAATTATACAGTTTGGACATAATGACTCTAAGCCTGATGAGCATAGACATAGTGACCCATGGACAGGTTACAGAGCTAATCTTATATATATGGCTAATGAGCTTAAGAAGAAGGGTGTTGATGTCTACTTCGCAACATCAATTGCCAGACGCAGATTTGATGGTGATAGACTTCTTGAGACTCATGGAGATTATCCAGCAGCAATGAAAGCAGCAGGTCATGATGCTAATGTGCCTGTTATTGATATGACAATAGATACAATGCTTGAAATCCAGAGACTTGGAGACGAAGGAAGCAAGAAGTACTTCATGGTATTTGGACCAGGCATATATGAAAACTTCCCAGAAGGCAAAGAAGACAACACTCATCTAAGAGTTGAAGGCGCAGATTGGATAGCTTCTATGGTTGCTAAAAAGCTCTCAGAGCTCAAACCAGCTCCTCGCTTCTTGAACCTTGATGAAAAGAGCGAGAAAGAGATAAAGTTCTTATAGCTTATTCTTTTCTGTTTCTAGCGCTGTAATCAGATTATGAATAGTGCTATATGTTTTATCTGAGAAGTTTTTCTTCTTCATATTTTCAACAGCAATCATTCGGTTATTCCAAAGCATTTCCTGTTGTTTGAATGTTAGGAATGACTTCTTATAGTTTTCCCAGCCGGAAAGAGAAAGTAGTTGCTTTATGCATGAAATACTTGAAATATCACTTTCCGGCACTGTTTTGTGATGAGCAATAAACCAGATTTCAATACAAGGCTTGCTTATAAGTAAGATTCCATCACATTTTCTCAGTGCTTCCAATACTCCTGGCACATCTCCATCATACATTAGAAAAGTTGTGATATTCGAAGCAGTCAATTCTTCTTTATAGCACAACGAATGAAAAATTTATGTGCTAAATCAAGTTGAAAAACAACAAGAATCATTATAACAACCAT
>CAKQJZ010000121.1 GCA_934247875.1 uncultured Spirochaetales bacterium
CTCTAAATCAGGTATATTCTTAGCTTTGGCATCTTCTTCTGATTGGAATACAAAATCCCCATGCCAATTAAACTGTTGGTTTTTCTTTTGACAAAGCTGAACATCTCCATCAATTTGAGTAAACCGCTTATTAAGATTTTTTTCCATTGTGACAAAGTCAACACCCTTAGAAGGAAGGAAATAGCCTCCTGGTGCATTTTCCATCAAGAAATCCTGCATCCTTTTTTCTAATGGAATACCTGAAGGAAAAGAAAATGGAGCAGCAATTTTAAGATCATCACGAAAACCTACAACAAATAAACGTTCTCTATTTTGTGGTATCCCATAGTTTTTGGCATTCAATACACTCCAAGAAAAGGAATATCCAAGCTCTTTGAATACTTCCTGCATTTTTTTCCATGTTCTACCTTCATCATGAGAAGTTACAGCACGAACATTTTCATAAATGAAAACCTTTGGTTTAATCTCTTCAATAAGACGTGCATATTCATAGAATAAAGTTCCTCTAGTATCCTCAAGCCCTCGTTGCTTTCCAACCAAAGAAAATGATTGACATGGACTACCACCCACAAACAAGTCTACTTGCCCCTTATATTGGTTACCATCAAGAAAAGCAACATTCCAATGAAAATCTTCATCTTTAAGATTATAATTGGCCATATATGATTGCTTAACTTTATTTCGACTGTCCATTCCAGCATATAAAGAATCTACGTATTTCTTCCTATCTTTCCAATCAATTCCCATATCACGTAGTTTGTTTTGGACATCCATATAATTGATTTTCTCATGCAATTGACTAGTTCTCTGAGAAAGGTCTTGAATTATGCGAATTAGTTTTTTTCCATTTTCAGCCTCAAGATATTCATACAAATCAAAGACGTCTTTAGATATGATTCTCCAATTAATACCATCTGTACTATCAAAATCCATATCTCGTCCAAGCAATTCCAATGAATTATCTTTTTTGAAATCATTGCTAATTTCTAGGATAATCTGCAACTCGCGAAATATAGATTGAATTTCAGAACCTTTACCCAGTTCAGATTGAAATATCTGATATTCTTTTTTTCGCGATAATTTTAAATTATCCATTGATAAGATTTTAGCAAGCACAAGGTCTACTGAATTATCATGTTTGGGCAAAGACTTAAGTCTCTTAACTGTATCTTCAAACTCTATAATAGCCTCATCGAGCATATTTAAAAGTTGAGTCTTATATAAGACATCTACTTCATTGTTAAATTGAATTCCTTTTATTGTTTTTTCTAGCCCATTAAGTTCTTGCCCAATGGCATCTATATTCATTCCTACATTTTTTGTTAAAATTTCAACATCACCATTATCACAAGCAAAAACAATCTTATGCTCTATTTTCATTCTTTGAAGGGCATGTTCAATAGCACCAATACCACTAAATACGGTTGCTAATCTTATCATTATTCCGTATCTCCTTTAGATTCATTCTCTGGATAAAATGTGATGATATCGTCTATCGAACAATCAAGAAGCTGACATATTTTTCCTATACTTTCCATTGATATAGGCTCTTCTTTTCCCATACGGGCTAGAACATTAGAACTAATATTAGCTTCTTTTATTAAATCAGTACGCTTTTTTTTACGATCAATTAGAATCTTCCATAAATTGTCATAGTTTACTCTCATGAGAATCTCCAATTATCAACATCTCACAATTATCTATAATTGTATTAGCCTTAAAGCCCCAAAATTAAAATAATATTCAGTAAAAACAAAATAAAATCACGATATGAGAATATTATTACTAATTACAAGCTAAAATACCAGATGTTTTAAGGCCAAAATACATTAAATAATAAGCAAAGCACTCACCTTCTCCCGAAGAGCAAACTACCCATAGTTGCACATACGCTTTGCTGGAAGACTATGCCGAAGATTACAGGGAGTGCAGCAGCTGCGGGCAAGAACTCAATTGCGAGCACTAGTGCAGCGCTGATGTTGCGCATTCCGACGTTCACAGTTATCGATACTGCAAGTTCCCTTTCAAGCTTGAAGAGCTTTGATAGAGAAAAACCTACTATGAAACCAAGGACTGCTATAATCAAGCTTGCAAATGCAATGAATATGTATGAGAAAGATAGATTCTCGATAATCCTATCTGATACTTTAGATGAATTGATTGCAATTACGAAAAAGAGGATTATCTTTGATAGCGGATTAGATAATGGCGCGAGTTCACTATCTATCTTCTCTTTATAGAAATGGTTGAATATCAGTGCAAGGATAGATGGAATGATGACCATGATAATCAAAGACCTGATCATTCCGCTTGTATCGACAGCGATAGCTTCTCCTGTGAATATCTTCAAAAGGAATGGAGTCATTATAGGAGACAAGAAGGTATCTAGAAGCAATACAGACAGAGTCGCTGCTAAGTTTCCAGATAGTATTGCAGTCCAGACGCTTGTTACAACGCCTGTTGGTATTGCACGAAGCAGATTATAACCGCTTATGATGTCTTTATCACCATGGAAGAAAATCATGCCAATGCACTCAGCAAGAAGTGGCATGATTATATAGCTACCAATTGCAAAAACAACTATATATAAAGGATGCTTTAGAGTATCACCTATTTCTTTGACACTGATCTTCATAGCACCAAAGAACGTCATAACAGCAAATAGATATGTCACAGATCCTTTCATCCATGAAATCTTATCGCCTAAGATAATGCCAACAATAACTGCAACTGGCGTAAGCAGTGGCATTATTCTATTAAGCATCTTATTGAATTTATTTGTTTTATCGATTATTTCTCTGTTCATTTTTTGCAACAAAAGAAACAATACACAATAAACCCAAATAACTCAATTTGATAGCATGACGAATAATGAACAAAGTCGCCCTCTAAGAGAGCGACGGAATGATTTTTTGACACTGAAAAATTGAAAAATAGATTTATCCTTTAATACCTCCTGATGTTAAGCCTTCAACAAACTGACTCTGATTGAGAAGGAATATGATAACAAGCGGTAGAAGTGCTAGTACTGCACCTGGTATCAAAAGCTGATAGTTATTGCCATATGAACTAATCAGTGAAGCAAGTCCAACTGGGAGTGTATAAGAACTTTCAGATGAGAATACAATCATTGGCCATAAGAATGCATTCCAGTTTCTAAGTGCCAATAGTATTGTCATAGCACCAAATGCTGGTTTCATGATTGGCACCATAATGCACGCATAAATTCCAAACTCTGTGCATCCATCTACTCTAGCAGCTTCCATATAGCCTTTATCTATGCTTCTCGTATATTGCTGGAAGAAGAACATTGCTGTTGGCTGTACTACAAATGGAATTATGGAGCCAGCTTTTGTGTCTATAAGCCCCATTCCGATTACCATTCGGTACAGAGGAATAAGCAGAATCTCAAGTGGAATCATCATTACAATGAGCATCATAAGAAATGCAAAATTCTTGCCTTTGAAGTCATAAACGCCTAGTGCGTAGCCACTCATTGATGAAAGAACAAGTGAGCATACTGTGCTTACTACAAGGACTACAATGCTATTTAAATTTATAATAGCTTTTTACATCCGTTGAAACACATAAAACAGTCAAATGCATTTTGTATATGAATTTGAGATTTCTTAATACGAAAATAAGTTATACTCACTCAAGAAACAAAATTCCGGCATTTGGCTGTTTATTAAAGGATGCTTCGCTGTATAATTTCGCTCAGCTGTGTCATCGATAAACGCTTCTAGAGGAGTTGCGTCATTGCGCCTGCTGGTCCATGGAGTATTCCTCCTGGATGAAGTTAGGAAAGTTGTCTTTTCAGTCATTGTTGGTAGTCTCATAAGCAAAGAAGCAAAGCAGCCTGAGACTACCACATCGCCGACTGTCTTTGCTTCCTCACCTAGGTAACTACGATTCTATGTTGCTTGTCATTTTTAGTAAAGATTCATCACCCGTGTGCAAAAAGGAGCTTTTTATTATTAAACCTAAGTTCATCACAAAAGTAGAACCATATCTTACATAGCTTCCTTTGTCTTTGGTTGAAAGAGATATTCAGTCT
>CAKQJZ010000122.1 GCA_934247875.1 uncultured Spirochaetales bacterium
ATGATCTACTTATGCTGTTCTAGCCTTATAATACCTCTTCCCGGAAGGCTTTATGCCAACAAGGAGTCTGCATGATATCTGCTGTTTTACCCACAGATGTACCCGAAGAGCCTTGATATAATCCACTATATTCTCATATTGTTTCCAAATAGGGCCAGAAAAACGCTTTGATTCCATTTTCCGTTTCGTTCCAAAAAGATCAACTATCAGCTCTGTATATGAATAAGGGATGAAGTTCTCTGGCTTTGAAGCAAACATCAATATAGCATAATTTCTGACTCCACCTTCACTATCGAGCAACTTCAAAGCTTTGGCTTTATCTATTTTATCTAGTCCATCCATTATCTTTCTGTCGCTGGTTTGCTGAATATACTCATTAATATAATCAATGCTGATGTCATCGAGAGAGGCTTCAGCACAAGTCAAAGATGAATAATGGAAATTGGCAAATTTTCTTAAAAGATCATATTCCTCATCCACTCGAGCTAATCGGCTTTGAGCTTCGAATCGTATATAACGCCCTGGCTTAATTCCTATCTTTTTATCATTCTCAGCTTTCTCACTTATCATGAAAGGCCCTCCAGTCTCTCTAGGAACAACAACCAGCAAATACTTCTTTCCTTGAAACTCATTGGCAAGTACTTCAAAAGAAACATTTGGATAAAGATACGAGCGCAAGGAATAGAGCTTGTTCTTGCATACTTCCAACTCTCCTTCCTCTATGCCTGTAATTGGAAGTTTTGGAATAGCTTTACTCTTTTCATCATTCACTACCTCTACGCCTATAAACAGATACTGAAGGTCATTATCGTAGTAGTTGTTTCCAAATGCGCAAATAGTCTTTAGGATTTTGTCACTTTGCAAAACAGACTTGTTGTATTCAATATAGCTGCACTCAGCAACACGCTTATATAAGATATCATTTGCCTGTTTCTTAATTTCCTCATAATTCATACAAAACCTCTAAAAGTATTATTAGCATCATCCAATCCCAAGTTTTTAACAACTAAATCCAAGTTATTTGAGAGCAATTCCAAGTTTTCTTGAAAAAGTAGCTAGGAATCATAGCATCTTACATAGCCTCTGTAGATAGCTTATAATCACAGATAGGAGGAAATATGAAGAAGCATATTGTTTGCTTAGGAGACTCTAATACACACGGCTACTCAGCAGATCCTACTGATACTGCAGATGGATTAATCAGATTCAATGAAGACGAAAGATGGACATGTCTATTAAAGAAGTTACTTGGAGATGAGTATTTAGTGCTTGAGGAAGGGCTAGGAGGCAGAACTACTGTTTTCTCTGATCCTCTACATGATGCAATGGATGCCTACTCAGTAATCCCAGCTATCTTAATGAGTCATAGACCTGTAGATCTGCTAGTGATAATGCTTGGCACCAATGACTCAAAGGAACGCTTCAATGCATCATCTAAAGTAATAGCAGCAGGCTTAGACAGACTGATAAAGAAAGCAAAGTCTATTGAATGCTGGAGCACTGGAACTCCTAATATCCTCGTTGTTGCTCCACCTCCTATCAGAGATGAATTCAAAGAGACTTTCGATAACGAATGGATGGGAAGCGATTGCGTCAAAAAGACAAAAGGCCTCGCTAAAGAATATAAGCGCGTTGCATCAGATAACAATGCTAGATTCATTGATGCTAACGGATGCGAATTCAATAAGATTGACTGCATGCACTTAACCAGAAAGGGGCATAGCGAGTTAGCAGCTCTTTTAGCTCCAGCTATAATTGAAGCTACAAAGAATTAAGTTCTTTTTTAATTATAATAATATGCCAAGGCATAGAGACGATTACAATTTCTTGCCTTGGTACTCTGAGGCAGAAACACCTGTGTATTTTTTAAAAACAGTACAAAAATAATTAAAACTGCTAAAACCACTTCTACTAGCAACATCGCCAATCGAAACGCCCTCTATTAGCATCCTTTTAGCTTCTCTTACTCGCACTTCATTTAGATATTTAGTGAAGTTCTTAGAAAAATTATCTTTAAACACCTTACTAAGATAAGCGCTACTCATATTTAGGTTTGATGCTGCCTGATTAAGAGAATATAAGCAGTTTGAATAATTCTTCTCGATATCATTTACTACTCTTTCACTGAATGAATTTGTATTTTGACTCTGCTTCTCTAGAATATCTAACACTCTCTTATCAACATAAGAATCTATTAGCGCTTTTATCTCTCGAGAACTAGCGTTCGAAATTGTTCTTGAAAATGGTGTGAGTTGAATATTTCCTACAGTTAAATCTAAATAATGGTCAATAATTGTTAAACGAGAATAGATGTCTTTGATTGTCCCTTCTGTTACGATTGAATCCAATTTATTATTCGTTAAGAAATAATCTTCAATCATTTCTTTGGCTTTCGAGCTCTTCTGCAGAGCAATTTCAATAGCTATATTTTTCTCATTCAAAAATAAAACTGATTCAACCTCTGAAAAGCTAAGCTTCTCTTTCTGCAATCCGTTTAACTCTTTATATACAGTTGCTATATTATCCTTTTCAGACACTGGGGCAATTTTAAACGAGATGTTATGATCACTTAAGAGTTTCTTTCTAATTGAATCTTCAGTACAAACCCCATTTGCTAAAACAATTAAATGATGGCCGAAGAAAGATGCCAAACATTGAAGTCCTATACTTTCAAGTTCTTTTCGGATTTTTGCAGTAAAAATCTCTCGGTTCTCAGAAACATTTCTTGTCTCAATCTGAATTAAATATAAAGACTTTACAGTCTGAAAATATCCTAAGATTGTTTGTTTAAGTCGGGCAGAACTTAAATTATCCATAACAATTGAAGAAATAATGCTTTCCTCTATGTAAGGAGAAAAAATCTCTAGCTGCTTTGAATCACTTCCCTTGTCTTGGCTTTCAATTTGCTTTATTGCTTTGACTAATTGTTTCTGTCTTATTGGCTTCAATAAATAATCATTCACACCTAAGCGTAGAGCTTGTATTGCGTAATCAAACTCATCATGCGCTGACAAAACAATACAATTAACCTTGTTATAGGTTTCTATTAATGTTTTCAATGCATCAAGCCCGTTCATTATGGGCATTTGGACATCCATAATTACAAGATACGGCTTATATTGATTGTATATATCAATGGCCTCTTTTCCATCTGAGGCAAATAGTAAATCATAAGAATCAGGAAAAGAACTCTTAATAATCTCCCCAACCATTCTAAGTTCTGTTTTTTCATCATCCACAACTAAAATAGACTGCTTATTCATAATCACCTCAGATAGGAAGTAAAATAGAGATTACCGTACCACAGTTTTCTTCACTTGAGACAGAAATCTTAGCTTCTTCTCCAAAATATAGCTTCAATCTTTTTGTTACATTCCTTAGCCCTATATGTTCATTTGTTTCTGCATCAGAAATATATTCTTCTACCTTTTCATATCCCATACCTATTCCATTGTCTTCTATGTCAATTCTTATTGAGTCTTCTTTTCTATAGATTTCAACATTCAAAGACCCATCTTGCTTTGTCTTTTCTAAACCATGCAAAATTGCATTCTCTACTAATGGCTGAAATGTTAATCCTGGTAATTTAATATTAGGCAAATCTTCTTCAACATTCATGGTGAATGAGATTCTATTTTCATAACGGATTCCACAGATATAAAAATAATTCTTGAGAAATGAAATCTCCCCATAGAGATCGGTAATTGAATTAGATGTACGAGTTATATATTGAAATGTATCAATAATTGCATCTAACATCTGGCATGCCTTTGATGCTCTCTCCAAATAGCAAAGTTGAGAAACAATTGAAAGAGTATTATACAAGAAATGAGGATTAATTTGGCTCAGTCCCGAATTTTGTGGGATTTAGGGTTCCTAACATAAGTCTCTCTGCTAGCATCGAAGATCTTTAAGA
>CAKQJZ010000123.1 GCA_934247875.1 uncultured Spirochaetales bacterium
GAGCAAATCGCTATAGAAGAAACAGCATGATATTCGTTATTTCTTCAATTATGGTCTAGACAAAGGGCTTAGCTTAGGGAGCTGTTGGAAAACGACTGCTTCGCAATACCAGCCAGAACAACATCCATATCTGAAATGCCCTGAGATTCCAGTATTTCCTTAGTTTTCAAGACAACTTCTTTTGTCGGTTCTAAAACAGCATCGAGCCTTCTGATGACAATCATTGGAAGAATTACCTTCCTGTAGTCCCCCACATCATATTTATCTACAAGACAGTCGTTGGCTATGCCGAAAATGAAAGACACGAGCTGATTGAAATTCTGATTGTCCATTATTCTGTTTCCTTAGAGATTTCCATGATGTCAGACAGATCACAGTCCAAGACATTGCAAATTTTGACTAGAACTTCTGTATTTACGTTCTCACTTTTACCAAGTTTTGCGAGTGCTGCTGTTGAGAAACCAGCCTGCTTACGCAATTCCGTCCTGGTCATATTCCTATCAATAAGCAACTTCCATAGCTTCTTGTATGATACAGACACTAGAATCTCCTATATTTAATTTTTAGATATTTTATTTTAGTTTTGCATCTTTGGCAACGCTTTCAAACACCTCTTGACACGTAAGTATGTTTGGCTTTATCTTAGTGTTAGATTTTAGCGAACAAGATAACAGATAAGAAGGAACTTAGGAGGTTTTATCAATGACTGGAGATTTTGGAAGATATGTTGAAAAGAAACGCAAGACAATTGGACTTACTCTCAGAGGGCTGGCAAGCGAACTCGATATTGCCCCTGCATTTATGAGTGACATAGAGAAAGGCCACCGTTATCCACCAGGGAAAGACAAGCTTTATCTTATGGCAAAATCTTTACGTCTGAACGAAGATGAAACCAATGAGCTTTTCGATCTGGCGGGACAAGAACGAGAGAATGCAGTTTCTCCTGACTTGCCCGAATATATCATGAGTACGGATAAAGCCAGAGTTGCACTCAGAATGGCCCGCGACAAGTCATTTGGTGATAAGGAGTGGATGAAGGTTATAGAAATGCTTGAGAACTCTGAAAAGTAGGAGAGATAGAATCATATGTTTCATTACGATTATTCAAAGAGCCAACTTGAAGGGAAAGCGGAGGACTTGCTCAAGGCCTTTGATCCAGAAAGGCTATATAAGTCAAAGCCTTTGGACGTTTATGAGGTAATTGAGAAATGTATCGACGTTCCGTATGACTGGAAGTATCTGACGCCAGACCAGAGCATTCTCGGGGCAACAGCATATGCAGATGGTTATATTTGGGCATGGCCGAAGCCATACTTTCAGCCAGGGATGATGCCGTTTAAGGTTGATGTAACGACAGGAACAATCATAATTGATTCAACCCTGATAGAATTACCAGACAAAGCTGCAGAAAATTTCACAGCTCTTCACGAAGGCTTTCATCAGATTCTCCACAAGAAATGCTTCCGACACACCAGAAAAGATCCATACGATTACCATGTGAGCACCAAGGCTGCAATTGCTGGAGTATATCGACCTATGACGGATATTGAAATCATAGAATGGCAGGCAAATTACTGCGCTTCAGCCTTTCTGATGCCCAAAGAGCTCATACAAAGAGAATTTGAGAAAATCACAGGGACGCTCACCCATCCCGTTAATATAGATACATGTCCCTATGGCAAGGAAATAAGGGAACTCGCACACGACTTCAATACCTCAGTGACAGCACTGAAAATCATGCTCAAGAAACTTGGGCTGATCATTATGGAGGACAAACGATGAAAACTTTTTTTGAACATATGTTAGAAATTAGCGAACGCGCTAATATATTTACACAGGAGGTAAATCATGGCACGAAAGACAATGTTCGATGATGGATTCTTCAACTTTCTTGTAGAAGGTGCCCGATTTGTAGGAACGTCAGGCATACCGATGTTGATGGATATCCCCAATGACAAAACTCCTAATAGCTTATGGCCTTTTGAGAGAAGGAACCTGACTACAAATTACCGTCAATACATTCATTTCTATATGCACGATAAAGGCTTTGCACCAATTCTGCATTCACCTGACAGATATCTTCCAAAGCTTCAACTCTACGACGGAATGTTGACACCTGACTTCACACTGACAGTAGGCCAGTCTCGCTGTCTCCAGGAAGCCAACACATACATGAACCGTGCAGTAGGATTCTATTTCCAAAGACACGGAGTACCAGTCATTCCAAGCATCAGATGGAGTGATAAGACAAGCTTTGACTTCTGCTTTCTCGGAGTACCGAAAAACAGAATGGTCTCAATAAGCACTCACGGCTGCATAAAATCGATGGAGCAGAAACTGCTTTTCAAGGAAGGACTCGATGCTATGCTCAATGAGCTTCAACCTCCTATTGTACTTGTCCATGGCTACATGCCAGACGTGATTTTCAGGGATTTCTTGCATCAGGTGTGTTTTCACCGTTATCCGAGTCGTATTGAGGAGACTCGCGGAAAAGGAGGTACCAATGGGAACATATAACCCGAGCAATCCTCATAATGCAGGAAAAACATTCAATGATAATTTGACTTCCAGTTTTCTCAAAGATTATCCTGTAACAAAAGCAGGATACTTTGGGAAAGCTGGGAACTCCACTAGTGTTAGAGAAATTCAATCCTCCGATGTATATGCCACAGCGCAAGACTTCGCAGATAGAATCAGCAAAGGCAGTGTCTTTACGAAGAATATTACTCATGGATGGGTTGCAACATTGGCAGATGGCACAAGGATAACATACAGAGTTGTAACAAGTTCTGAAGGTTCACCGGCTGTCGATATCAACATCGAAAAAGGAATCTACAAGGGAAAAGTGAAGACTCAGAAGATACACTTTGTAACCGATAAAAATAAGGAAGGAAAGAAATGAACGAGATAAAGATAACCACTGGACTCAACGAGAAGGATATTTCCATGCTGAAAAATATCGTAGGGGAAAAACTGATAAAGATGCGTCACGAGAAATTCGATGTTGACACCACTGTCATGTGTGTTGTGGAACTGGTCTTGGATACCTCCACTTTCTGTATTATAAACAACCTAGATGTCATTCGCTATTATTCATGCCCCGTCGAGGATATCCCTAGTTTCCACATACACAATGGCACCAACCCATACGACATGATCAAGCTGATAGATGATGCAGTAGAAGCTGATATTGAGAAGATTTCCATAGTTACCGATACTGTAACCGCTATAAAGAAAGATGGAGCTGAAGCTTTCATCAATACTATCACCTCTGGCATAATATTCACATTCCTAGATGGTCATGAACTTGGATTTGAACGCTATAGCGAGTTTATTGAAGGCATCAACATTCACAAAGGCTATAATGCAATGGGGCAGTTTAAAAAACCAGAATACTGGCTTGACGGGCTGGAAGAGGACTTTGATGCCTCTGTGGAACGATCAATCAACGTACTCGAATAAACTCCATGTGCGTGGCTCTTACTGAGTCACGCAATTCTACAGATCTCTAAGCATTCAGCCCGTCATTAATTCCGTCATAAAAGATTGACAACACCTGATATTGGCCACCATGTTTGGCAACCGCTGAATAATTCTGAAATAAGAATGAAAATACGGCTCTTCGGGTACATCTGTGGGTAAAACAGCAGGTATCATGCAGACTCCTTGCTGGCATAAAGCCTTCCGGGAAGA
>CAKQJZ010000124.1 GCA_934247875.1 uncultured Spirochaetales bacterium
CTGAATATCTCTTTCAACCAAAGACAAAGGAAGCTATGTAAGATATGGTTCTACTTTTGTGATGAACTTAGGATTATAGGTAATAGCAACATTGACTTTTTCTATTGTTTTGTAGATATTTAGCATATAATACTGAATGAATAAGGAGACTCGAAAAATGAGTATTATTGAAAGTATTGAGGCAAGAGAAATCCTAGATTCTCGTGGAAACCCAACTGTAGAAGTTGATGTATATCTAGAAGATGGAACAATGGGCAGAGCTGCTGTACCATCAGGAGCTTCTACTGGTGTTCATGAAGCTGTAGAGCTAAGAGATGGAGATAAAAAGCGCTTTGGCGGTAAGGGTGTATTAAAGGCTGTTGACAATGTTAACAACATTATCGCTCCAGAGATTGAGGGCATGGACGCTCTTGATCAGGTTGCTATTGATAAGGCTATGATCGCTCTTGACGGAACTCCAAACAAGGCTAAGCTTGGCGCTAATGCTATTCTCGGTGTTTCAATGGCTGTAGCTAGAGCTGCTGCTAACTACCTAGGTCTTCCTCTTTTCAAGTACCTCGGTGCATATAAGAGCACAGTTCTTCCTGTTCCAATGGCTAACATCCTTAACGGTGGTGCTCACTCAGACAACAAGGTTGACTTCCAGGAATTCATGGTTATGCCTATTGGCGCATCAAGCGAGAGAGAAGCTATTAGATGGACAGCTGAAGTATTCCACAGCCTAAAGAGCGTTCTCAAGGCTAAGGGCTACAACACAGGCGTAGGCGACGAGGGTGGTTTTGCTCCAGACTTGCAGTCTAACGAAGAGGCTCTCGAGGTTATCATGGAAGCTATCAAGAAAGCTGGTTACACAGCAGGCAGAGATGGAGACTTCATGATTGCTCTTGATCCAGCTGCTTCTGAGCTCTATGACGAGGAGAAGAAGGTTTACAAGCTAAAGTGGACAACTGGCGAAGAGAAGACATCTGCAGAGATGGTTGACCTCTGGGAAAGCTGGGTAAACAAGTATCCTATCATCTCAATCGAAGATGGTATGGCTGAAGATGACTGGGAAGGCTGGAAGATGCTCACAGATAGAATCGGTGACAGAGTTCAGCTCGTAGGCGATGACCTCTTTGTAACTAACGCTGAAAGACTCAAGATTGGTTTTGAGAAGGGTGTTGCTAACTCTATTCTTATCAAGGTTAACCAGATTGGTACTCTTACAGAGACATTCGAGGCTATTAAGAGCGCAGAGCGCCATGGCTATACAGCTGTGGTATCACACAGATCTGGTGAGACTGAAGATAGCTTCATTGCTGATCTAGTAGTTGGTCTTGAGACTGGCGAGATTAAGACAGGTTCTATGTCAAGATCTGACAGACTTGCTAAGTACAACCAGCTTATGAGAATTGAGGACTACCTAGGTGACGATGCAGAGTATGCAGGTCGCAAAGCTTTCAAAGTTCTATAATCCTCAAAATTGATTATAACAATTGAGCAAATGCCACTTTTCTAGCGAGGAGTGGCATCTTTTCGTCAAAAATCACTAAATCTAATTAGAAATTATATTGAAAAATATAATGATGATATAAGAAAAAAGTCTAAAACAACACATTCATCAAAAGTGTAAATTGACTAAAACGTAAAAATCACAATTAAAAATTTACTGAATCCATAAATTAACTACACATAAAATTGAAATATAACAAAATCTTTACATTTATATGTAACCTTTGTAACGTAAAATGTTTTAACTTGACAGTAGCGTGAAGCAGTTGTTACAATTCTTCACGTATAACGGAAAAAAGGGAAAAGCTTGCCTTTCGGTGGGCCCCCGAATTATTTGGAGGAAGTATGAAAAAAATACTTAGTATTGCTTTAGTAGCTTTACTAGCAGCTAGCACAGTATTCGCTGGTGTAACTGGTAACGCAAAAGTAGCATTTGGTTACGACACAACATCTAAGGTTTATGGATTTAAGAATTCTACAGGTGTAACTGTAGATGTAGATCTTTTTTCAGCTGAAGCAGAAAAAGTAGCTGAAGGAGATGTGTATGCAGGTGTAAAGGCATCTCTCGCAGTTAAGCTTGGAAATCTTAAGGGTTCAAAAGGCGACGCTATTTGGAATGGCGATGACTACAAGTTAGGCATTGGTTCTTTTGTAGATTTTGCAGAAGCATATGTAGCTGGTGAAGGCTGGAAAGTTTCTATTCTTGGTACAGTAGGTGCTCCAGACTATGCTGCATCAGCAATCGAGACAAAGAAAGATGATGTAAAAGATATCTTTGGTAACGTATACGATACAAAAGACGTAGCAGTTTCTTATAGTGTAGCTTCTAACAAGGCTCCTGGTGTTACAGCTGAAGTTAAGGGCTTTAAGGCTAGCTTTGGCTTACTTGGCGATGCTAATGATTCTAAGAAGCTTAACTACAACGCATTTGTAGAAACTCCTGCTTTCGCATTTGCTGATGGCGCTGTAAGTGCTCAGTTCGCAGCAATTGCTTCAGGTAAGGAAGCTACTTACAAAGAAACTGGTGCTACATATGTACTCGACACAACTACTGGCTTAATTGTAGTTGATACTGCTGCTACCAAAGTTGTGGATGCTAATGCATATGATGCTTTTGGTGCTTCTGCTAAGGCTTCTTATGAGAACGATACATTTAAGGCTTCTTTCGGAACTGACTTCGGCGCAAAGAAGGAAAGAGTTGACGGAGCTAAGTTTGTCTTTGGTTTAGACGCTGCTGCTAACTTCGTAGTTGATCCTGTAACATTCAACGTATACTACAAGAACGAAGACTTCTCTAAGTCAGACAAGTCTGCTCATCTCCTATCAGCTAATGCAGCTGTAGATCTCAATGCATTTGATGTTCCAGTATCATTCACATTCACAGGTAAGGACCTTGTTAACAAGCAGGACCTTTCTGTTAAGGCTGCTTTCAATATCACAGAAGAGCTCTCAGCTGATGCAACAGTTGGTTATATAATCAGTGGAGACGATGCAAAGAAGATTTCAACAAAGGCTAATGTTGCTTACGCAGCAGACGCTTTCACAGCTAAGGCTGGTGTAGCTTATTCAACAGTTATTGATGCTAAGAAGTCAGTTCTTTCTGCAACAGCATCTGTTTCTTCTTCAGCAATTATTCCAGGTGCAACACTTGCTCTCGAGTATGGTAAAGATTCAGATGATACTGACATGAACTTCCTCAAGGATCAGGCTACAGCACAGAACTTTGGTGCTATCACAGCATCTTGCAAAATCGAATTCTAATATAGCTAACTCTGAATTAGATATATGGTGGCTCAGGAGATTATCTCTTGGGCCATTTTAGTCTCTCAGCAACCCTTGATTTACTTCACTTATTTATTCACTTTTACTTGAAAATCATCATTTCATACATCTATTTGCATATCTTCACGTCGAGGAAGTATGAAAAAAATACTTAGTATTGCTTTAGTAGCTTTACTAGCAGCTAGCACAGTATTCGCTGGTTT
>CAKQJZ010000125.1 GCA_934247875.1 uncultured Spirochaetales bacterium
CCATGCCAAATAGACATGGGCCATCACAGAACTTTATGCTCCTATGTATAGTTCATCCGCACAGGTCGAATTTATTGCATCCTACTATGGCGGGGCTTTTAATGTTCAGTGAGGAACATGTAATAACTAGGGTGCTCCCTGATTTCTTTTTAGATTATCAAGAAAATCTAGATCCTGGCAAAGTTCGATGGACAGATCGAATCCAGTCTATTTCTGGTGAGTGGTCTGGAAACTTATTTGATTTCTTTTTGCTTGTCAACAATAAGTTGGTTTTGGATCTCAAAGTACCTTTCAAGCTTAATGGAATGCAACGAATAGATAATACACTTTTGCATGAAGCTATTCGTGAAGCGTTTATCAATTGTCTGTCTAATGCTGATTATTTTGGTCGTTGTGGCGTTATTATAAGAAAGAATACAGATTCAATTGTTTTTGAAAATCCGGGTTCTATAAGGGTAGGCAAAGAACAGATGCTTCAAGGTGGAATTTCTGATGCAAGAAATAAGACAATAATGAAGATGTTCAATTTGCTTGGCTATGGAGAAAAAGCAGGAAGTGGTATTCCTTTGATTATCAAATCAGCCAAAGAGCTTAATTTTCCAATGCCTCTGATTGAGGAGAATACCGAATTAGATAGAACAAGTCTTTCAATTATTATTAAACCTATTGATGCTAAAAAAACATATCTAGAAGTTGAATCTTCTGAAAGTGGTGCGAAAATACATGAAAGTGGTGCGGAAACATCAGAAAGTGGTGCGGAATATAGTGTCTCATTAAAAGCAGTCGAAAATAAGCAGCTAACTAAAAAAGAAAGAAATAAACAACTTATATATGAGATTATCAATACAGAAGGTGAGAGTAGCGCTCGTGCTTTATCAGAAAAATTGCAGCTTTCGCTTCGTAGAACTCAGGAACTGATTGCTGAAATGTTAAAAGAAGGAAAAATCTGTTTTCGCGTTCAGAATATGATCAAGTATTATACTGTCACTAAAATTTAACAACTTTTAGTCATTTGATGTTTAATGTGTAGTCGCTAGTCCTCTATTTTTCTTTTTGTAGTGCCGTTTGGTATTATAATTAGATAGGAGGATGGTATGGAACTACTTCTAAAAGATATAGCAAAAGTCGCTAATGCACAGATTGAGATCAACAGTGTTACAGTTATTGCTGGATATAATGGATCTGGAAAGACTACTATTTCTAAGGCGCTTTACTCTCTTTTAGAGGCATCATCATCTGAGAGCGCAGAACCTGAAAAAGTAGCTAAAGCTTTATATGATTCATATCAAGGGCAGGTCATTACTACACTAGATGCAGATGATAGCCTGTTAATGCTGAGAGATGGAAAAGACAACATAACTCTTAACCTTGATAAGACTGGTCTTTCAATCTCGTCATTTGCTCCAATAGGTGCGCACTACAACAAGCTTTATTTCAAAGCTCCTTCAAGATGGATTGATAGTTTCTCAACAACACTTTTTAAATCATTGGAGAAGCCACCACTTAAAGCAGAGACAGAGCTGTCTAAGCGTTATAGGGCGCTGCTTGAAGAGTATGCTAAGGGTGCGATAGTAGATGTTGGAGGAAAGCTATATTACAAAGATTTTGATTTTCCAGCGCTTTTGATTGAGCTTTCCAATACATCATCTGGAGAAGAGATTCTGACAGAGCTTGGGCGTTTATTCTTGAATGGTTCGATTACTGAGAATTCAATAATAATAATTGATGAGCCAGAGACCAATCTCCATCCTGGAAAGCAGGTAGCACTAGCTCGGATAATAGCGTCTCTATCAATTGAGTTTGGAATAAGATTCTTGCTTTCGTCTCATAATATCTACTTCATACGTGCACTTGAAGTGGCATTTGCAGAAGAGGAAGAAGAGAATCATAAGTTCTACTTGATGAAGAGAGCTGATAACAGTCCACTATTCTCTTCTGTTGATGTTACAGATAGCATTGAAGAGATTTACCACGAACTCTATGCTCCAATGGAGAACTTATAATGGTTGATCTCTCTCTTTATTTATCGACATATAGGAAGACCAGCTGGGATCCAATGAAGAGTGAGTCTTTGATTGAAGATGATCAGTATCCTATCTATAACTTTGATGAGATTACTACTACGCTTTGCCGAAGCTGGAGGATGGGAGAGAATCTTTCATCTTGTGATGGCCTTGCGATTAATGGTGATAAGATATATCTCATAGAATTCAAGAATCAGAGGATGATGAATATAGATAAGAAGGTCTTATCGAAGAAAGCATATGACTCTTTATATTTATTGATGCAAGCGCTCTATCCAGATAAGAGCATACGTGAGCTCAAAAATAGAGTTGTCTTATATGTCGTTCATCAGCAATCAGACTCAAAGTCTTTTGATAAGTTCAAAGATAAAGCTGCATCATTTGCAAAGGAAAGACATCCTGTAGATTTTGGTTTAGCTAAGTACCGTGAGTTCTACAGCGATGTCTATACAGTAGGAAGAGCAGAGTTTGTCAAAGAACACATAAGACGAATTCATGCAGATGCAAAGAGCTTCTGATAGTACTCTTCATATGTCTCTTCTATATGTTCTTCTTTCAATAATCTGAATAGGTGGTCTAAGAAAAGAAGCGGAGGGATATGAAGTACATGAATCATCTGAAAGAGCTTGTAGATAGTGATGTCTTTGCGTCTTTGACTGCGTGTTGAGTAAGTGACTTCCAAGTATGCGATATCTGAAGGATTCAGGCATAGCAGTTTCATGAACTTATATACATTGATGTTCATCTTTTCTCTAAATCCATCAAGGATAGTAAGGATGTAATACTTATCACCCACTTTGATAGGCTGATATGAGCTCTTTGGCCATGTGCGTATATCATTGAGATACATGAAAAGGAAGCATAAGAGATCAATATGCATATTCTTCAGGAGCTTTGCCTGAAGCTGCAAACATGAAATTCCCTTCGCACTCTGATATACTTTCCGTCCTGTATTATGCTCTTTATTCCATAGATCAAACATGAACTCTGTGTACTCCATAAAAGAAAGAAAACGAGCATTTGCATGAACTAGAAACTTGTCCATTTCGCCAAGTTTTACCATGTTTCTATAATTAAAGGTTTTTGCAATTGGAAAGTCTGTATGGTGTGATAAGCGTTGACGTCTTAGCTCTTCATGAAGCGAGAAATGCGATAGAGCTCCGTCATAGCTGAGTTCCATTGGCGGGGCTTCATAATTTAGTACTCTTTTACTGCTTCCCATAATGCTTTCCTTTAATTCTTATTAGTGTATTGAGTTATTGTTATTTAAATCGTAACTATTCAGTCACCCTAAATCAGGGTGGCGCCAAGCAATGGCAGAGCGGTATTATCTAGCACTGCGTTTATCAT
>CAKQJZ010000126.1 GCA_934247875.1 uncultured Spirochaetales bacterium
GGAGCTAACCGAGGCAAGCCTCGGGGTATTCAACCCTTCACATGCTGGCTACTCGTATCGCCAGCATTGTGAATAAAATAAGTGTGTTATTTTACACCATCTATATAAAACCTTAGTACAACCTCTAAATCAAATATAGTCTTTAAAAGAGCTTGGAAATTCTTATACTTCTTATTAGATCCTTCTTTGAGATATAAGCCTCTGTTGATTTCAATCATAATAGATCGAACGCGCTTATCTTTCCTGTAGAACCTAAGAGGAACTATTGTACCAGAGTATGGATAATTCACAGAAACACTATAGCCTCGGACTCTGAAGAACTTCTCAACGATCATTAATAGCTCATCTGGCGTATGATATTCATCTGTTCCAATGCATATATCAGGTCTATTTAGCCCTTGCTCTGGTTCATATCGAAGAGGCTTCGAAGAAAAAGAATGACAGTCAAGAATCAATGCACATTTATTTACATTAAGAGAAGCGTCAACAGCATCAGTCAGTGCAATGTGATGAGGTGCATAATAGCGCCAAAGCACTTCATCTTTATATTCTGACGTAAACTCTTTTATGATCTCTTCTTCAGATCCTCTTTCATAGCAAAAGCCCATTCCTCTTGTAGCCATAAACTCTTCATCATCATGAGAGAAACGCTCTGTATCACAAACCAATCTGCTTACAGGAGCTATTACCGCTTTACCTACAGAATGATCAAATAACTCATCAGTATACCAATCAGTCATTGCATAGAGCTCATCTTGAATTGCAGTTTCTCGAGCTTTTGAAGAGCTAACACTAGGAAGGAAAAATGAATCATCCATTGAAGGAATGTTAGTCGATGCGTGAGGAATATTGAGAATAAGTGAATTTGCCATAAGGCCTCCTTTTAGCAAGAATATTTAATGACGGCTTGCAAGTTGGTTTATAAAACCCGTCAGTTATATGAAATGGAATTGAACAATGCTTAGAAAAAAGAAAAGACCATTATAGGTCATCTCTTCCTTTAGCAGATATCGGCTGCAAGCAGAAGTTCAAATCCCGTTTACTACGTCTTTATTCTACTTCTTATAATGAAAAAAAGTAAGCGTAAATAGCTTTACTCAATGCAAAATCATGAAATGTGAAAAATACAGATGCTACATGTTCATAAAATGTGAAAAAATAATGCTTTTTGGGTTCATAAAATGTGATAATCTATATTTATGGAAAAAGAGCTAAGAAGAAAGATGGACTCTTATCTATTGGAGTGGAAGCAAAGTCCAATAAAGAAGCCATTGATAGTGAAAGGTGCGAGACAGATTGGAAAAACCTATTCTATTCGTAAATTTGGGCGCACTTATAATTCGTTTATAGAGATTAACTTTATTGACAACCCTGAATACAAAGATATATTCGAGAATGGATACAATCCAGACGCAATAATAAAGAGAATCTCTTTCCATAATCCTCTTTTCCAATTCATTCCAGGCAACACCTTGATATTCTTTGACGAGCTTCAAGAGTTTCCAGATGCTTCGACTAGTTTGAAATTCTTTGCAGAAGATGGATGCTTTGATGTAATTTGCAGCGGCTCAATGATGGGAATCAACTTTAAGAGAATCTCATCAAATAGTGTTGGCTATAAAACTGACTATGAAATGCATAGCCTCGATTTTGAAGAATTTCTATGGTCAAAAGGCTATGATGATTCATTCATTGAAGATCTCTACTCTCATTTGAAAGAGCAAAAGCCTTTTTCAGATAGTCAGTTAAATCAAATGAATGATTTCTTCCTTGAATATGCAACAATTGGCGGAATGCCAGCTATAATAAAACAATTCAATATTGATGGTACATTCTCTAACATTCCTCAGCTACAAAAACAACTGCTAATTGACTATGAACAAGATATCACCAAATACGCAGAAGGAATCGATAAAACCAAAATCAAGAATATCTATCATAATATTTCAACATTCTTAGCTAAGGACAATAAGAAGTTCCAGATTACAAAAATAGCCAAGAATGCTCGTAGCCGTGATTATATAGGCTGCACTGAGTGGTTGCAAGATGCAGGGATAATCAATCTTTGCTATGCATTGAGAGATATCGATTTTCCTTTGAAAGGAAATTTCGACGCATCAAAATACAAAGTGTATTTCCATGATACTGGATTATTAATTGCAAGCTTAGATGAAGAATCAGCTGATGATCTTAGAAGAAATATGAACCTTGGAACATATAAGGGGGGCATATATGAGAATATAGTCAGCCAAATGCTTGTTTCTGAAAATATTGACCTTTATTATTACCAGAAAGAAAACTCTCAAATGGAGATAGATTTCATAACTAGAACAACTGATAGCATTGTCCCAATTGAAGTAAAAGCTCAAGATGGTGCAACAGTATCACTGAATAATATGATTAACTCTGATAAATACCCTGCTGTCAGATTTGGGATAAAGCTCAGCAAGAAGAACATAGGCTTCAATGGGAAGTTCTACACTATCCCTTATTTCTGTACCTTCTTGCTTAAGCGATTTTTAAAAGAAGAGTTTGTTGTTGCTACTAATCACATATAATGATACTTCAGCTTAGCTTTCATATCTTCGATAATGAATCTAGCTTCAATATCATCATAGACTCTGATGAGTCTTGTATCCTTTTCTTTGAAGATATATTCACCATTTTCATTTAGCGTAAATGGCGCTTTTTCATCATGGAAGGCACCTAAGTTATGATTTAGCATCAAGCCAACGCATGGGCTATCGCCAAGACACCATAAATCACCTGCGAAGCGTGTTGCAACGTCAAATAGAGACATATCTTTGACTTTAGCTCCGTCACGTCTCCAGCTGCCGTCACTGTTTATTGCGCTTTCGTGGTGTTTCTTTGAAAACTCAAATGTACGTTCAACTAAATAACAGCCAATATCACCACAGAGAGAGACTTCATTGAGAAGCTCAAAGTAACTGATAGTCATTAAGTTATAGACATTCTTAGGAACCTGCCATACCTCAGCACGGGATGCCATAATGACCTCTATTGCTTTGATGTCGCCAAGATAATTATACTCCCAGCCACCTTTAGGATAGCTGCATCCGCCGATAGATATTACACATATTCTCTCTGCGATCTCTGGCTTAGAGAGGAGTGCTATAGCGATATCTGTATGCGCGCCCATAGCAGCAACAAAGAGAGGTCTAGGGTCATCTCTAAGTGCTTCTTCTACAATAAAGCGAGAACCTTCAGTAACAACAGGTTCATTCTTTGTGTTTGTCAATATAAAAATGGAGAAAATTATATTCAGAATTCCAGAGTTTGCTAAAATTTCCATAGCCTCTTAGT
>CAKQJZ010000127.1 GCA_934247875.1 uncultured Spirochaetales bacterium
TGATAAACGCAGTGCTAGATAATTCAGCTCTGCCATTGCTTGGCGCTGCCCTGGTTTAGGGTGACTGAATAGTTACGCATAAAATCTTATCAATTTTAGCAATTGTGCTAGTCGTTTTTTCATTTGTAGCATGCTCATCGGAGATAAAGCTATCAATCGAAGAAATCAACAAAGTTGGAACTGATCTTGGTTTCGATGGTGGAAATGGAACAAAAGAATATCCATTCCTTATTAAAGATGAGGCGCAACTCATGAAGATTGCAGAAGCTAAGAAGAATGGCTTTTACAAACTGACAGAAGACATTGTTGTCACAAAGACAGCAAAAATCAACTCAGATGTAACACTTGATATGAACAAGAAGACAATTTCCAATACAACTGATATATGGGATAAAGAAACATCCAATTGGTCATTACTATCTGTAAGAGAAGGTGGCAAGCTAACAGTTAATGGAAATGGAACTTTCATAGCAAAAGAAAACGATTGCTATGCTATCGATTTAAATGGTATGGGAGTTTCAGCAGTAATAGAAGATGGAACAATTATTGGAAACGTCCATGCTGTTTATGTACATGACGGAATACTTGAAGTAAAAGGCGGTACATTCTCTGTTCTACAAAAATACCCAGGCGAAGGAAAAGAAGATGAATTCGTCCTTAATTGCTTAGATGAAAGTAGAGTTGCAGGTACTGCTGTTATCAAAGTCAGTGGCGGTACATATGCAAATTTCAATCCAGGAAACTGCAAAGCTGAAGGTGAAGGTACAAACTTCTTAGTTGATGGATATGAAGCAACACCAGCTGAAAAAGATGGAATAACCTGGTATACAGTAACAAAGAAATAACAACTTAGTTGCCACCTCTTCGAAGGTGGTTAACTTTTGAAAAAATAAAGACTGCTACATTTTGAGATCAAAGTGCAGCAGTCCAGGAGTTGTATATCCAAGTGCTTAGCAATTACAAGAGAGACGACCAGGGATAAAGCTAAGCACTCAAATAGCGATTAAACGTAGAAGAGCATCTCGCCATATGTTGGGTATGGCCAATCCTTCTGATCTACAATCAGCTCAAGTGCATCAGCATACTCTCTTACTTTATCCATCTGTGGGATAACAGAGTTTCTATAGAAGTGTGCTTCAGCAGAACCTTCATAAGAGCCTGCAGTATCTGTAAGCTTCTCAAGTTCATTTACAGCAGCATATAGATCATCTGTAAGTTCACCTAGCTTTGTAAGAAGAGCGCTCTCTGCTGCAAGCTTCAGGTCTGGGAGTACTGCCTTCTTAGCAGCAACGCCACCAGCAACTTTAGCAGCATAACTCTCAACAGCAGGAAGAACCTGACGATTGATCATATCTGTAAGTGTCAGTGCTTCAATATGGATTGTCTTTGAGTATTCCTCATTGAGAATCTCATATCTAGAATGAACCTCTACAGAGCTGTAGATTCCGAACTCTTCAAAGAGCGCGATGTTCTTTGGGCTGATGAAAGCATCATAAGCATCAGGAGAAGACTTAAGGTTCAAGAGACCTCTCTTTTCAGCTTCTCTGACCCATTCCTCAGAGTAGTTGTTTCCATTGAATACAATTCTCTTATGCTCTTTGTATGTCTTCTTAACAAGATCAGCTACAGCAGAACGGAAATCCTTAGCATCCTTTAATTCCTCATAGAATCCTCTAAGTTCTTTAGCAACGATAGTGTTAAGTACAATATTAGGACCAGCAACAGAGAATGAAGAACCAAGCATTCTGAACTCAAACTTATTGCCAGTGAAAGCAAATGGAGATGTTCTGTTTCTATCTGTACTATCTTTAGGGAAAGCTGGAAGTACATGAACACCAAGCTTCATTTCCTGCTTGGACTTGCCATATACAGGCTTTCCTTCAGATAGTGCATCAAGGATGTCTGAAAGCTCATCGCCAAGGAACATTGAAACGATAGCAGGAGGTGCTTCGTTGGCACCAAGTCTATGGTCGTTACCAGCACTTGCAACTGAGATACGCATCAGATCCTGATACTCATCAATAGCCTTGATTACAGCTACTAAGAATAAGAGGAACTGAGCGTTATCCTTTGGTGATACGCCTGGATCGAGGAGGTTTAATCCAGTGTCTGTAGAAATTGACCAGTTGTTGTGCTTGCCAGATCCGTTTACGCCTGCAAATGGCTTTTCGTGTAAAAGGCATGCAAAACCATGACGCTCTGCAACCTTCTTCATCATCTCCATGGTCAGCTGGTTGTGATCAACTGCGATGTTGGTTGTTGCAAATACAGGAGCTAGCTCATGCTGACAAGGAGCAACCTCGTTGTGGCTTGTCTTTGCATTGATGCCAAGCTTCCAAAGCTCTCTATCAAGGTCATGCATATAAGCAGCAACACGGCTTCTGATAACACCAAAATAATGATCTTCCATTTCCTGGCCTTTAGGGCTTCTAGCGCCGATAAGGGTACGGCCTGTATAGATCAGATCCTTGCGTCTTGCATAGTCTTTTTTATCAATAAGGAAGTATTCCTGCTCAGGACCTACTGTTGTGATAACACGCTTTACGTCATCTCTTCCGAAGAGCTTCAAGATCTTAAGAGCCTCATCTGAGATGGCTTCCATACTTCTTAGAAGAGGAGTCTTCTTATCGAGGACTTCACCTGAGTAAGAACAGAAAGCAGTAGGAATGCAAAGAGTATCATCCTTGATGAATGCATAACTGGTTGGGTCCCATGCAGTGTAGCCACGAGCTTCGAATGTTGCTCTAAGACCACCTGAAGGGAATGAAGAAGCATCAGGTTCGCCTTTAATAAGTTCCTTACCAGAGAACTCCAAAAGAACCTTTCCTCCATCAACAGGAGAAATGAATGCTTCATGCTTTTCAGCTGTTATGCCAGTCATAGGCTGGAACCAGTGAGTATAGTGTGTGCAGCCATTTTCAACTGCCCAGTTCTTCATTGCATTAGCAACGCTATTAGCAACATTTATATCGAGATCCTTACCTTCTGCAATTGTTCTTTTAAGTGCCTTATAAACATCTTTAGGCAGTCTCTCTCTCATCGTCTCATCATTAAATACCAGAGAACCAAAGTAATCGGCAACTGTTTCCATATACTCCTCCAATGATAAAAAAAAAGGTGCTATAGCCCACTAGCTACAACACCTTTGTCGTTGCCAATGTTCTATCAAAAAATAGCTATCTTAGTCAACACCTCAATTATTCTTTTTTACATTTCTTTATGTTCTAAACAATAAGAAAACATCTGTTAGTAACTATTCAGTCGCCTAATTTCTGAAATTTTCAAGTTTGTTGCCTTCTGTTCTAAGTGGCTCTTAAAAACCA
>CAKQJZ010000128.1 GCA_934247875.1 uncultured Spirochaetales bacterium
TTCAGCCCATTCGAATTGTGTGATTCCAGTATATTGCTAATTTAAGAATTCAACAACACGGTGCAAGAAAGCACTTTAATAAGATTATAAAGAATATCTGTCTTATCAACATAGATATTGTCATAATCAATGTAATTTTCAAAAGTTGGATTCGTTGTATCTATTCTCTTCATACTTATCTATTAGCATAGAAAGTGACAAATATAAACTTGCTCTTCATTCATATGCTGTGCAATCCTTTTGTTAAGGAAGGTTCATATGAAAAGTTTGGGTGCAAAACCTTTGTTGTTTCCAATGCCTGTGCTGATTATCTCAACATATAATAGCGATGGCTCTGTTAATGCTATGAATATGGCATGGGGTGGTATTTCTGATGATGTTCAGGTTTCTCTTAATTTGGATCCTCATCATAAGAGTGCTCAGAACATAAGAGAAAGAAGAGCTTTCACTCTGAGCATTGCTGACGCTCTACACGTCAAAGAAGCTGACTTCTTCGGCATTGCGAGTGGCAACAAAATGTGTGATAAGTTTGAGCGAAGCGGGCTCAGTGCAAAGAAAAGCGAGCTTGTAGATGCGCCTATTATCACAGATTTTCCACTAACGCTAGTTTGCAAAGTGCGTGAGATCACAGAGCGCGAGACTCTTTCTCACGTTGAAGCTGAAATCCTAGACGTCCTAGTCAAAGATGATGTGCTTGATGAAAAAGGGAATGTCGATGTTTATAAGCTCAATGCGCTTATCTACGATACTTTTTCTCATTCCTATTACAAAGTAGGGGACAAAGTTGCCAAGGCATTCAGTGTTGGCGCTGAACTCATGAAATAGCTCTTTTCATATTGCATTAATTTCAATATCTTAATAAAACCTAGTTATTCGATTGGTTTTGTGATTTATGAGTAATATATTTGAACTTGTAATAGATTCATTTTGGAAGATATTGAAGCCAGGACTTACGCTGACGATTCCGCTTACGCTTATATCGTTTTCGCTGGCGCTTGTCATTGCGACTATAACTGCGCTTTTGCAATTTGCCAAAGTTCCTGTTTTCAAGACGTTGGCACGTTTCTATATCTGGGTCATAAGAGGCACTCCTGTGCTTGTTCAGCTCTTTGTAGTCTTCTATGGACTTCCACGAGTTGGAATTCTTATAGACCCATTCCCTGCAGCTATTATAGTCTTCTCTATCAATGAAGGTGCTTATTGCGCTGAGACTATAAGAGCTGCACTTGAAGCTGTGCCAGTTGGACAGTTTGAAGCAGGGGAGTGCGTTGGCCTTTCATACCTTCAGATAATCAGACGCATTATGCTGCCTCAGGCACTTCGCACTGCGTTCCCAACGCTATTCAATTCTCTTATTGGAATGGTTAAAGATACTTCGCTTGCAGCTAATATCACAGTTGCAGAGATGTTCATGCAAACTCAGAAGATCGTAGCTAGAACTTATGAGCCTCTTGTTCTTTATATCGAACTTGGCTTTATCTACTTGATGTTCTGCACTGTGCTGACAAAGCTTCAGCACTATGGGGAAAAGAAATTGAATAGCAAAGGCTATAGGAGCATCTGATGGTTTTGGAAGTAAAAAACATAGAAAAGAGCTTTGGCGCTTTGAATGTACTTAAAGGCGTAAACCTTTCTGTTGAGAAGGGTGAAGTTATAGCTATTATTGGTCCAAGCGGATCTGGAAAGACAACTTTTCTAAGATGTCTTAATTTCCTAGAGCGTGCAGATAAAGGCGACCTTGTATTCATGGGAAATGAATATGACCTCAAAACTATAAGCAAGAAAGATATCCAGAGTATCAGGATGCATACTGGCTTTGTTTTCCAGAACTATAATCTCTTTCTCAATAAGACTGCGCTTGAGAATGTAACAGAGGGCCTGATTGTTGCACGCCATGTGCCTAAGAGCGAGGCTATAGAGAGGGCGAGGAAGGCGCTTTTGAGAGTTGGTATGCTTGAGAAAGAGAACTCATACCCATCAGAACTCTCAGGAGGCCAGCAACAGCGAGTCGCTATTGCACGTGCTATTGTAACAGAGCCTGCATTGATTTACTTTGATGAGCCAACTAGTGCACTTGACCCAGAACTTACAGGTGAAGTGCTTTCGACTATGAAGAGCCTTGCTGAAGATGGCATGACTATGCTTGTAGTTACTCATGAGATGGGCTTTGCTAAGAATGTTGCAACTAGAGTTGTCTTTATGGATGGCGGTGTTGTAGTTGAAGAGGGCAAAGCTAAGGATGTCTTTGAAAGGCCGAAGAATAAACGTACTGTAGAATTTTTGAAATTGATAGATAAGGAGATTTTGTGATGAAGAGATTAACAATAACTCTATTTGCTTTATTATTGGCGTCTTCCTTGTTCGCTGGTGGCTCTAAGGAAACTGTAACTGGAGACCAGTTGGAGCGCATCCAGAAAAAGGGCGAGATCATTATAGCAATGGAAGGTACATGGGCTCCATGGACTTACCATGATGAGAAAGACAAGCTTGTTGGATACGATACAGAGATAGGCGAGGCTATTGCATCAAAGCTTGGTGTTAAGGCTGTATTCGTTGAAGGCGAGTGGGATGGCCTTCTTGCTGGCCTTGATGCTGGACGCTATGACATCATGATCAATGGCGTTGACGTTACAGAAGAGAGAAGTGCTAAATACGACTTTTCAATTCCTTATGCATATAATAGGACTGCTGTGATAGTAAAAGGCTCCAATAACTCAATTAACTCATTAGAGGACCTTAATGGCAAGAAGACTGCTAATACGATATCAAGCACATATGCAGAGCTTGCAGAGAAGTATGGCGCTAAAGTAACAGGCGTTGATGATCTCAATCAGACATTTGAACTGTTGCTCTCTGGTCGTATAGATGCAACACTCAATGCTGAAGTTACATATTATGACTATATGAAAGCTCATCCTAATGCAGATATGAAGATAGCTGCACTTACTAAAGAAGCTAATAAAGTAGCTATCCCAATGAAGAAAGGAGAGGACTCAAAGTCTCTAAGAGCTGCTGTTGATAAAGCACTTGAAGAGCTAGCTCAAGATGGTACTCTTTCTTCCCTTGCTACTAAGTATTTTGGTGTCGATATCTCCAAAAACAACTAATGCATATTCCAGGTCTATTCGTTTAGGATAGGCCTATATTTATCACTCAGTACCTTGAAAAAGAGGATATAGAACCTGTCTTCCGTCGTTTTACTCAATTCCTAGTACTCTGAGTCTAAATCCAAAGAGTAATCGAAGATGTTCTTAATC
>CAKQJZ010000129.1 GCA_934247875.1 uncultured Spirochaetales bacterium
CATTTTTGTTGGTCTTGTCTGTGTCCGTGAAAAGTATCAGGGACAGGGATATCTACGGAAGGTCATGGATATTGCTTTTTCTGAGGGCAAGCGTCTTCAAGTTCCAGTTATTCTTGAAACTGATGCAAAGTCAAAATGTGATAAGTATATGCACATTGGTATGGAGCTTGCGGGGGTTCGAAATCTTGGATCTTTTGGCAAGCTATATGATCTTGTGAAATATCCAGAGTCTAGTTGTCTTATATCATGATCCCTATAGCTTTTGCTGTAACAGGAAATCTACGATATGAACTATTCTTATTCCATTGATATTTCCTGTTGCAAACTCATCTAACGTGACAACATATTTGGGATAATGATCTTTTATCTCAAAAAGATTATCTACTTCTCTATTTGAGTCTTCAGGTAAGTTTCTGCAGACTTGTATATATATCCGTTCATCACGTCTAACTGCTATAAAGTCTATTTCCTTTGTTGCATTTTTCCCGATAAAGACATCGTAGCCACGTCTTCTTAATTCGAAATACACTATATTTTCAAGCATTGAAGCTACAGATTTTGGATTGTATCCCATAATGCAATATTTTAATGATGAGTCAGCTAAATAGAATTTCTCTTGTGTTTTCAGCACAGATTTCCCTTGCATGTCATATCGCTGAGCGCGGTATATTATAAAGGCCTTTTCTAACCAGTCGATATAGTTGTAGACAGCTTCTACAGAGAGAGAACGGCCTTCGCTTTTTAGATATTTCACAATTGCATTCGCTGAAAATGTCTTACCGACATTCTCTAAAATATATTTAACAACACGATTGAAGAGGTCATAGTTTGTGATGTTGTGGCGCCTTGCAATATCATTTGTGATTACAGAGGTGTAGATGCCTTCTGTAATCTGATACGAAGAACGTTCATCATAGTTTCCAAGAGCAATAATAGGAAAACCACCGAAACGTAAATACTCATTGAATAGTTCTTTTTTAGAGAGGGGAGAAGAGCTTTTGAAATCTAAAAATTCAGCAAAAGAAAGTGTAAAGACGGGAATGGATATATAACGCCCTGAGAGATATGTCGATATTTCGCTTGCCATAAGGCGTGAGTTGGAACCAGTTACATAGATATCTGTATTACAGCCTTCTAAAAGACTGTTAATTGCTTTTTCCCAACCATCAATTTCTTGAACTTCATCTAAAAGAAGGTAATATCGCTTATTATCTCTTATCTGACTTTTGATTTCGTCATACATGACTTTATCTCTCATGTTTTCAGAGATTTCTTCAGATGAATAGTTTATTGATATGATGTGATCTTTATCTATTCCGCTTTCTAGTAGATCCTGTTTAAGCATTTCTAGAATAGTAGACTTTCCACATCTGCGAATGCCTGCAAGTATCTTCACAAGTGGAACATCTCGATACTTTCTTAATTCATCTAAGTATTGGTGACGGATAATCATGCGTATCTCCTGATAATTAGTATATCGTGAAATTAAGATTCTTAAAAGTTTTTATTAAAAAACAGTAAAAACTTTATAAATAGTAGAAGTTCTTACTATAAATATTGAAGAACTATAGCTAAGAAAAGGTATGTTGCCGTAAAAAAATTACGGATACCCTTGATTTTCTACTACATTAGTTTATTCTGATGAATAGGGAGAAGAGTTAGATGCTTGTTAGATTTTCAGTAGATAACTACAGAGGATTTTCGAAACCTATCACGATAGATTTCACAGAGACTCATGACTATAAATTCAATCAGATATGTGTGAAAAACGGGCTTTTGAATAAGATTGCAATATATGGCCAAAATGGATCAGGAAAAAGTAATCTTGGATTTGCTCTTTTTGACATTGTTGGCCTTTTGACAGATAAGAATGTTGCACGTCAGCAGCTCGATGATACTAGCTTTATTAACGCAGATAGCGGAAGAAAGGAAGCTTCATTTGAGTATGTTTTTAGAAATGGTTCTGATGAATTAACATATATATATCGGAAAACTGCACCAAGAACACTTTCTTTTGAAGAACTATATATAAATGGAGATAAAATATTCTCTTTCGATTTTATCAATAAAAAAGCTGATTTAGTTCACATGGAGAGAATTGGAGCTCCTAATCTAACCCTTGAATATTTCGAAGGGAATTTCCCTCTTTTGAGACATGTTGCAAATAATACAATTCAAAGAGAAGATTCACATGTCAGATTCATAATGAACTTTGTCTCTCATATGCTTTGGTTTAGATCTTTACAGGAAAATGGATATATTGGACTAAAAAGAGGAGTGCAGGATCTAAATGCTTGGATTATTGAGAATAATTTAAGTGAGGCTTTCAATCAGTTTCTGCTCAAGCTTGCTGGCATTAAGACTAATCTCGAAGTTGCAATGATCCAGGTTAACCAGATTCCAGTGAAAATACTTATAGATAAACATGAAACGCACAATTTACTCTTCGACAATGTCAAATCAAGTGGAACAAGTGCTCTTCAGCTATTGTTCTATTGGAGCAATTATTTTAAAGAAGTTTCATTTCTTTTCATGGATGAGTTTGACGCGTTTTATCATTTTGAGCTTGCAAGAAAGGTAATTGAGTTTGTTGTTAGCTTTGAGAACATGCAAACAATATTTACTACTCATAACTCTTATCTTGCCAGCAATGAAGTATTGAGACCTGATTGCTATTTTATTCTTCAAAACGGAGAACTAAGATCCTTTGTAGACAGTACAGATAGAGAACTGAGAGAAGGACATAATCTCGAGAAGATGCTCAGAAATGGAGAATTTGATGGCTGAAAAAAGAATTCTTTTCATTGTAGAGGGTGAACAGGATGAATTGAAGTTCTTGAAACAAATGATTCATACTTGCTATCCCGATAAGAATCATGAATTTTATTCTTACAGAACAACACTTCATACTTTAGCTCAGCATTTGTATAATGAGTATCCCGATTTTGAAGAAGATAATATTGATATTAAACCTAAGTTCTCTTAAAAAGTAGAACCATACACAAATAAATCACTTCAAACTTAAAGTAGCCTCACCATAATTCTATA
>CAKQJZ010000130.1 GCA_934247875.1 uncultured Spirochaetales bacterium
ATCAGTTTAAAATTCTTATTCATGATGTACCCCCGCCATTAAAACACCAAGTTCTGCACGAGTTGCTTCATCATGGTTTAAGACTTTCTGGATCTGGCCTTTGTAGATTACTGCGATTCTATCTGAAAGGTTCATGATTTCATCAAGTTCTTCTGAAATCAAAAGAATACCAATACCTTCCTTGCGCTTCTTCAAAAGCTCTTTATGGATAAATTCTATTGCACCCATATCCAAGCCTCTGGTTGGATAAACTGCAATCAGGAATTTAGGCTGACGTGTAAGCTCACGAGCAAGAATGACTTTCTGGATGTTGCCACCAGAGAGCGCACCAGCTGCTGTGTTAACATCTGGACACCTGATATCAAATTCATCCTTAAGCTGTACTGCATTTTCATGGATGTTCTTCTTCTTTAAGATGTGACGCTTAGAGAAAGAATCATGCTCACTATCTTTAAGGATGAAGTTTTCTTTGATGATGAATGGAGGAACAATACCTTCGATATTCCTCTCTTCAGGAATGTAACCCATACCCTCTTTGATTACATCATGAGGAGAGAGGTTCTCGATAGCACTGCCAAAGAACTCGATAGTGCCAGACTCGACTTTTCTAAGTCCGTTTATCGCTTCTGCAAGCTCTCTCTGGCCATTGCCAGAAACGCCTGCAAGACCTACGATCTCACCGCTGCGAATCTCAAGATTGAGATGATCGAGCGCAGCATTACCACGGTCAGAAAGGACTGTGACATCTTTAAGTGATAGTGCAACGTCCCCTACCTCTTGCTTATCTAAGTTTTCAGGAAGCTTGATCTCATGCCCTGTCATCTTAGCAGCAATCTCTTGCGGAGTGTAATCGGCAGTATTGCCTTCAAAAACTACTGCACCGTGACGCAGGATAGTTACTTTATCTGAAAGCGCTTTAACTTCATTTAGCTTATGGCTGATAAAGATTATTGAGAGTTCTTTCTTCATGTTCTTCAATAGCTCTATAAGCTCATCTGTCTCTTGTGGAGTCAAAGCGGAAGTTGGCTCATCAAGAATCAAAAACTTTGCACCAAGGCAGAGTGTTTTGACTAGTTCGACGCGTTGTTGTTCTCCAACGGATAGTTGCCAGATATAAGCATCTGGGTTGACAGCAAGTCCATAATATTCACTTATCTCAACTACTCTATCGCGAACCATCTTAAGGTCTAAGGAAAATGGATGCCATGCTTTCTTATAGCCAAGCGCTACATTCTCTGTAACAGTCATGGAAGGTATCAACATATATTGTTGATGGACCATGCCAAGCCCTGCTTTGAACGCATCCTCAGGACCTCTGAAACGGACTTCTTCACCATTAATCAAGATACGACCTTCATCCTGCTGGTAAATGCCCATCAAAATGTTCATCAATGTGGTCTTGCCTGCCCCGTTCTCGCCGACTAAGGCTAAGATCTCGCCTTTATCAACGTGGATAGTGATATCATCACTTGCAAGTACCCCTGGGAATCTTTTTGTAATATGCTCCATTGAGAGCGATTTGATATTCTCAGACATGTTGTATTCTCATAACACAGCAATGGTGAGCAAGAGCCCACCATTACGCGTTTTAAAGCTTATAGAGTTGTATAATCAACCTTTGACCAGTTAGCAAGAACGCCCTGCTTAGCTCTGAATGATGCAAGAGCATCTTCTACTACTTTCTTCATATCAGCAGTTACCTTGCCTTCGAGAGCTGGGTTGTATTCAAAGACGAAACCATTGTTATTGAAGTTCATTGGGATGCATTCACCACCCTTAACACCAGCATCAAGCTTTTCAACAAGGCCAACGATTACAGCAGCATAGTTGTAAGCAGAAGCTGCTATACAGCGATCTTTGCCTTCTTGAGTTGTTAGCTGTGCAAGGTCCTGACCGAGCCAAAGAACATTAGGGAACTCACTTACAGCGCGAAGAGCACCAATAGCTTGCTGAGAAGAACCAGTTAATACATCAGCACCAGACTTCATCTGTGAAGTTGCAAGTTCGCCTGCCTTTACGAAGTCTGAGAATGAACCTGTATGAGCAACTAAGATCTTTGCACTTGGATTGACTTTCTGAACACCGAGTACGAAACCTCTGTTATAACGAGCAGCATCACCACCATCAACTGGGCCAACGAGACCAACTGTGTTAGTCTTTGTCAGAAGACCTGCGAGCAAGCCAGAGAGATAACCTGTCTCTTCAGATTCTGGCATATATGTAAATACGTTTGATCCTACTATATCAGCACTTGTACCGAAAGCAAATGAAACATTAGGGTTCTCCTCAGCAAGTTCAACGATCATATTCTTATACTGAGCACCGTGAGCGATGATGAGATTATAGCCATCTGCAACATATTGTCTTGCGATAGAGCTAGCATCAACTGGTTTTAGTTTTTCTGAATAGTTATATTCAATCTTACCAGGAAGTTGCTTTTGTGCTTCAACGATACCTTCATGCATAGCCTGGCACCAGCCCTTATCATCAATTGTGTTCTCAATGATCAAAGCAATCTTATAAGCAGCATTATCTGCAGACTTAGTCTCTTGAGAACCACCTGCAAATGCAAAACCTACTGCAAGAAGCAGAACCGATAAAAGTAATAATGTCTTTTTCATAGCTTTCTCCTTTCCATGATGTTTAAATTATCTATAAAAACTCTATTTTTTAAAACTGATTTTTATACGTATGATAAAAAAAACGCCATTTCAGAGCGCTAACTGATGCTTAGCTCTATATTTTGGCGTATCTAGCGTGCAAATTACCTTACTCAGCAGATATTCAATCTTCTCATAAATCTCGCACTTTCGTCTCTTATAAATAAGACGAGGCAAAGAAGACAGAAAAGTCTAAACTCAGTCAAATTCCCATGCCTTGGATAATTAGGTGTGTGTCAATTTTGAAAAGTTTCATAATTTGTTTAAATCCATTTCTGCAAATATCATGCGCAACTGCTGTTCTTTATATAGTAGTTACGCATCAAGCCATCCCAAAAACTGACCAAAATTGAGAAAACTCAAAAATAAAGCGTAGAATGAAGGTT
>CAKQJZ010000131.1 GCA_934247875.1 uncultured Spirochaetales bacterium
GATGCCTGGGGATAGCAACCTCAGGCATCTATATATTTCTTCTAAAAAGCAGTGGAAAAAATTATTTGAGAGTCACAGCTCCATGTTGCAAACATACCCTATTTAAAATATACTTTCATCCGTTGATCCCTTAGCTCAGCTGGATAGAGCGACTCCCTCCTAAGGAGTAGGTCGTGCGTTCGAATCGCATAGGGGTCATTTCTTTTTGTCAATTCCACTGAAAACGAATCAGTATCGACTCATAATAAGCTCATATCGGCTCACATATTGACTCAATAAGAATCATCTCATGTACTTGAGTTAAGAGGATGCCTTATGATGAACTATGAAACAGAGCAATCAGGTATACAAGAATTCTCGTTCATTTCAGCAAAAGAACAACATAAAGCAACTTTCGAGAAAGAAGATCTGAAGAGATTGAAGCTCATACGCTCTGATCTGCACTATACAAACTTAGCGCTCCTTCTCTCAGACCAATGTCCTTATACTATCATAGTCGCAGCCTTTCAAGGCAAAGACGATACTATTTCCAGAAAAGGAAAAGAATTCACTGGTTCTGTTTTGAAGCAAATGCATGATGTGCTTGACTATCTCGATATCTTCAATCTGATGTGGTCTACTGTCGAAGGTTTATATCGAAATGAAGTCAGAGACTATCCTGAAAGCGCTATCAGAGATGCACTATTAGATCTGATCATTCAGCGTGATTACTCATTAAGTGCAAGTGCGCTTATAAGAATCTATTCAGATAGGATTGAGTTTGTCTCAATTGGTTGACCTGAAAGAGGAGATATCTCTAGCACAAGAAATCCAGAGCTTGCTAATGTCTTCTCTCATCTTAAGCTAATCGAAGCACATGATGATGGAATGTCAAAGATAATGAAAGCTTATGCGCGGTTTTTCAGGCTTTCATCACAACATAAGGAATTGGAACCTTTAGCTTCATAATTTCCGCGCATTTTATTTCTCTACCTTAAGCCATACAGCTTATTGAGGTCCTTCGTTTTTCCTTTCCAAATAGGCTATGCTTTAATGTCTTTTTCAGGAGTTGCTTTCTCCATATTCTCTCTTATCTGAGCTATTGAGGCCTTTGCATAGATTCGAGTGGTTTCAAGCTGAGAGTGTTCTAAAAGAGATGAAATCTGTTCTAGAACCATTCCATTCTGGTATAGAGATGTGGCTCTGCTTCTTCTGAACATATGAGGATGAACTCTTTTAGGGATTGAGGAATCAACTAGACGTGCCTTATCTGCAGCTCGTGCAATCATCTCCTGAATGCTTCTTGGACTTATGTGTTCTGGTTTCCCGTTGTGCATTGTGTAGAATATGTTCGTCCCAGCCTTCCTCTAGTTGCTATTTGAATAGCCTCAAGGATGCTGCTTTTTCCTGAATCGTTTTCCCCAATAAATATATTCATCTTTTCTTTCAAAATAATATCAAGGTCTTTTAGGATTTTATAACCTCGGATAATCAGGCGTTCTATATACATATCTTTTCTCCTACCTTTGTCTCAGGTTTTGGAGCATATACTGTCCGTGCCCATTATTAACCGGAATTATCAAATTAAGTCTCTTCATTAAGTTCAAAAGAGAGCTGGCAGGAGATTTTGTTATACCACAGACTGTGACAACATCACCTCTTGAAAATGGTTCTGAGAATCCAAATTGATTATATAGCGCCATTATATTCTTATATGTTGGTTTTGTAAGAGAAAATGCATTAAGCAGGACTTCATAATCCTGTTTTTCCTCCGAGAGTCCTGTTTTTTCTATTTCAGAGTCCTGTTTTTTTTCATAAAGTACTGTATTCTTGCCATAATTCAAATTGGGTAATGACACAATGAATTGTGAAGAAGTGGATGAGAAAGTAGGCAATTTCTCTTCTGTATAGTTTGCACATACTTGATACCATTCCATGATCTTTTCAAGTCCGCTTCCCTGTCTTTCCATATAGCCAAGACGGGCAAATACATCAGCAAGTACAGGGTTGCGTCTCTTTGAAGAAACTTCACTCAGTTTCTGGTTCTGAATTATACTTCCATCAGCCATTCCTCCTGGGGAATAGATGGTCATTCTATCATCGAAAATATCGATATGGACTTCACTTCCGAGCTCTAAGTACGAGCGATGAACGAGGGCGTTGACGAGAGTTTCAAGGCAGCTTCTTTCTTCATACTCGGGCATTTCTATTCTGGAAGTAGGAGCTTTTCTCCACATCATCCTATTATGGCGTTTAATGAAGTTCATACCATTTTCAAGCAAGAGAATCAGACTTCCTGTGTATTCAGCACTGTCAATGGCGTCTACGAGGCCACCGGCTTTTGTCAGCCCATTCCATCTTACGCAGAAGAGCCTTGACTGCCTAAGCGGGCAATCATCTGCTATGAGTACACCTGCATTGGTGAGTTTATTCGTATCTTCATCAACCAGCCCAAAGGACATTAGGAACTTGTCATTGAAGCTTTTACCAGTCCATCTTCTATAACGCTCCCTGAGTTTAGAGAATGCAAAGTCATCAGCATCATATTTTGAAATGATAGCGTCAAAGGACTCATTCATTCCGTCTAGGATAAGCTCATGAAGTATGTGATCAGGAGCCACTATGCTTTCATCTCCCAGCCTGATATATGCTTCTCTGATTCCATCAGCTTTGTAGTAATAGGGAGTATGGGTTCCTTTTGGAATCGAAAGAACCAGTACAGCTTTTCCATATTCCTGTTCAGCTGTGAGGATGAAGCGTGGAGTCGGGGATATCCTTTCCTTGATGAGCCTGCTTATGTCTTCAGCATCCTTCTGCGGATCTGATAGACCTACGACGTTGTGAGAATTATCAACACCAAAGAAGAGAGTTCCGCCAGCTGTGTTTGCAAAAGCACTGACGCTCTTGAGCCAGCTTTTTGGCTTTTTTACTTCAAGTGCTTCTTTGAAATCACATACAGTTGCCTCAGCTATCAATGTACTTATCATCTGATTCTCCTATAAAAGGTCAATAGCGTTCTTAACAGAAACCATTGACTTATTTTCTTTTTAACAGGAGAACTTAGCAG
>CAKQJZ010000132.1 GCA_934247875.1 uncultured Spirochaetales bacterium
TCTCTGGAAAAGATATCGCGCCGAGCTTCTCACTCTGAGAAGCTAAGTTTGTTATACTAAAACACCTGAGTAGTTACTAAGATTATAAGAACTGATTATTGAGGCATTACTTCATTTGTATATTGTCTTAGCCACTCTTCAATTGAACCTGTACATTCTTTTAGTTCTCTATAAACTGGTTCGACAACTGGATATCCACCAACTTCATTCTGGCTGTTGATTATCTTACCAGTTCCATTATAAAACTCATCAACCAGACGCTTATCTACGTCATCTCTATCAGCTGGACGCGCACCACTGTATTTTAGAACATGTGATGGAACATCTTCAGCTTTTAGCACAGAAAGACCTTCAATCCAGATTGGTTTCTCATCTAAAAGTGTTACTGGAATAGAATCATCTGTAAGGTTACCTGGTGTTACTCCGTCAATCTTTACGATGATATTATCTTCCATATAACATCTTTCATCGTTTTCTGGATAGTTAGAGCCAACCATTGCAACAACCTTTGTAGAAGGTCCTTCTTTTTCATAGTTACCAACTATAGAGACTTTTGGAGAGGTCGGCTGTTCTTCTAGCCCCTTCCATTCTTTTGGTATCCAAGAAATTCTGATAGCCCAATCACCTGGATCATAAATAAGATTGTTGACAACAATACCTGAAGAGTTGCCTTTGAACCAAGGATTTCGTTCAGAGTTATGCGCATAATAGTTACCGATAATGGCAATATTAGTGCAATCATCCATAACTAAAGTACCCATAGAATGGTTCATATGGCTCTTTTTATGAACAGACCATGCTAGACATTCTGAGATAAAGTTATTGCTGTATGTGATATTTCTTGAAGCATTTTCAGGCCCCTTGCCACGCTTGCCTGAAACTGACAGATTCTCATCAACGCCCCATGAAACAGAGCAGTGATCAACAACGATGTTGTAAGAATTGCCATTTCCTGCTGTTGAGATTTCAGGTTCATACCCTTCCCCAACTTCAGCTCCTGCATCTCCCATTCTAAATCTGACATGCTGCATCACGATATCATGAGTGTTGAATGTGAGACCGCCACGTATAAATGTGACACCAGGAGATGGAGCAGTCTGCCCTGCTATAGTCAGATAAGGATTGTTTATCTTTATCTGCTGCTTTTCAAGGTCGATAACGCCAGCAACTTCAAATACTACAGTCCTTGCGCCTTCTGCTTCTATTGCTTCCTTAAAAGAGCCAGGGCCATCAGCATTAAGATTAGTTACTTTGATAATTCTTCCATCTAAGCCACCTCTTGTCTCTGTTCCGAATCCTTGTAGTTTTTCTACTGAATTACTATTCGCAACCAGCTCTCTATACCCTTGTGCAAAAAGCATAAAAGGAAGCAAGAGAGCCACAATTAAAACGATTGTCTTTTTCATTAAAAACCTTCCTTTTGAGAAAATGCTACATTCCAAAAGAGATGCTAAAAAGTGACAAAAACGAGAAAACAGTGCCACTTTTTGACTAAAAGAATGCTATTAGTTCATGAAATCGAGGATATTGTGTGATTTTATTGAATAGTTGCACTCATAATCTTCTAATATTGACCAAGAAAAAAGCTTGAGTACTATGCTATGCAATCTACATATGTCAAAGGATTCTGAGAGAAAAAATTGTTTTATCTTTTAGGCTTAAGATTATTTTCACTAATGAATAGATTTGGGGAATTAATTAAGCAAAGAGAGTTAGGTGTCTCTTTGACTATATCATTCGATATTTTACACAAATCACGCTTTATTTTGAACCCATCAATTGTTTTTGCCCAGCATATGTTTTCTATGATTTCTGAACATGATGCAGCATTGAGAGCTCCACAAATATAGTCAGTATCAATACAAGCCTCTTTTTGGCTTGCTAATTCTAAAATTGTTTTCCAATCAAAAGAATAATTTGTGGAAATAGCCCATACATCTACAACATCTTTTATTTCATTTCTGCCTATTAGAGCTGTAATCTTATTTGTTAAGATATTGGCAATAGAATCAACCTTATTGAATAAGTAGTATGATTTAACATCTCCAAAATGTACTGGTATATCATTCACAAAATCGATTTTAAGAGGAGTGCTGTCTTTGGTTATATTGATGCTTACATAATAGGGTGTTGCAATCAAATTGTTTTTGTCGATGTTTAAATCTTCCATCTTCATAAGCTCAGAAATAGCAGCTGCTGTATATGTGGAAAAGTTTGGATCATCATTAATGAAAAAATCTAAATCATCAGAATATCTATGATGTAAATAAAATCTACTTAATGCTGTACCACCTGTTAGATAAAAGGGGAGAGATAATTTTTCTATAGCTTTCAAGATCCCATTCTGAAGGGGATACAGGTTCATTTCGTAGAAGTTTGTATATTCTGTCATACTTTCCTCTTAATTGTGGTCTTATCATATTTCGTATTTTTTGATTACCCATATTGAGACATGTATCAAGGCCCCAAAAATTAAGAACCTTTTGCCAAGGTAAATGTTCAAAGGACCTAACAAATAGCCAATTTCTAAATATGGCATCACTTTCTTCTTTCTTTAATACTTCTTCAGGCGTATAGTTATAATCCCATATTAAAGATTTAATTATTGCTAGCTTCTCTTCTTTTTTCATAATCTTGCAGCCTTAATTTTTGGTCCATCCTTCAATTAAAATATAGTTAATCGTTGTGCTTTATGCAATGAAAAAGATATTGCAGAGGGAGAATAAACAAGGCTATTTTCTTGTTTGATTGTTTTTTCAGACTTAAAAAAAAGGTAGACACAAGTCTACCCTAAGTTCGTGAGAGACGGGGCTCGAACCCGCGATCTCCGGCGTGACAGGCCAGCGCGATAACCAGCTTCGCTACTCCCACAAGCAATGATAAATTAGCAGAAATCAGAGGTATTAGTCAACAACTATTTTCAAAAAATATTATTTGTAACTATTCAGTCGCCTAGTTTCTGAAATTTTCAAGTTTGTTGCCTTCTGTTCTAAGTGGCTCTTAAAAACCAGC
>CAKQJZ010000133.1 GCA_934247875.1 uncultured Spirochaetales bacterium
TGTTTTTTATAACCCAAGTATGATGCCGAATTCACGTTTTTGCAAAACACTTAGGGAGGTCACTTCATATTGTCTAAGAGTTCGTTCTACTGTTCCATCATAATGAAATTGTTTGGGGGCTCTTAGTTTAAGCTCTTTCTTAGTTATTGATGCATTGATGAGGCTCTCATCTATGATGTAGTTATCAGTATTGAAGTAGTAGTCTGTAATGGATGATGCAGAGCAGCCACTTTCATTCATTATAATATCTAGAGCAAGAGTACTCTTATCGTTAGTCAGCACTTCATCAATAAGTTTCCAATCATCATACTCAATAGTCGAATCGCCATTATATTCTCTGGATGCATTGATTGTACTCTTGATTTCAATCGGGCTAATTGTTGCTGTTATTTTAAATTCATCAGGTTTTGCGATGTAATTAGGGTTGTCAATTGTATAGGCTAGAGCTGCTTTATTCTCTTCTGCATCTTTATTGAATTTGATATTTGAGAATGTGATTGAATCCTTAGGGAGAATTTCACCAAAGACAGTATCACTTAGACTTAATTTTGGAATAATGTGTTCATTGCCATTATATGTAAAAGACTTGCCAGATGAATATGTTCCATTCAGTGTTTTTGCCTTGATCGTGAAGTCTTTTGTGAGTTCAATCTTTGCGTGCTCTTCTGATCCTTTAATTGTTACTTTTACAGTGTATTCACCTGCATTAACAGGATGATTTTCTGTGTATTTATCATCAGCATTACCTTTTAGCTTGAAGAGAATTGATTCAAATTCATTTGCATCGATAGGCTCTCCTGTCTCTGTTTTTATAATCTGACTTATATCTATTGATATTTCAGTCTTATCATAAACCTTATCTTTTATGAAATCCGGTGCAAGCTGTATCTTTGGAAGCATTGGTATAGGTTCTTCTTTTGTATGGTTACATTCAGAGCATGTAAATATTTTCTTTCCAGCTGCTTCTGTAGTTGCCATCTCAGTAGAAGTCAGTTCCCATGCATGTTCTTCTTTTAATACTTCATCAGTATGCTCACATATCGCATTCTTGCCATGATGAGTATCATCTAGTTTCTTCCACGCTTCTTCGTATACATGCTCATGAGGGGGATTGGAATTGTTATTGCATGCAACGAAAAGAACTGACAATAGTAAGCAAATAACTACGAGGTTAATTTTAAAGTGTCCTTTTTCCATAGTTCTTCTCCTTTTTTCTGTAAATTTTAGAGAAATCAAAACTATAGAATAGTCGTTGCATTTGTTGAGTGAACAAAGAGCATCGGGTGATGCTCTTTGTATATCAGTTAATTGCGTAAGCTTTATCGATTGTTTCCAAGAGACGTCGTTTAAGCGATCTGCTTGTGATTCCGCCTACTATTGGGGAGCCTACTATATTGCCGTTCTTATCGACTACATAAGTTGTTGGGTATGCCATTATTGTTCTTACGAGCTTTCCTGCTTCTGTAGAGGAGGGGAATGTAATATTTCTGTATGTAGCTCCTTTTGTCTTTAGTATGCTTTTGGCTTTCTCTATCATCTTTTCGTTATCATCGAGTGTATCGACATTGATGCCAATGACCATTCCTCCTTTTGCTTGAAGCTCTTTATTGAGCTTATCAAGCTCGGGAAGTTCTGCGATGCATGGAGGGCATGTGCTGAACCAGAAATTGACTACAGTTACTTTGCCTTTGAATATTGAATCATCAACTGGATTTCCAGATAAATCTGTTCCAACAAAGGAAGGAAAGCTTGTAGCTGCGAATAATGATACTGATGCTATAAGCATTAGCATAATCAATAATAATCTTTTATTTTTCATTGTTGCTCCTTTTATTCTTTTCAAATGCTTTGAATGATATTGCTGATACAGGACATGCTTTTATGCACTTTGTGCACCTTATGCATTCTCTGTTATTTGCGTCTTCAGTTACGTCTACATCCATTTTGCATGCGCTTTTGCATTTTCCACATGATATGCATTTATTCTTATCTACAGATAGCTTAATGAAAGCAATCTTATTGAAGAGCGAATAGAATGCACCAAGAGGGCATATCCATTTGCAAAATGGGCGATATACCAATATTGAGAGCAGCACTACAGACAGAAGCACAATCAACTTCCATGAAAATAGTATGCCCAGTGCAGATCTTATAGCGCTGTTGGCAATTGAAAGAGGTATTGCGCCTTCTAATATTCCTGCTGGGCATATGTATTTGCAAAAGTATGGAATAGATAGCCCAACATCATCTTTCAGTGCTATTGGAAGCAATACAACAAAGAGTGCTAATACTACATATTTAATATATGTAAGAAAGCTTACTTTCTTTGTTTCTAGCTTCTTTGACGGAATCTTATAAAGCAGTTCCTGAAACCATCCAAATGGACATAATAGACCGCATATTATTCGTCCAAAGAGTGTTCCCAATAGTATCATTATGCCTGTTATGTAGTATGAGAATCTAAAGCCAGATGAGCCAATTACTGCCTGAAACGCACCAATAGGGCATGATGCAGTTGCAGCGGGGCATGAGTAGCAGTTGAGTCCTGGTACGCATACGCTTTTGACATTTCCTTGGTATAATGTGCCTTTCTTGAAATTGAATATATGGATATTTGATAGAAAGACAGCAATTGCTCCGATAAATCCTCTATATCTTGAGACTATCTCTGATTTATTGAGACGTCTTCTTTTCTTCATTTTTCTAGCCAATTCCAACACACTCCAAACATAGTCTTATTGCTTTTCCTAGCACGATCTCTGCTTCTCCTCTGTAGATTCCGAGTGTGATGAATAGCACAGCAGTTATAATACCCATGTTCTTCACTGTAGTGCCCACAAACCCCTGGACTTTTCTAATTAAGTCTTTTAAATAATGAAAATGTTGTAA
>CAKQJZ010000134.1 GCA_934247875.1 uncultured Spirochaetales bacterium
ATTATGGTGAGGCTACTTTAAGTTTGAAGTGATTTATTTGTGTATGGTTCTACTTTTTAAGAGAACTTAGGATAATCTTGAAGGCAAATTTGGCGGAATCTCATATCCATCTTCAGTTTTTCTGATAGTAATTGCTGGCTTTGATGAGTTTTCACTTTTAGGCTTTATATTTGATATTGCCTTATAAACAAAGGACAGCGCGAAAAGAATAGCCAGAGAGAATGATGTAAATAGTGAAATCGCTATATTTTTACCGATTACGGCTATCGTTAGCGGAGCGCTATAATAGCCAAAGCTCAATTCTATAAAGCCGATAAGAGTTTTGAGAATCATAGAAAAACCAATGAGATAGTAAATAGATTTTTTATTCTTTGATGTAAAAATAATCAAAAATCCACATACAACAATAGCTGTAGCATATAAAATCGAAAGCCATGAGTAGGCGCCGCGATGCGTAATGCTTAGGTATATGTAGGTAAATGAGAATGCGTAGACATTTGCATTCATGACGATTGCTATAGCTAAAGCAAAGAATGCCAATAATGATATCAAAGAGTGTTTGCCACGTGTTTTGACTGAAAATAAGTCTAAATAAGCTATTGCTATCAAAACTGGAGCATACTCAAACATAAGCTCTGGGATAAGGCGTGAGTATTTATCATCTCTTATATCAAACAAGATCCATTCATATAAAAGCAGCGCTGCTAGGTAAAGCATAAATGACGAGAGTGCTACAAACAGCCCAAGCTTGGTGTCATTTCTCTTGAAGAAACCCAGAGACCAATAAATCAATGTGATGCTTAATGCAGAGAGTAAAGATATGAGGATTAGAGGAATGCAATAATGCTTATCAAACTGAAAGAATGAATAAATGAGAAACGAAAGCGTAACAATAAGCACATGAGCTATAGCTAAAACTCTTTTACTCTTCATCTCTTTCCTTTGCTAAGCTGATTTCACTTCTTGAAAATCCCTTTCTATAGAGAAATGCTAAAGCTTTCTCTTCTCCTTTCTTTTTGAGAAGTGAGTCATAGAGCCTATAAAGTGGCTCAAGATACTCACCACTTTCAAAATAGTCATTAACTGCACTTTTAGCGATGCTAGAGGGAGTGCCTTTTGAGATAAGACGCATTATCAGGATTTCTTTGCCTTCAGGCGTGCGTCTCATTCTGCTTCTGATGTAGCTTTCAGCAAAGCGTTCTTCTGAGAGCGCATTCTCCCCTTTAAGACGTTCAATAGCGCTGGAGATATCAGCAGCTTGATAGCCTTTTGCTTGGAGTTTAGTTCTGATTTCCTTCTCTGTGTGCTCTCTAGCTGCTAACAGAGAAAGTGCTTTATCATATGCAGGCGTCATAGAGAAAGGATACACTAGCGATTAAAAAAGACCAACAATAAATGCTGGTCTTTTTCTGTATGATAATAAAATGATTATCTCTTTGAGAACTGGAAGCGTCTTCTTGCACCACGCTGACCGTACTTCTTTCTCTCGACCATTCTTGGGTCTCTTGTCATGAAGCCAGCTGTGTGTAGTGCTGGGCGATATGCCTCATCGTTAGCAACAAGTGCTCTAGCAATACCATGTCTGCAAGCTTCTGCCTGGCCATTGATACCACCACCACATACGTTGATAACTACATCGAACTTACCAACAGTCTCTGTAACAACAAATGGCTGTGCAACGATAGCTGCATTGATAGCGTCAACGAAATACTCGTCAACCTTCTTGCCATTTACTACGATTGAGCCGTTGCCTTCTCTGAGATAAACTCTAGCAACTGCGGTCTTTCTGCGGCCTGTGCCACGACCAAGATCTACAACTTTGTTTTCATTCTTTGCCATTTTCGTCTACCCCTTAAATTTCAACAGCGATTGGCTGCTGTGCCTGATGTGGGTGCTCTGCACCTGCATAGATTTTGATGTTAGTGAAAAGTCTTTCACCGAGCTTTCCTGAAGGAAGCATTCCCTTGACAGCGTGCTCCATTGGGTATGTTGGCTTTCTTGCAATCATCTGGCCATAGTTCTCAGCCTTGAGTCCACCTGGGAACATTGAGTGTCTGTAGTACATCTTGTCCTGTACTTTGTTTCCGGTGACTGTAGCCTTAGCTGCATTGATGATAATTACATAGTCCCCCATATCCTGGTGAGGAACATACTCTGGCTTATTCTTACCGCGGAGAATTCTAGCAGCTGCAACAGCTACTCTTCCGAGGTTCTTACCCTCTGCATCGATGATATACCATTTCTTATCAATCGTTGCTGGTTTAACAAAAATAGTCTTCATAACTACACCTTAATAACTTTTTCTCCTGAGAAAACCATTTCTCAATCCTTTCGGAACATGACTTCTTAGGGTCACCGAATCCTTCTGGGAATCAGATTGGAAGAGTCTACCTGGGAAAGGATACATTGGGAGGAGCTTTCGCCCCCATACACTCTTCTTCATCTTCTCCTGGTTCCAGAAGAAACCTAAGCACGGCTAAGCCGCTTAAGCATGGGATTTAATTGCACATAAAATACATGCAGAGACGAGTATATAAAAATTCGCCTTTTTATGTCTAGTCCTCAGCTTAGCTTTTCCAGGACAAACGCATGAAAGGTTTATTTTCCATTGAATGAAACTTGTCCATCTTTTTTTGAATTCTGAACCATTTGATTATACATATTTGTCATCTCCAATTGTATTTTCTATTTAAAT
>CAKQJZ010000135.1 GCA_934247875.1 uncultured Spirochaetales bacterium
AGGCCATAACCAATTACGATTATGACCTAATATGATTTGCCTAAAAATGCTTTAAATCCTTAAGTTGACAGCATTGGACGTCTCCCTGGCCTATTCTCATCTTTAAAGAGCAGCTTATTTGTCTGTTGTTCTGCCGTATCTCTTATTGAAGCGCTCAACTCTACCTGTTGTATCAACAAGCTTCTGAGTACCTGTAAAGAATGGGTGACAAGCTGAGCAAATTTCAACACTTAGGTTCTTTGATGTGCTCTTTGTTTTAATCACATTACCACATGAGCAATGGATTTCCTGTAATGTGTAAGCTGGATGGATATCCTTCTTCATTTAAATGCCTCCATATATGGTGTGCCTGCTTTCACAGACACGGTATTTCTATCTTAGCTTCTAGAAATCGGTGTATTCATCGAGTCTAGGAACTCCTTATTGTTGTTGGTTTTCTTCATTTTGTCAATAAGTGTCACAGACATATCCATATCATCAAGATTGCCAAAAGCACTTCTGAGAAGGAAGATTCTTGAGAGCACATCTTCGCTTAATAAGAGGTCATCTCTTCTAGTTCCGCTCTTCTTTATGTTGATAGCTGGGAACTTTCTGTTATCTGCCATCTTCCTATCGAGTACTATCTCATTGTTTCCAGTACCTTTGAACTCCTCAAAGATTACTTCATCCATTCTTGAGCCAGTCTCAATAAGCGCTGTGCTGATGATTGTCAAAGATCCACCTTGTTCGATGTTTCTAGCTGCGCCGAAGAATCTCTTTGGCTTATGAAGCGCATTTGAGTCTACGCCGCCAGAGAGTATCTTGCCTGATGCTGGCACTGTCTGGTTATATGCACGAGCAAGACGTGTGATTGAGTCCAGAAGTATTACAACATCCTTCTTGTATTCAACAAGTCTCTTAGCCTTCTCGATAACCATCTCAGCTACCTGAACATGGTGAGTTGCCTGCTCATCGAATGTTGAAGCAACAACCTCTGCCTTAACATTTCTTCTCATGTCTGTAACTTCTTCAGGTCTCTCATCTACAAGCAGTACCATCAATATTACATCTGGATGATTTGTTGTTATTGCATTAGCTATCTTTTGCATAAGAACTGTCTTACCTGTTCTTGGTGGCGCAACAATCAATGATCTCTGACCCTTTCCGATTGGGCAGAATAGATCAACTACTCTAGTAGATAGATCTGAAGGCTCATTGCCTCTTACAACTTCCAAATGAAGTCTTTCATCTGGGAAGAGAGGTGTTAGTGAATCAAATGGTGCGCGGAGTTTAGCCATCTTAGGCTCTTCTCCGTTTACTGTCAGAACTCTTACAAGAGCTGCGCTCTTCTCATTCTCACGTGGAGCTCTGATCTGGCCATAGATTGTGTCACCTGTTTTCAAGCCACAAGCTTTGATTGTTGAAGCTGGTACATAGACATCCTCGCTTCCTGGAAGATAGTTATTGACTGCATATCTGATATATCCATAACTGCCTTCAGAGAGAATCTCAAGCACACCTTCAACTAAAAGCGCACCGCCTGATGCTGTATGCTGGCGAAGCATCTTAGCAATGAGATCCTGCTTTCTTGAGTCTAAGATTACATCTTCAGCAATGCCAGTTGCTCTAGCTCTGTCTCTTAGCACGTCTATTGAACATGTAGTGAGAACAGATATGAACAGTTTTGGACAGTCAGGATTCTCATCGAGATTGATCTCTGGAGGAATAGCCTCTGGCTCTCTCCTTTTATCCTTCTTGTTCTTTTTATTGTTGTTAGGACGGTTCTCTCTATTGTTGTTGTTATTCTGATGAGGCTCCTGAGTCTTTTTCTCTTCTTCAGCGCTAGCCTCTTCTTTCTTCTCTTCAGCTGCCTCTGCTGGCGCACTCTCTTTCTCTGTGCTCTCTACAGGAGAAGGAGCAACAGGTACTGGATTCTCTTCAGCCTTTGCTTCTGCTTCTTCTTTCTTTTCTTCAGCTTCAGCTTTGACTTGAACCTTCTTTACAACTCTTTTAGCAGGCCTCTTTACGACAATCTTAGTCTTAGCCTTCTCTTCTTTTTTAACTTCTGTATCCTGAGCTTTAGTCTCAGTCTCTACTTCTGTCACAGGAAGAGATTCCACGCTTTTCTTAGTTGCTTTAGGTTTCCTTGTTGTTTTTCTTACGGTCTTCTTAGGCTTCTCTTCAACACTTGGTTCAGAAGAAACCTCTATTACCTTTTCTTCGTCATCTAATGACATTAATTTCTCCGTATTTGATAAATGTATATGATAATCAATCTGAAAATAGTTATTTGGGAAATAAGTATTACAAAGAAAATGATAGTGTTAGTGAATTGTTTTTGTCAACTGTTTATCACTAAGGCTAGCAGTTACGCATGAAATTTGATTGTTTTTGAGCCTCATAAAGATTCTTCTTGATAATAGTATTATATTATAAT
>CAKQJZ010000136.1 GCA_934247875.1 uncultured Spirochaetales bacterium
AAAAACCGCAAGACATCTATTTTGCATATTTATTCATTGCATTAGGGCGCTAACAGACTTTTGCAATTTCCTCCAAAATCTATAAAATTAATTTTTTTGTTCTTCTAATTGCCACATTAGAAAGGAATTGGCTAACTCTTAGAAGAGAAAACCCTGTTCTGGCTCATCTTCTTTCTTCACTTCGGGCGCAAGACCAAGAAGTGACATGAACTCATCTTCGCTGACTATCTTAGCTCCGACTTTAGCAGCATCTGCGAGCTTTGAGCCGCCACCCTTTCCAGCGAGAAGATGCGTAGTCTTTCCTGTAACAGAAGTTACAGTTCTGCCACCTCGCTTCTCAACTTCAGCCATAGCCTTTGATCTAGGATTGAAATGCTCAAATGAACCAGTTACACACCAGACTTCTCCTTTGAAGATCTGAGGGTAATCTGCTTCAGTCTCATCATCTGATGAGGCCATATGGAGTCCTGCTTTGCGGAGTTCAGAAACAGTAGATAAGAGCTTTGGATCTTTGAAAGCTTCAATAATCAAAGTCGCTGTACTATCTCCAACGCCCTTGATAGCAGTAAAGAGCTCTTTGCTGCCAGCAGAAGCAGCAGCAATAAGCTTTGAAATATCATCAAAGCCACCACTGATTAAGATATCTGCCATCTTTGGACCAAGCTCAGCAATGCCAAGAGACGCAAGCACTACTTTAAATGGCTGGTTTATTGATTCTTTGACACCGCTCTTTAGAAGCTTTATAGTCTTCTCACCAATGCCTGGAGTTCCAAAGAGCGAATCATAGTCAGCACTGTATATATCTTCAACGCTCTTCAAGAGTCCTTTGTCGTAAAGTATCTCAACAGTCTTTGGCCCCAGTGTCTCGATATCCATCATATCTCTGGAAGCAAAGAATGCTATTCTGCCCTTTACTTGGTCTGGACAGTTGTAGTTAGGACAGAATTGATGTGCTCCATCTAGAATAAGCTCTGTGCCACAGCATGGACAGGTAGAAGGCATCTTATATGTAATATTTCCAAGCGTATTCTTCTCTAGCACTTCTTCAACAGCAGGAATAACATCGCCACGCTTGGTAATTGATACAGTGTCTCCAATAGCAAGCTCTAGCTCATCGATATATTCTTGGTTATGAAGCGTTGCACGTCTGATTGTAGAACCACCTAGTGCTACAGGCGCAACTTCCGCTACCGGTGTAATGCGCCCAGTTCGCCCAACTTGGCAAGTAATAGACTCTAGCACAGTAGTAGCCTGAGGCGACTCAAACTTATAAGCAATAGCCCACCTCGGATGATGCTCTGTATAGCCAAACTTCTCTCTTACATCAAGTTCATTGATCTTGAAGACAAGCCCATCAATCTCATACTCAAGGCCTTTGCGCTCATCTACTTCCTTCTGTATATACGCTTCAATCTCATCAAAGCTATATGCATCGCCTTCTAGGCCAGCCTCTTTAAGCGCAGCTTCAGCCCGCTCTTTAGTCGATGCAAAGAATGCGAAATCTGGATCAATTCTAAACCCAAGATCTTTGAGCTTCTTGAGAATATGCAAATGATCCTTTGGCGTCGCTGATTTATCACTCCAGAAACCTTCATAGCAGAAGATATTCAAAGGCACAGCAGCAGCTTCCTGGCTTTTCTGGCGTCTGACAGTACCAGCTGCTAAGTTTCTTGGATTCGCTGCTCTCTTCTTCTCATCTTCTTCAAGCGCATTCAAGCGCAAGAAGTCTTTTTTAGGAAGATAGACTTCACCCCTCACAGCCAAATCAACACTCTCAGGAAGAGTCAGAGGCACAGTCTTGATTGTCATGATATTAGCAGTAACATCGTTTCCAACTTCACCGTTGCCACGAGTAACGGCTCTGACAAGATGGCCATCCTCATAGTAGAGAACCATAGAAATGCCATCTATTTTCTCTTCAGCAGCAAAAGAAAGCATGCCGCCCTCTTTATCTATAGACTTGCTGAAAAATGAGAGGACTTCCTCTTTTGAATATGCTTTATCAAGAGAAAGCACTGGAATAGTATGCTTGACTTCTGGGAAATCATTATTGAGGTCACTTCCGACTCTTAGAGTTGGAGAGTCACTCTCTCTTAAGTCAGGGTATTCATCCTCAAGCTTCTTAAGCTTATCGAAAAGTCTATCATACTCCTGATCAGAGACCAGAGAGACACCATCTTTATAATATGTATCCTGATATATCTTAAGCTTCTCAGTCAAAGCTTTGATTTCTTCTTTAATATCCATAGCCTAATGTTACATTATTAGTGAATTTTTTTCAGCGGTAACTATTCAGTCACCCTAAACCAGGGTGGCGCCAAGCAATGGCAGAGCTGAATTATCTAGCACTGCGTTTATCA
>CAKQJZ010000137.1 GCA_934247875.1 uncultured Spirochaetales bacterium
ATGATAAACGCAGTGCTAGATAATTCAGCTCTGCCATTGCTTGGCGCTGCCCTGGTTTAGGGTGACTGAATAGTTACTGTTATTGAGCATTTATCTTCAAGAGTCGAAAGGAATTGTCTTATGTCACCATGTTTTGCCAGCTCTTCCATCCTTTTCTCTTCTGCGATTCTCTCTTTGTATTCGCGCTCCTCCTCCGAGCCCTTTTTCTTTCTTCCTCTCTTCATCTTCTCCGGAGTTTCCCTTGCTATCGGTTTCTCTCTGGCATCTATTGGCGTTGAATCAATTGAAAGGTTGCAGACAAGATGAGAAGAGCAGAACTCGCTTATTATTGTCTTATGCATTGAATCAACATCAATGACAGCATAGAGGTCTTTTGTTCTCCTGCTTATCACTGATTCGCTTGGAATTCTTGAGAGCCCGATGATTCCCCTGACGTTTGGGTTTCCATTTATGAACTCTATAGCCATTCTTATATTGCCCTGCTTGAAGAACAGCATCACAGCTCTGACTGCCAGGATATCGACAAGCCTGTATCCTCTTCTTCCAAAGCAATTCTCATCGAAGAGCCTTGATGGAAGAAGATGCAGCACCATGTTCCATATTGCTGCAAACTCTGATTCCTTTTTGGAGAGTTCTACTGAAAAAGATGAAGGAAGATCAGAAAAATCAAAGAGAAGTGGTTGAAGTGAAGTCAGATTGGAAGTAGTATTTGAATACATTTGTTTTTCTCCTTTGGGCTTTGTTTTTTTGGGTAATTAAATTATAGCACAAAGGAGATTATTTTTATATACACAAAAGAATTATTTTCAGTGATTCATCATTTTTAGGACTGATTCAAGATAAAAGACAGAAAAAACCGCAAGACATCTGGTTTGCATATTAATCCATTGCATTAGGACGCTAGTAGACTTTTGCAATTTCCTCTGAAAATTAAATTTGAAAAATCTTGAAAAGGTGTAATTATCGGTAACAGAAAATTCTTGAATTCGTGTCAGAATGAATATATAGTATTGTCCTGTTGTATATGAGAGGTAACATGATGAAAAGAAAGATTTATCAAGATATTCTTAAATGGAAAAACCATAGTGCCGGGCGTACTGCTTTGTTGATTGATGGTGCGAGGCGTGTTGGCAAAAGCTACATAGCAAAGCAATTTGCTGAATCAGAATATAAGAGCTACATCCTTATCGATTTCAACAAAGCTCCCAAAGAGATAACAGCACTATTTGAGAACTACTTAAATGATTTGGATACTTTCTTTGTGTATCTTTCTGCCTTTTATACTACTAAATTATATGAGAGAGACACTCTTATTATTCTCGATGAAGTTCAGCTTTGTCCTAGAGCAAGAGCAGCTATTAAGTATCTTGTTGAAGATGGCCGTTATGATTATCTAGAAACAGGTTCTTTGATGTCAATTAAGAAGAATGTACAAGATATAGTTATTCCATCAGAAGAAGAGCACATTAAAATGTATCCACTTGATTTTGAGGAATTTCTTTGGGCTCTTGGCAATGATGTTCTTATGCCTGTCATAAAAACATCCTTTGATGATAAAAAGCCGATGGGACAGGCCCTCCATAGAAAAGCTATGGATTATTTCAGACAGTATATGATTGTGGGAGGAATGCCACAGGCCGTTAAGACATATGTAGATACTCATGATTTTAACGAAGTCGATTATATAAAAAGACAGATACTGACGTTTTATCGTGCGGATATTTCAAAACATGCAAAGGGGTGCGAAAAGAAGGTCGAACAGATCTTCGACGAAATTCCAGCGCAGCTTCAGAAGCATGATAAGAAATTCAAATTATCATCACTGAAAAAAGACGCTCGATACAGAGATTATGATGATGCTCTATTTTGGCTTTCAGATGCTATGATTGCCAATATTTGCTATAACTCTACAGCACCTAGCATTGGGCTTAAGCTGAATATGGATCGAATGGCATTGAAATGCTATATGGCTGATACTGGCTTGCTTATTAGCCATGCATTCGATGAGAATGGGATTGTAAGTGAAGAACTATATAAGAAACTGCTATTTGATAAGCTGGAAGCCAACAAAGGAATGATTGTTGAAAATCTTGTAGCTCAGATGCTGGCTTCAAGTGGTCATAAACTATATTTCTATTCAAATTCATCTCGTGATAATGCGGCAGATCGAATGGAAATAGATTTTCTTATAGCTAAAAGCAAAATCAGCAATAGACATAATATTTCACCTATAGAGGTTAAATCAGGAAAGAATTATACGCTTAATTCCTTGAATAAATTCGACCTGTGCGGTTAAAATTTCCTACAAATCATTATGTTTTTCATCTAAGCCACCATTTAGGTGGTTTTTAA
>CAKQJZ010000138.1 GCA_934247875.1 uncultured Spirochaetales bacterium
TCAATACTGCAAATTGAAGAGAATCATTTGTTTTTAATGCATTTCCAAGGAATACTCTCATCAAAGAGACCATTTCTCTATAATAGCCATAGTTAAATGCTTTATCTAATGGAACATCATATTCATCTATTAAGATAATGGTCTTTTGCCCATAATGATGATATAAAAGTGTGGATAAAATAGCTAATGAAGAGGTCAAGAGCGCTTCATCCATATAGTATGGTCCATTTTTGATAAAGGTAAGACCTCTTAATTGTTCTTTTTCATCATCATCTAATCTGTCACTCTTCAATAAAAATTTGAACCGGCTAGCTTCTTTTCCAATAAGTTGAATAAATTCATTTTTTGCTTTTTCAAAGGTTAACCCTTCAACCCCTTTTAGAGTTAGAAATATCACAGGGAACTTACCCATATATTCATCACACAGTTCTTTGTTGTTAGAAATATACAACCCATCAAATAGAGACTTATCTGTTCCTACTTCAAAGAAGTATTTAATCATGCTCATATTTAAGGTCTTGCCAAAACGGCGAGGACGAGTAAATAGGTTAACTTTACTCAAATTAGAAAGAAGCTGTTTGATCAACTGGGTTTTGTCAATATAGTAATAGTTTGACTTGATTATATCTTCAAAGTTTTCAAGTCCTACTGGCAACATTTTAGTTCTATCCATATGTTAACAAGCTCCTTTTTATTGATATAATAATGAATTAAGCTAGATTATAAGTACCATCTCTAATCAGATTTATTATAGCATCCTAAGGTGCAAATAGCAAGTTTCGTGGAATTAACGAATATAATCTGGAGCTATGTAGACCGAATTAAATCATGTTCTTATAATAGGAAAACTATGTATTCCTTTTTAGAAACAGAAAGAGCAAAAAGCGTTGCTCTTGAGCTTTTAAGCTCATTCAAAGAGAGCTCATCATATTCTATCCCATCTAGTAGTGAGTACCCTTTAACAGACTTAAAGAGCACTCAGATGTTTGCAGTACTGATTGCTAAGACAAAGGATGGAGATGAGAAAATATTATATGGCTACTCTGGATCTATAAAAGGAAGCTATGAAGTACCTGGCTATGTACCACCATGCTTTTCTCTTTCCCGCTTTAATGAGATTGTTGCTATAAACGATAAGAAAATACATGAGTTAAGTGAGAGGATTGAGAAAGGTGAAAAGGAACTAGTAGCAGAGAGAGCAAGGCTCTCTAATGAGACACTCGCACGACTAAAGGAAATATATACATTCTCTTCATGGAATGGAGAGAAAATACATGGACTTCCTGAAGATTGTCCAACAGGAACAGGAGAGTGCGCAGGCCTCAAGTGCATCAACTGGGCTCTACGCAGAGGCTGGGAGATCACAGGACTCGCTGAGTTCTCACTTGATGGAGCATTTCACGCACCGTGCGACGAGCGCTGTGGCTTGATTCTCCCGAGAATCTTCGGACTCGATATAATCTATGCAGATGAAGACATAGCAGTGATAAATAAACCAGCAGGGCTATTATCTGTACCAGGAAGAGGAATCGAGAAACTCGATTCAGCTTCCTACCGTTTCCATACACTATTTCCATCTTCCCCTAAAGAGTGCTTTGTCCATCGTTTAGATATGGACACATCAGGACTTTTGATTATGGCCTTCAATAAAGAAGCCCATAAAAAACTCTCATTGGAGTTTGAAAAGAAAATAGTCAAGAAAACATATACAGCACTATTAGAAGGGGTGCTTCTCGAAGAAGGCGGAGAGATAGATCTCCCTATACGCCTTGATGTTGATAACAGACCATACCAGATAGTTGACTTTGAACATGGAAAAGCAGCTAAGACTAGATGGGAAAGAACTGGAATAGTTAAATACAAAGGAGAAGCAGCAACCAGAGTCAGATTCTATCCAGAGACAGGAAGAACACATCAGCTTAGAGTGCATGCAGCATCAGGCCTCAAACACCCGATAATCGGCGACAGACTATATGGCCACAACAGAGACAATGAACGCTTAACACTCCACGCAGAGTCAATAACCTTCATCCACCCAAGAAGCAGCGAAGAGATGACATTCACTGTTAGAGCAACATTCTGACTAAGCCCTCTTCTTCTCTTCTTTCTCTTTTAGTCTTTCTATCTGATCTTTAAGGATCAAAGAAGCATCCTCCATTGTGATGCCTTCTTCTTCGTAAGCGTAAAATAAAGATTACTCACCAAAAATTCCTATGAAAACTAGACTTGGTAGCATAGGAGAAAACAAAATG
>CAKQJZ010000139.1 GCA_934247875.1 uncultured Spirochaetales bacterium
TTTGGACTAATAGCAAAAAGATACGTTTCTCTTTATTAGATTCAGCCAAAGCGGCTTAATTTAACCGCACAGGTCGAGATTATTTGCACAATGGGACCCGCTGTAGAGAGCGAGGATAAAATCAGAGAGCTTATTAAAGCTGGAATGGATGCTGCGCGCTTCAATTTCTCACATGGCTCACATGAGGAACATAAGAAGAGAATTGATTTAGTTAAGAAAGTCGCATCTGATATGGGCGTTCCAATTGCTCTTATTCTCGATACAAAAGGTCCAGAAATCAGAGTAAGGGATTTTGAGAATGGATACATTGACCTTGAGAAGGGCCAGACATTCACATTGTACAAAGATCCAGATTTTCTAGGAAACAATACCGGAGTAGGTATTACTTATCCATATTTATCAGAAGATGTTGAGAAGGGTGTGCGCATCCTCATTGATGACGGGCTTGTTTCTATGATTGTTGAGGATGTAAGTGATGGCAATATTATTTGCAAAGTTGAGAACTCAGGCCGCATCAAGAATAGAAAATCAATCAATATCCCAGGTGTTGATATTGATCAGGTATTCATTTCTGATTCAGATAGGAAAGATATTCTATTTGGCATTGAACAGGATATAGATTTCATTGCTGCGTCTTTTGTAAGAAGCCAGGAAGATGTAAAGAAGCTGAGAAAGCTTCTTAATGCTAATGGTGGCACTAGAGTAAAGATAATTGCCAAGATTGAGAATGAATCTGGTATCAAGAACCTTGATAAGATTCTCGATGTTGCAGATGGTGCTATGGTTGCACGTGGTGATATGGGCGTTGAGATTCCTTTTGATCAGCTTCCTGCCATTCAGAAGAACATCATCAAGACTTGCTACAGAAAGGGCAGGATAGTTGTTACTGCAACTCAGATGCTTGAGAGCATGACAGAGCATCCACGTCCAACAAGAGCTGAAGTATCTGATGTAGCTAATGCAGTATATGATGGAACAACTGCTATTATGCTCTCAGGTGAGACAGCTGCAGGAAAGTACCCAGTTGAGGCTGTAAAAGCTATGGCTGCTATAGCAGAATATACAGAGAATCAGATCAATTATCAGGAGCGCTACCTCAAGAATAACCTTATGCTTGAGCAAGATATCGTAAATACAATCACCAGCGCATCTGTTGAAGCTTCTTTCTTCTTGAAAGCTAAGGCAATTGTTGTCGGTACAGTAACAGGAAGAACTGCTCATATTGCATCATATTATCGTCCAAGTGTGCCTATCATCGCAGGTTGTACAGATGAAAAAGCTGCAAGACAGCTAAAGCTTGACTATGGTGTTTATCCATTCCATGCAGAGCTGACAGATGATCGAGATGATATGAAAAAGCAAGCAATCGATATTGCTACTAAGTCAGGGCTTGTCAAAAAAGATGACCTCATTGTACTTATCTGTGGATCCTTAACAGGCGGTAAGAGCTCAAGTGATACGATGATAATCGCAAAAGTCTGATAATCTAGCTTGCATCTGACTAAGCATCAGACTTGCGAATTTGGCTATAAGTGTTGAAAAGGAGCGATTATGGTAGGAGAAAAGGTTTGCAAAAAGCGTCGCATTTCATCTTTCCAGATTATCATATTAGGTTTTGCTGGAGTGATTCTGCTGGGGGCTTTTCTCTTGATGCTGCCTATTTCTACTGTAAATGGAAGCTCTACGTCGTTTAATGAAGCATTGTTCACATCGACTTCTGCCGTCTGTGTAACAGGGTTAGTTGTGCAGGATACTGGTAGCTATTGGTCTGTCTTTGGGCAAGTAATCATTCTAGCATTGATTCAAATAGGAGGACTTGGTGTTGTCTCTGTAGCTGCATCATTTGCATTGCTTTCTGGCAGAAGAATCTCTTTGATGCAGCGTAGTACTATGCAAGATGCTATTTCGGCTCCGCAGGTTGGTGGCATTGTAAGGCTGACACGTTTTATCTTGCGTGGAACTTTTCTGATTGAGCTCATCGGAATGCTAATAATGATGCCTGTGTTTTGCCATAACTATGGAATTCATGGGATTTGGATGTCTGCTTTTCATTCCATCTCTGCTTTCTGCAACGCAGGTTTCGATATTTTAGGAACAAGTGATAACCTGTACCCATCTCTTACAGGATATGTACAGAATCCTGTAATCAATATCACGATAATGATGCTGATAATAACTGGTGGTCTTGGATTCTTAACGTGGGATGATATCTGTGAGAATAAGCTAAA
>CAKQJZ010000140.1 GCA_934247875.1 uncultured Spirochaetales bacterium
TTTTTACAATTATAGGAATACACCCTTTCTTTTATCTATATCTTTCTCTCAAATACCACCTGCAATGATTTTGACTCGTTTTTTTTATTATTCTAATATAATTTTTTCATAGGGTTAATATAATATTTGATTATTTTTTGTATCACAAAAAGTCATAATTATAGCCAGACAATTTTGCTTGACTGGCTATATAAGAACTTATTTCTGGTTATTGATCAGATAATGAGGTATTTCACCTCTGCTGTTGAAGATCTTGCGCTGCTGAGAGTCAAGAATCTTCTTGCACATTCTGATTGATAACGGAGTAACTTCTACCCATTCATCATCTTTGATAAACTGTATAGCCTGCTCTAGAGATGGTTTTAAAACAGGTGTTAATGATACAGCTTCATCCTTTCCAGATGCACGCAAGTTAGTAAGCTTCTTTGTCTTTGTAGGATTGAGAAGCAGATCTCCATCCTTGTTTCTTTCGCCTACTACTTCACCTTCATATACTGGATCACCTGGCACGATGAAGAATCTGCCTCTATCCTCTAATTCCCAAAGGCCATATGCAACTGCTTCACCTGCTCTATCACATACAAGAGAGCCTGAATAACGATCTGGGAAATCACCTTTATATGGCTCATAGCCCTTTAAGTAGCTATTCATCATTCCGAGACCTCTGGTATCTGTCAAGAACTCATCTCTGTAGCCTATTAAGCCTCTTGCAGGGATTTCAAAGCGAATCTTAACTCTATTACCTGCAGTGTAGGTAATATCACTCATAACAGCCTTTCTTCTGCCAAGTTTCTCCATTACAGTACCTGAGTATTCTTCTGGACAATCTATCTGCAGAACCTCAATAGGCTCTGTTTTATTACCATTCTCATCCTGGTGGAATATGATGTGTGGTCTTCCTACACAGAGCTCAAAGCCTTCACGACGCATTTCCTCGATGATAATGGCCATCTGGAACTCGCCACGGCCTTTGACTGTAAAAGTATCATCCAGGTTCTTTTCGATGCGTATAGAGACGTTTCTCAGCGCTTCCTTCTGGAGTCTTTCCCAGATCTTGGCACCTGTTACAGCCTTTCCTTCTCTGCCTGCAAGAGGAGAAACATTCTTAGTGAAAAGCATAGAAACAGTAGGCTCATCAACTTCGATTCGTGGTAGTGCTTTAACTTCTTCCTTATTGCAGATTGTATCTCCGATAGATACATCATTTACACCGGAGAGAACGATGATATCACCTGGCTCAACCTTAGAACAATCCTTGAATACAGGACCATCATAAGCCTGAAGTCTTGTAACACGCAGCTGCTCTTCAGAATCCTTCTTAATACAGATAAGAGTATCATTAGTAGTGGCAGTGCCATTGATTACCTTACCTACAGCCAAACGTCCTAAGAAGTCAGAGTATGAGAGATCAGATACAAGCATCTGGAATGGCTCTTCATCATCATATGTTGGAGCAGGAATGCAATCAAGAATAGCATCTAGCAGAAGATGCATATTATCTTCAATCTTATCAAGAGAAGCACCGCATCTGCCTTCTCTGCCATTAGCATAGAATACAGGAACTTCAAGCATCTTCTCATCTGCACATAGCTCCAGAAGAAGGTCATAAACCTCATTTAAAACCTCATCAGGACGCGCATCAGGACGATCTATCTTATTTATTACAACAATAAGAGGAAGTGATTTCTGGAGTGCTTTTTCGAGGACGAATCTAGTCTGAGGAAGCGGGCCTTCTGCTGCATCTACAAGCAGAACAACGCCATCAACCATTGAGAGACCTCTCTCTACTTCTCCACCGAAGTCAGCATGCCCCGGAGTATCGATAATATTGATCTTGACACCTTTCCAATGAATAGCGCAGTTCTTAGCACTGATTGTGATACCTCTTTCTCTCTCGATATCACCACTATCCATGATACGATCCTGGTCCATATCCTTACCAACGAGACCTGACTGATGGAAAAGCGCATCAACTAGAGTTGTCTTGCCATGGTCTACATGGGCAATGATAGCAATATTTCTAATATTCTCATTACTTTTAATCATAACTAGCCTAATATACTTCAAAGCAATTATTTTTTGTAGAGCAAAGGAAATAATTTTTTAAAAGAATTAAAAAAACCACTCAAACGAGTGGTGAAAAGACAAAAAAAAGCTGGCAGCTACCTACTCTCCCACGGACAAGCCGCAGTACCATCGGCGTAAGAGCGTTTTACTTCCGTG
>CAKQJZ010000141.1 GCA_934247875.1 uncultured Spirochaetales bacterium
ACCCAGTATCTATTGGCTTGTTCTTCTCTGATGGTGGAGAACACTTTGTCAACTACTGGATAGAGACAGGTGGAATGCAGGTATTGATGGATGTCACGAAGAAAGTCAGTTCTATAATTGCAAATGATGTTGCCAGAATAATCGACAGAGAAAACATAACTACATTCGATATTCTTGCAATGGCATCTAATAGTATCAGCTCTGCTAAGTATAGATCTCTTCTTTTTCAAACTGGTTACTTAACTATCAAAGGAATTGATGAAGACTGTAGTAATCTTCTTATTCTTGATTTCCCTAATGAAGAAGTAGCTAGAACTTATGCAAAGAGACTTCTTCCTATGTGCCTAAAAGAGAATGAAGCTTAAATATGGCTAACTCGTTTATGAATTTATATTTGCCTTGTTTTATGCTAGAATAAAAGTATGAAGAAGATTGAAGTAGGTAACGGTACATTTGCTAAGTTAATTGAATCAGACAATATCTATGTCGATAAGACAGATATTATCTACAATCTTATAACAAGTGGCAGCACTTTTTTCTTCTGCTCCCGTCCTCGACGCTTTGGTAAGACTCTTACTCTCTCAACGCTTGAAGAGATATTCAAAGGTAAGAAGGAACTCTTCAAAGGCCTGAAGATTTATGACATGGACTATGACTGGAAAGAGTATCCTGTAATACATATAGATTTAGGAAATATTGATGCAGATGATGCAACAGAGCTCAAGAAGAAACTCCTTTATTTGCTTGATGATATCATTTCCCAATACTCCATCAAAATCGATAGAACAGAATATTACGAAACCAATCTTAAAAGAGTTATAGAGAAGCTTGCAAAGGATAATAAGATTGTTATTCTGATTGATGAATACGACAAGATACTATCATCAAATATCTATAATCCAAATGTAGAGAAAATGAGAACAGTGCTTAGGCGATTCTTTGAAATAATCAAAGCTGCATCTGATTATATTCGTTTTGCATTCATCACCGGTGTTACTAAGTTTTCTAAAGTCAGCATATTCTCTTCAATGAACAATCTTATAGATCTTTCTTTCATCAGAGAATATGCAACTCTCTTTGGATTCACAGAAGAAGAAGTCAAACACTATTTCAGTGAATATATCGAACAGGGCATCAAGCGCACTGGACTTAGCTACGATGAATACATGGCGAAGCTTGAGAAGAAGTACAATGGCAATAGATTTTCGCCAGACTCTGAAGTTACTGTTTACAATCCAGTATCAATAGGCTTGTTCTTCTTCTATGGTGGAGAAAAATTCGATAACTACTGGGTTGAAACTGGTGGCATGAAGCTCTTGATGGATGTTGCGAAGCATATAGATTTCGATATCTCAAAGGATATAACAACGCCTATAAGCAAGTCAGACATCACTGTTTTTGATATCCTCGAGATGGCTTCTAATACTGTCAGCCCTTATAAGTACAAATCATTGTTATTCCAATCTGGATATCTCACGATAAAAGGCATAAGCAAAAATAATCCAAATGCATATATCCTGGATTTCCCTAATGAAGAAGTAGCAGAATCATATTCAGTTAATCTGCTTGCAGCTTATTCAGGCGATAACAGTGCAGGTATATTCCAGGCATCAGGCATCAGCAGTGCTTTCTCTAATGGAGAGACTGAAAGTGCCATAGAAGAGATCAAGCGAATATATGCATCCATTCCTTATGATTTGCTGAAAAAGGCAGATGAGGCCCACTACAGCACAGCATTCTTCTGCATGATGAAGGCTCTTGGCGCAAATATAGGCTCCGAGCTTGAGACAAGCAAAGGACGGATAGATGCTGTCTTGGAGAACAAGACGCACATATACATATTTGAGTTCAAATACAATAAAACAGCTGATGAGGCACTTTCTCAGATACATGAGACAAAGTACTATGAGCCTTACCTTAGAGGAAAGAAAAAAGTACATCTTATTGGGATGAACTTCTCATCAAAAGAGAAGAACATCAATGAGTGGAAAGAAGAGATTCTATAGATACTTCTTTCTACAATTATTAGAAGCTGCTTAAATTCATAGTCTTCATGTCTTGCTGTTTTTGTCCAAATAACCCATGTTCTTCACTGTAGTACCTAATAGCATCACTCTTTAGGTTTCTTTTTGGTATAAGACTTTTTGAGTTTCACA
>CAKQJZ010000142.1 GCA_934247875.1 uncultured Spirochaetales bacterium
AAATTGAAAACCCTAAAGGCAGGGCCTCTCGTCATGATAATTCGCTTTTAAAATTCTGTATTGTTTCATAAAAAAATCCCTCCTAAAAAGGAGGGGATACATCTCCCGCGGGGATCGAACCCGCGTTGACGGGATGAAAACCCGTTGTCCTAACCACTAGACGAGGGAGACATAATGTGAGCCGCACAGGATTCGGACCTGTGACCCACGCCTTAAAAGGGCGTTGCTCTACCAACTGAGCTAGCGGCCCATGCAACAAACAGACACTAACAGAATTCTTAATTCTTAGTCAACACTTTTTTATTTATTTTTCAATTTTGTTGTTTGTTATTTTACGATTAAGCGGTTTTCAATCTTCTTGATAAAAGAAAGATAGATAAAAGGAAGCGCAAATCCAGCTGAAACCCAAGCAACTGGGCTAGAGAGACAGATAGCCAAATACTTATTCGATGAGAATAGGAGAGGAAGCGCATATGCAGCAACACATCTGAGTGCTAGTTCAATGATTGATGAAATCATTGGTATACTTCCTGATCCCAGCCCTTGGCAGCCTGTTCTGAATACGAAAATGAAGCAAAGTGGAATGAAGAATAGAGATACAATCCTTATATATTCAACTGCTTCGCTTATGACTATAGGGTTAGTACTGTTCTTATCTACGAAGATGTAGCACATAGCCTCTCCGAAAGTCATTGCGATGAATGTTGCAATAAATGCATATGCAATACTTATAAGAGTTGCTGTCCTGAATCCTTTCTTGATTCTATCTATTTTCAATGCTCCTAGATTCTGTCCTGCATATGTTGAGATAGCCATTCCAAGAGAGATCATGAATTGCATTAGTATTGATTCTAGTTTTGTTCCAACAGAGTAGGCTGCTATAGTATCAGAACCGAACTTGTTGAGAACTGACTGGACAATGATTACGCCGATTGCGCAAATAGAGAATTGGAAAGCTCCCGGGAGTCCTATCTTCAATAGTTTGATGATTATGTTCTTATTCAGCTTCCAATCCTCTCGCTTCAGTCTGAAGTCTTCAAATCTCTTATTTATGTATAAAATCGAAACAAGAGCAGCTATGTCTTGAGAAAGAACAGTAGCAATGGCAACTCCGATTACATCCCAATTGAATGAGATAACAAATAGAAGATCCAGAACAATATTCAATATAGATGCTATAAGCAAGAATATTACAGGGCTCTTAGAGTCTCCAACTGCTCTTAAAACAGATGAGAATAGATTGTAGAATACAGAGCAGAAGAGGAAAAGATATATTATTGATATATATTCATTCGCCATATCAATAATGTTCTCTGGTGTATTTATCAAATATAGAAGTGGTTTTGATAGTACAAAGAATATTAATGAGATGACTACTGAGATAACAGCTGAAGTCAAAATGCTCATTGCATATGTTCTTCTCATCCCATCTTTATCTTCAGCACCATAACGCTGTGATATAAGTACAGAAAATCCTTGTGCTAAGCCCTGCGCAAAGCCGATTACCATAAATGAAAATCCATTTACAGTGCCAAGTGCAGCTAGCGCTTCAACGCCTACAAAGCGGCCAACAACTATAGTGTCGACCATAGAGTAGAACTGCTGGAAAAGATTTCCTAGAAATAGAGGTATTGTGAAGCTCAATAGAAGTTTTAAAGGTGAGCCTATAGTCAGATTTTTGTCCATAAGCGTGTATTATTAAATATTGCCGTTATTAGTCAATCAGATAAAAAGCAGAAAATGAACATTTTATATCTGATTTACATCAATTCGTGTTTTAATGGTATTGACAGCTGAGTTATTCTACCTTAGAGTCGTTTCTGATGAATGGCGCAGTGTTAGGCTTATATTATAGACTTAAGACTGGGCCAGGTATCTGGATTGCCCCAATACGTGGCTCTGTAGTCGTAGGCAATTGCGGCTACCATTTTTTTGAGATTATCACCTGAAAAAATCCTTTGTTAAAGAATTTTAAAATATTTTCCAAAAACCTATTTACAAGGAAAGGATAGTGGTGTAAATTGCTTAGCTGTCGCGAGGATGAGCCTTGAGAGAGGAAAAA
>CAKQJZ010000143.1 GCA_934247875.1 uncultured Spirochaetales bacterium
GCTTTTTCAATCATAACCATCCCCTAATTATTTTCTCTTTCTTCTTATTATTACCCACAACTATGCACGAAGCCTCCTATTTAATAGGGAATTATAGCGCAACATTCTCTTTGAATTCTGTTTATGAGTACTTCAGAAAAGAAGAGAATATCAATATAACTAAAGTTACTATCCGCAAATATATAGACATTCTTCTTTCCGCAAAGATTCTTTATAAATGCGAACGCTTCGACCAAAAAAGCAAGCGAGTACTCAGTGGAGAATGCAAGTTCTATCTAGCAGATTTAAGCATATTCTTTGCCATGAATACTGATAATAGAATAAACTACGACGCTTCTTTGGAAAACATAGTCTACCTCTATCTACTTAGCAATGACTATAAAGTCAGTGTTGGAAGAATAGGCAAATTCGAGTGTGATTTCATAACAAGGGATCACGATAATCAATATGCATATATTCAGGTATCACAAACAATTGCCGATAAAGCCACAGAAGAGCGTGAATATAGGCCATTTGCGCTAATCAGGGACGGATACCCTCGCTATCTGCTGACACTCGACACATTGAAAAACCAAAGAGATGGAGTAAAACACTTAGATATTATCGATGTTGTCTTAGGCAAAGTAAAAATATGATAAGCAGGAAGTCAAAACTTGAATAATTCAAATTTTGACTCTTTACATAGCACATAGTTTTATTACAATTAACCGCTAAAACTAGTCATGGCTAAGTATTTCTGTGTCTGCATCCATAATTACTTCTTCAAAAGGCGTATTTTGGATCATACATTCTTTTAAAACATCATTCAGCGTTGCATACCAACCAATCTCATCATAATGATCATAAAAAGGATATCGTTCGCCCTTTTCTATTATCATCTCAACAACATGGAATCTGCCTTTTGCATCTTCTGGCTCACATCCTTTGGGCTCATTGCATAAACGATGATAATAATCTCGATAACAGAACTCAATTCCCATAAATCTTTCTACACCATCAGGATTCTGCCATGAGAATGATTTTCCAGTTGCATATTCGTCAATGAATGTTTCTAGTGAAGTATACATATTCTTTCTCATAACACTATTCTTAGCCCAATTTATTACATTAAATATGATACCAACAAAAATAATCCGGCATTTGGCTATATTTTCACTTAAGTACTTGACTATAACTTCTAAATACCAAAGATTTTATACCCCAAAAGGTATATTTTGTATTTTCAAGTAAACAATACACCCGATGGGGTCTAAAATAAAGAAATTTTATTTACATTATACCCTAAGGGGTGTAAACTAATCATAGATAATAACTGCAAGGAGCTTTAATATTAACCCGATTGCTGAATTTGTAAAAGAAAACAGAAAAGCGGCAGGACTTACGCAAGAGCAATTTGCATTGCGTTCCGGTCTTGGACTTCGTTTTGTGCGTGAGCTTGAACAGGGCAAAGAAACTGTGCGTATGGATAAGGTAAATGTTGCGCTTGCAATGTTCAACGCACAAGCCGTTGCTGGAAAGAAGGAAGATAAATGAGCGTATTCAGAACCGCCTATGTTTATGTGTGTTTGTCAATATAAAAATGGAGAAAACAACAAAGAACATGAAGACGGGAGACAAGAGCATAGAGGAAAGATACTTTCTCTGCTCATTCCCACCTGATGCTGAGCTCTTTGCAATCTGCGTCAGACGCCACTGGCATGTAGAGAATCTTCTTCACTGGGTGCTGGATGTTGCATTCAGGCAGGATTACCTCAGAACAAAGAACAAGACAGCTATGAACAATCTCGGCCATGTGCAGCGCTTTGTACTTTCCATATTGAAGATACTGAAGAGCTACTACAGAAATAAGAGCTTCAAGCGAATGAGGGAGCACATAGGAAGGAAGTTCAATGAGCAGCTTCCTGTGATTTTCTCTGCTCTGAAGATTCTATATGACAAGGGAAGATTCAATAGCTGATTAAGAGTGGAACATAAAGAGGCTTCGTGCATAGTTGTGGGTAATAATAAGAAGAAAGAGAAAATAATTAGGGGATGGTTATGATTGAAAAAGC
>CAKQJZ010000144.1 GCA_934247875.1 uncultured Spirochaetales bacterium
GTTTTTTATAACCCAAGTATGATGCCGAATTCACGTTTTTGCAAAACACTTAGGGAGGTCACTTCATATTGTCTAACTTAATATTCACTTCTATGTTTCAATCAATCTTTCTTGTTGTTGGTATTCTTGATCTATTTCTTCAATATAATCAAGCAAAGCATTCACTATCCTTATTACCAACTCAGCATCTCTTTTCTGTATAAGATACTCATTGGGATGAACAATCGTATTGTTGTTTCTTAGTTCATTGACTGACTTTATAATGCCTCCTGCACTACGAAGAATGCTTTTAATTCTCTCTGCCACAACTGCTGGTTTGATACTATTTCCATAATATTTACTAAGCATCGTGAATAATTGAGGTAGTCCATCATCCTCATTATAAGCAACGTTATAGTCTTTCAATAACTGTCTCAAATACCCATGAAATACAGTGTGTACACGATCAAACGCTGAATCATATAGTCCATCCCTAATTAATGTCACTGCTTCTTCTGCTGCTTTTTTAACTGTTTCTGATTTAAAAACTATATGACTAAAGTCCACATCAGTAATATTGTCATCTGATTCTCTCAGACTTTTTAGTATTGGAGAAAACTTTTTTGAAATATATTCTTGACGATCAGGGTATGGTATATCCTTGACTTCATTCCACCAGTCAGCAAGTGTATTGGGCTCCTCTGGATAATCGAAATAAGCTTTTCTTGCAATAGAAAGAATTTTAAGATGCCTCTTTTGGTATATTTCCTCTACACCTTCTTCTTTGAAGGATATATTACATTTCGCCACATCCAATAACAATTTTTGTTCTTCATTTATTAGCGCAATTGTTTGTTCTTTTGTCATAGGAAGAATTGAGATCCAGTCGATACAATCTTCATTCCGGGGCTGTATTAATACATTATTAAGCTTATTTGCATCATCTGTATCAAACTTCTTTAACGTATCATAAATTTCACTCTCAATCTTTTCTTTCCTATCATCAATAGCAGTAAAATCTTTATTCTTTAAACGAAAGACTAAGTTCCAATAATTGATTCCACCGTCCCAATTATCGTGCCAACAAAACTCAACATTTAAAGAACTATTTTTGATGGCTGTGACAGCATAAATTAATCTCTTTTTTTGAAGATATAGAAGACCATTAGAGACCACCCTCTTCCAATATGAATTAATATCAGACATTGTTATGGCCTCCCTTACCTATTAATGATTTTTCTCGAAATTGAATCAGGACATACACTAGTATCAAATGATACAAATAGTTTTTTAAATCTTTCGCCAATTGAATGGTCCCAGAAAACATATTTACTACATTATTTGCCCATTCATCTTCCTTTTGAGATAATGGTGCTGTCAACTCAAACAGTGTAATCTCTTCAGATTTCATAATTAGATTAAACTTCCAATTTTTGTTGTATAGAAAATAAGGTGTTTGACTTTATTTTGAGACAAAACGATACAATTTTCTACCATGATGCAGCCAGGTGTTCAGAAACTTGGCTGTTTTTACTGTCGGTTAAACCATTTTTCGCTTTGATTTGCTGTCTTGACTTCTCCTTTGCGCCCAGATTTCTCTTTACTTTTTGATGATAGTGTTGTATAGTGTTGTATAGATAAGGAGAGCCTATAATTCCAGATTCCATAAAGAGTTTCAGACCGAAGAACACCGAGATAAGAGCCAAGGGCGGTCATTATTATGTTTATAAGGTCAAAGGGGTATATGACAAAAACACGAAGAAGAGCAAAACTCAATACCTTGGCTGCATAGGTCAGATATATGAAGGGATAGGATTTGTAGCAAATACAAAAACTCCAGAAGTCGCTATTTCTGAAACAAAGGAGTACGGAGCCACTTGGTTTCTGTTCTCCATCTCGAAAGAGATAATGAAGAGCCTGACAGACTCTTTCGGAGCGGATGGGCTCCGGATATATAAAATGGCTTTGTTAAGGCTGATTGACAACAATCTGAGACTGAAGACGATGGATATTGCATATGAGAAGTCATACATCAGCCGCCTTATTCCTTCT
>CAKQJZ010000145.1 GCA_934247875.1 uncultured Spirochaetales bacterium
AACCTGAACTGTATTTGCCATTTGTGCTCACAGATGTATAATATCACTTGACTAACGGTCACAACATATCAGTTATTTATCCCAGACAGTCTTAAGCATTTCGCGGTCTACATTCCATGGCAGGTATTTGGACCAGTCCACGCTAGATTCCAATACATCGTCTCTGTACATGGTTGCTACTTCATCAAGCAAGTACTTCAGGTAAATAGTAGGATCCAGCTTGTTGAGCACAGCAGTCTGGCAGATGCTTAAGAGTTTCCCCCAAGCCGCTGCACCATCTTCTGAAGTAGCAAAAAGACAGGCTCGCCTTGCTGCCGCAAGAGGACGAAATTGCCTCTCCTGGAAATTATTATCAGGAGTAAGCTCGCTGCAATAAAGATAGTTTGAAATAGTTTCAAGCTGGTTCTTTAGGTATACATAGGCCTCTCTTAGTGTAGGCGCTGCTTTTGCAAGCTTACTTGAGAGAAACGCATCTGTTTGGCTTTTTAAAGTTTCTAACAATGGTTCTACAAGAGACTTTCTTTTCTCAACAAACTCACTCTCGCTGATAGTCTTGGCATCATATTCAGCGCGTAAGTCTTTTTCAATCCTGTAAATCTCCTGAATCGCCTTTAAGCTGTCGTTGCAAGTCCTTACGCACTCGCATTCTTCTTTGTTGCTGTAAAGCTGCATTGCTTTAACAAGCTTGCGTCTTCCGTGAGCCATGCACCCAACAAGAAGGATGCCTTCTTTGGCAAGCAGCTCATAATCGTTAGCAAATTCAGAAGCCCCAGCTTCACCTTCAGATGACTTGATTTCTTTAAGATAGATGCTATTCAGATCTTTTATGACAGAGCCATATGCAGAATAGCCATCAGTTTGAACAGCAACCCCTTTGCAGCCATCGTAAAGCTCTTTTGCGCATTCTTTTCTTCTGTTTGAATAGAACTTGTAATAGCATGCAGGACTGTTCTTGCCGGAATAGCTCAGTGCCCACATCTGCCCAAGAGCAGCTCTCTTCTTGTCTTCGTTCCTGACAACAAGAAGCCTGGACTCATCACCATGGATGGCCTTCTGGCTCTTTATGTAGCTGAGCAAGGACTCCCATATAGATGTAATCGCATCAGAGGCAGCAATGAACGATCTGGAAAGGAGCTGGGCATTAACAATCTCTGCATTGGAGACGAGGTTGATCCTCTTTGCCTGCGCATTGAGAGGGGAAGCCCAAATGACCTTATCGGTAACAACAGAAGCAATAACGCTGTTAGAGATCTTGCCTCCCTTAATAAGATTGGGAGCCAGAGAACTATTGGACTTGTATACGGTTCCATTGCCATCAACATAATAGTAAGTATGCACAATCATGTTTTTAAGAAAGCCTCTTACATAAACAAGCCTGTTTCTATCTGTTACCTTCAATAACTTCAAAGAGCTTTTGAATTCATCAGAATAGGCATCATCCTGCATCAAGTCATCGGTATGTTCGATTTTATCAAGAAGAGCCATATCCTTGACATTGCGGCCACAGGTCTTGACGCCAGGCTGATGGCCAGCCTTCTTTGAAGGGCGAGCGTCTTCTTCTGAAGAATATTTTTCAAGGTCCTTTGGTTCTTTCTTGCTGGCGATGTATTTAGCTGTTTCAGAAATATCATCATTGGCATCTTCAGAAACCTTTGTAGCATTTAAGTCTTTTAAGATCTTTGAAATCTGAAAAGAAGATAGCTTTTCGGACTTGCTGACAAAGTCTGAGATCTTTTTGAGCCCATAGTTTTCCAATGCAGCACTTGCAAGTTCCTTATAAGCTTCAAGCTTCTCATTTTGCTTATCTATGGTTGCTTTATATTCTTTCAGCAATTTGCTGTTAGCTTGCAATGTCTGTTTTGTCATCGCAAGCTCGGCCTTTAATTGCTGTATTAATTCCTTATCATTCATGGAAATATAGTACCATATCCAGAATGAAAAAGCAATAGAAATGGAGGCTTCGTGCATAGTTGTGGGTAATAATAAGAAGAAAGAGAAAATAATTAGGGGATGGTTATGATTGAAAAAG
>CAKQJZ010000146.1 GCA_934247875.1 uncultured Spirochaetales bacterium
TTATTACATGAGTATTTGTTATTGCTGGAATATTTCATTTGAGACATCTATGGAAATATTCTTTTGAGACGCACACTGGAGAAAAAGGATAGCAAGAACGGTACTGCCACACTTGCCAAATATGAGAGCCTTCTGAAAGAAAACGAATTGCTGTGTGTTGCTGATATCGTAAAGGAAAAGCTCACATACGCTTATACGCTCTCCTGTGAGTGCACTATGGCTGCGGAGATAACGGATATAATAGATATCTGCAACTCAACAAAGAACAAGCACTTCGTATGGTTCGCAAGACTCTTGGAGAACCACTTTGAAGGTATAATAGCTCATGCAACCTTCAGGGTATCCTCTGGCAAAGTAGAAGGAATGAACAATAAGATCAAGACTATCAGAAGACAAGGATATGGGTATCCAGATGATGATTACTTCTTCTTAAAGATCTTCGATGCTAGCAGAGAGACTTATGTTAGGAACCCTAAATCCCACAAAATTCGGGACTGAGCCAATATATTGAAAGGCTTAATCCAGTGCTATTTTCATTTGTTTATGTATTGCCAAATCGGGAAGATTTGCAGAAGTTCCGCTGATATGGGCGTGACAACTATATATCGGCAAAAGAAAGGCTCACTTATGGGCCATTAAAAAGATTATTGACAAAAGATAAGGAGAAACATCATGAAAGAAAAGACTATCACCATCCGTTTGGAAACCAAAGACGATTATAGAGCTGTGGAAAATCTGACCCGCGAGTCCTTCTGGAATGTCTATCGTCCCGGCTGCATGAAGCACTATGTGCTGCACTGCTATAGGGATAACCCGGCTTTTGTGCCGGAGCTGGACTTCGTCATGGAGCTGAACGGTGAGCTGATTGGACAGGTCATCTATGTACGGTCGGAAATTGACTCTGACGACGGAAGAAATGTGCCAATTATGACTTTTGGCCCCATAAGCATTGCACCTGCATACAAGCGGCAGGGTTATGGAAAGCAACTGCTGGATTATTCTATGGAAAAAGCGAAGGAAATGGGCACTGGAGCTCTTGCCATCACAGGCAACATAGATTTTTATGGAAAGTCTGGATTTGTTCAGGCCAAAACCAAAGGCGTGCGATATGCTGACGACCCAGAGGCGGATTATTTTCTCATCAAGGAGCTGATTCCCGGCTTTTTGGATGGCATTTCTGGCACTTACAAAGACCCTGATGGCTATTTCATCTGCGAGAAGAATCCTAAAGCGTTTGAAGAGTTTGAATCAGCCTTCCCGAAGAAGAAAAAACTAAAGCTACCAGGACAGCTAATCTGAGAGCGATAACGGCGCAAGCTATGAAAAGTGGTGTAGAAACTATGGCATCCAGCAAAGAGTATCTTAATTTCATTCTGGAACAGTTATCCGATCTTGATGATATTTCATACCGTCCTATGATGGGTGAATATATCATCTATTACCGAGATAAAATCATCGGGGGAATCTATGATGACAGGTTTCTCGTAAAGAAAACAAGATTTGCTATGGAACTTATGCCTACAGCAACTAATGCGCTCCCGTATGAAGGAGCGAAAGAAATGATGCTGGTGGATGAAGTTGAGAGCAAAGAGTTTCTTACGAAGCTGTTTGAGGGAATGTATGATGAATTGCCTTTACCACAGCAAAAACGAAAGAACAACTCAATTGGGGACATATAAAAACGGCTTTCATAAAGAAAGCCGCTTCGAAAGTTCTAAACTAATTAAATTAGTCCTCAACGATTGCATCGTTTGGGCATACGCTTGCGCATGTGCCGCATGAGATACATGTGTCTGGATCAATAGAATAGATGTCGCCTTCAGAAATTGCTGATACTGGGCATTCGCCAGCACATGTTCCACAAGCAATGCAGCTATCTGTAATCTTGTAAGCCATAGTAGTACTCCTTAAAGTGGTTGTTTTACACTCGTAGTATAACTACAGCGTTATTCTCGGTCAATTCTATAGTGCTTTATTTTCTTTTGTCTTTTTTTTAGAATAACGCA
>CAKQJZ010000147.1 GCA_934247875.1 uncultured Spirochaetales bacterium
TTATTACATGAGTATTTGTTATTGCTGGAATATTTCATTTGAGACATCTATGGAAATATTCTTTTGAGACGCACAATTATCAGGAGCTTTAGAATTTCCATCTTTATCAAGGTAGTAGTTTCCGATATCATTTATAAGTTTATCACTCTCATTATTATTGCTATTTGATGTATTCCATCCATTCCAGGATCCTGTCACATCCTTACTGTTTGGCATAACTAGACCATCTTTGTTCAAGAATAGTTGTAATAGTGTTGATGGCCAATCATTTCTAATCATATTCATGTCTTTCCCGTAGTATGTTTGCATATACCACCAGAATGGGTTTCCTGATTTAGGGTTCTTGCCCTTGCCTTCTGCATATGTAGTTTGGATTATATTTGGGACATATAGAACATAATTGTATTTCATTCCGTAATGTGTTTCTTTTGTTGAGCCTAAGTACTCTAAATAGAAAGCATTAGGATTTCTGAATTGTTTATTGTTATAGTCGTAAAAAGCTTTAAAGTAGGAATTATCGTCATAGAGTCGTTCTGAGTGATACTTTAGCAATACTCCTTTAATCTTTAGGTTATTTAGGATGTCTTCGCCTTCTAATGTCCTGGTTGCGACATTACCTTCTTCATCGATGTTTGAGATAAGAACGAGTCTTTCAGATGTTCCTATATCTGCTGATGGAGAACATGAGATTGCAAAGATGATTGTTATTGAAAGCAATAGAATAACGTTAAATAGCGTTTGTCGTTTCATTATAACCCCCTTATTGGATAATGATTTATCACACCAAAAGATATTTTAGCACCATTTCCGGGAGGCTTAAAGCTTTTGACTCGTTATTTTAGAGAATCTCTTCTTTCCACTCATTGATGTTCTTCTCACTTGATGAGAAGTTTATTCCAACAAGATGAACAGTCTTTGAACTATCTGAAGCAAATTGATTTGCATAGCCTTTGTCATGAATCTGCTTGAGTGCTATATCTGCAGATTGGTCATGCTTGAATTCAAAGATGTAGATATGCTTCTCTGCCTTGAGTATTGCATCGGCTCTGCCATTCTTTGTCTCTATCTCACTGCCAATGAAGGCACCAAGTGCCTTCATTGAAGAGAAGAATATAGAGCTGTAATAGAGTTCATCTGCATGCTTTGATAAATCATAAGGTATTGCTTCATATATCGATTTCAGTCTATCAATCGCATCTCCAACGCGTCCATCTGCAAAGCACTTATCTATCTTTAACTCTGAGAACGTATCAGCAGCTGTTTCTCCTCCATAGAGAGAAAGTATGTTTTTTGAATACGCAGTAGCAACTTCTTCATTAGGGAAATCCAAAAGAAGAAGATTCTTATTATCTTCATCAACTCCTTTAATAGTTAAGTAACCAGATTGAAAAAGAAGGGATCTGTACTTAGCAGAACTGATATTATTGGATGCCATTGCAAGAATATCGAAAGTAGTTATGTTTTCTATATCTATTGCTCTAGCAACATCTTTTGATATATCGAATCTGACTTTCTTAGCTACATCCATCAAGAGCTTCATGCCACCTGTATCTATCCAGTAGTTGTTGAAGTTTTCTCCACCCTTTGAGAAGAATAAACCAATAGACACTGGATTATAGACTGCAATCTCTGAATAAGGAGAGAACCTATAGCCATCATATTTCTTTCTTAGAGCTGCTATGTATTCTTCTCGAGGCATTCCTGTAGCTGTAATGCCTTTCTCAATGTACTCTCCAAAGTATGATTCTATTTCTTCATCCGTATATCCAAAGAGGGATGCATATTCTTTGTCCATGGATATGTCATTAAGGTTATTCATTGATGAGAATATGCTGACTTTGGAAAACTTTGTGACTCCTGTGATAAATGCGAATCTAATAAGTTTATACTGTGCTTTTATTACCTCAAAGAAACCTCTAAGCACACCCAGGACAAACGCATGAAAGGTTTATTTTCCATTGAATGAATCTTGTCCATCTTTTTTTGAATTCTG
>CAKQJZ010000148.1 GCA_934247875.1 uncultured Spirochaetales bacterium
AATTAAAAACCACCTAAATGGTGGCTTAGATGAAAAACATAATGATTTGTAGGAAATTTTAACCGCACAGGTCGAAATAATTCACATATAAGCATAGGAAGCAAAATTGCACTATATTGCTTCCAGTTGAAAACGCCCGTCTGCTTTTTGAATTTGCCTTTTAGCGGAAAATAATCTCTCAGTTTCAAATACATCAGAAGCATTATCAGAAAGTTCAAGCATTGCGAAATCAATGTAGCAATAGCTGCACCCTCTACACCTAGAGGCTTCACTCCAAGCTTTCCAAATATGAGAATATAGTTAAGAACAGTATTAGCTAAAGCTGCAAATATGCTTGCATATAATGGATAGCTAGCTCTCTCCATACAGCGAAAGATTGTTGCAAGCAGCGTAGATGATGCTATTGGAACGAAGGTCCAAGCAATGTACTTCAAATAGATTGATGCTACTTCTATAGTACTAGAATCTGCTGTATAAAGTCTCATGATCTTTTGAGGAATCAAAAGACAGCAAAAAGAGAACAATAAAGCAAAGATAATAGAAAACAGCAGATTCATAAAGAAACTTCGTTTTACTTCAGCATTGTTCTTCTGCCCAATATATTGAGAAATCATGATACCTGCGACAGCGCCAAAAGCAGCAACAAGCACATTATAGATACCTGTGAACTTTCCAGAGAGCCCAACACTTGCAACGCTTACACTGCCAAGCTGTCCTATCATAATCTGGTCTACAATACTGAATGAAGACTGAAGCATTGACTGAAGTGATACAGGAATCGCTATAGCGCATATGCTTTTGAAAAAACTCTTATCATTATTCATCATATAGAACTTTCCCTTATAACAAGCTTTACTGGAAGCTTGATTTCACACACGGTCTCATCATTGCTTTTGAGCTCTAATATCTTATCTAATGCAAGCTTTGCTCTAAGCGCTCCATCTTGTCTTACACTGGATAGTGCTGGCCACATCATGCGGCATATAGGAGAATCATCGAACCCTACAACAGAAACATCTTCAGGCACAGCTATACTTTCTGAATGCAAAAAGCATATTAAGTCATAAGCATAATAATCTGAGACAGAAAATACAGCGCTACTCTCTTTGAAAAGAGAAAGATTAGCTTTGTAATAGTCCCATCTCTCTTCCTTTTTCATAGGAACAATCAATAAGGGAATATTAGGAGAGCCAAAGCCATCACATAAGCCAGAGTATCTTTCTTTATCCATGCAAATGTCATTATCTGCAATGCATAGAACTTTTTTGTGTCCTTTTTCTTTGAAATACTGTCCTACTTGGAAACCACCATCGCGATTATCAATAGTAATATTCGCATATCTTTCACTCTTATCACAAAATCCATCATAAACAGCAAATGGAATTCTCATATGATTTCTAAGATATGTATAATCCTGTTCACAGAACCCAATAATCACTAAACCTTCCATATTCCACATAGATGCAAATTTAAGCACTGCGCGAATATCTTTGGTTTTCTTGACCATCATGAAAAAGCCATGTTCTTCTATTTCATCTGAAAGATAATTCAATGAAGAAGAAATAAAGAAATCTTCAAGTGCATGATGCTCATACTTCTCATGATCATTGACAAAGACACCAATGATTCTCGATTTGTTCTGGCCAAGCAATAAAGCAGCCATACTTGGAACATAGCCACGCGCCTCTATCAGCGCCAATACCCTCTTTTCTGTCTCTTCGGAAATCTTATTTGTTTTCCCATGTATAACATTGGAAACAGTTGCAGTGCTAACACCAAGTTCCTCTGCAATATCACAAATTCTAATACGCTCTTCCATTTTAAGACCTTCAATTGAATTCTATTGTCCATATTATCAGTAGTCAAAGGTTAAACGCATAACCTAGTCGTTACGCATGAAAACTTACCCCTAAAAAAGAATTTTGAATAGTTTTTAAGATTTTTCTTGACTTATATATT
>CAKQJZ010000149.1 GCA_934247875.1 uncultured Spirochaetales bacterium
AATTAAACTCCCAACTTTTGTTGTATAGAAAATAAGGCTTTAAGCTTTGTTTTGAGGCAAAACGATACAATTTTCTACTATGAAGCAGCCAGGTGTTACAAAACTTGGCTGTTTTTACTGTCAGTCCATTCATTTTTTGCTTTGATTTGCTGTCTTTACTGCTCCTGTACGCCAAGATTTCTCTTTACTTTTTGGTGATAGTGTTGTATAGTGTTGTATATATAAGGAGAGCCTATGATTCCAGATTCCATAAAGGGTTTTAGACCTAAGAATACAGAGATAAGAGCTAAGGGTGGCCATTATTATGTTTACAAAGTTAAAGGGGTATATGACAAAACCACGAAGAAGAGCAAAACGCAGTACCTTGGCTGCATAGGTCAGATATACGAAGGGATAGGATTTGTACCAAACACAAAGACTCCAGAAGTCGCTATTTCTGAAACAAAGGAGTATGGAGCCACTTGGTTTCTGTTCTCCATCTCGAAAGAGATAATGAAGAGCCTGACAGACTCCTTCGGAACGGATGGGCTCAGGATATATACAATGGCGTTGTTGAGGTTGATTGACAACAACCTGAGACTGAAGACGATGGATATTGCATATGAGAAGTCATACATCAGCCGCCTTATTCCTTCTGTTGCATTAAGCAAGAATACCGCAAGCGATTTCCTTGAGAAGCTGTCATTGATGAGGCCGCAGATGGTTGAGTTCTATAATTCACTTTGCCCGACCAAATGCGAGAAGATCATATTCGATGGGTCTTCTTTTGAGAGCCAGAGTGAGAATCCATATGTTGTTAAAGGGTATAACCCACATAACAAAGGCTGCGAGCAGATAAGGGTGATGTTCGGCTTCAACAGAGACAGCCACATGCCAGTCTACTGCAAGCCTTTTCCTGGGAACATCACAGATAAATCAGCTTTCCTTTCAGTTCTGGCAGAATTGAAGATGGGCGGCAACATAATAATATTGGACAAGGGGTTCTTCTCATCTCCCATATTCGATGCTCTTACCGAAGCTGAGGCAGATTTCATCATACCTCTCTCAGAGAATGATACAGACGCAAAGAAATACAATGCCAACACTCTATTAAAAGGAGGAGGTCAGTGGTTTTTCTATCGCAAGAGAAGGATTACTTATGAGAAAGTAGCCTACAGCAAAAGAAAGGGAGTGACGATGTTCGTTTTCTTCGATGAAGATCTGAGGAGAGTCAGAATGTCTTCTTACTTCTACAAGGAAAAGCTTGATTCCAACTCACTCTCTGATGAGCAGGATAAGAAAGTCCATGAAGATACCAAGTTTTTCGGAATGACATTCCTGATTGCAAGCAAGGATATGGAACCAAAGGATGCATACCTAGACTACAAGACAAGATGGGAGATTGAGGAGATGATAGACACCAACAAAAACACCCTTTCTCTTGGTACGACCTACGAGACAAAGGCAAATACATTTGAGGGGTGGACGATGATAAACTTTGTTGCATCTCTTCTGTTCTTCAAGGCTGACTCTTTGATCAAGGAAAAACTCAATGGTGACTACACTGTAAAAGACATCCTGCTGATGGGAGAAGCAATAACAAAGGCTACAAATGGTAACGGTGAATGGATTACCCTGAACACTACGAAAAAGCTAAGAGATACTTTTAATAAACTAGGCGTTTCATTAGCCTAAAAGTCTATACAACACTTTTTGGGAGTTTAATTTTATTAAGCAATTTTTATCATTTTCGCTATTGCTACTTGCGATTTTTATAGAAATTCGCTATTTCAACATGCTTATGGTCAAACCATTTAGAAAGAAAACGGTCAAATAAAGGAATTCATATGATGTGACCGTAGTCAAGTGGTAATTTAAAGAATTTCGACCTGTGCGGATGAACTATACATAGGAGCATAAAGTTCTGTGATGACCCATGTCTATTTGGCATGGGTTTAA
>CAKQJZ010000150.1 GCA_934247875.1 uncultured Spirochaetales bacterium
TTACAATTATAGGAATACACCCTTTCTTTTATCTATATCTTTCTCTCAAATACCACCTGCAATGATTTTGACTCTTTTTTATTTTCTCAATCATAACATTTCTTATCAATGATTACTCCATATCAGATGTATTCTTTGTTGCAACATCTACATCGTTTATTCTATTTACAGCATACAATGGTAAATTAACTAACCACTCTTGCTCTCTATATTGAGATAAAGAGATTCTGATTCCTTTTGTCTCTGTGTGATCATGACAAAAGAATCTTAGAGATTTTGCTCTCAGGTTTTCTTCTGCTTTAACTTCTATTGGGATTATGCGTTTTCCATCCTGGACCAAGAAATCAAGCTCCTGTTTAGAATCATCTGCATGATAATAATAAATGCTTCCATAACCAAGTTTTGATAATTCTCCCAGTACGTACTGTTCAGTGAAAGAGCCCTTATACTCTTCAAATGTTTTTGATTTTCCAAGAATTTCAGATGCAGGAGCTTCGGATAATGCTCCTAATAACCCACAATCGAGAAGAAATAGTTTGAAAGCTTCTGTATCCTCATAAAACTTTAATGGAATAGTTGCTTTTTTGATTCTATTCACCCTCACTATAAGGCCTGCATCAAGTAACCATTGAATTGCTACTTCAAAGCCTTTTGCTCGAGCTCCATGACGAATTGCTCCATATATGAACTTTTTGTTTTCTTTGGCAAGTTGCTGTGGTATGGATTGCCATACTTGGTGAATCCTTATAGCTTCTCTTGGCTCTGAATGTTTCGATATATCTTTATTATATGCATAGAGTATGCTGTTTTGTATTTGTCTTATTTCTTCAAGACTTCTTCCATTTACAAATGCTTGCACAGCTTCTGGCATACCACCAACAAAATAATACTGTCTAAGTAATTCTGTATATTGATTATGCAGAATACCTAACTGCCCTAAATCAGATTTCGTTAAATGCTCGTAAAGCATTTCTCCTTTGAGAGCAAGAATGAATTCTGAAAACGACATTGGCGATATATTCAAAATATCAACTTTCCCAACAGGGAATCCTGTACCCTTATGAAGTGATAACCCCAGCAGAGACCCAGCTACTGCGATGTGCAAGTCAGGACGTTCCTCATAAAAGTATTTAAGTGAAGTCAATACATTGGGAATTTCTTGTACTTCATCGAATACAATCAATATATCTCCTTTTAAATACTTTCCATGTAAAGCCTCAAGGTTCATCAATATGTTTTCAATATTATATCCATTTGAAAAAATCTGTCTTAAGTCTTCATTTCCATCACAATTGAAATAAGCAAAATCTGAGTAATAATTCTTTCCAAACTCTTTTAGAATCCAGGTTTTACCTACTTGTCGCGCCCCGTTGAGGATTATAGGTTTTCTATTCTCAGAATCCTTCCATCTTATTAGCTCTTCAATTATCAATCTCTTCATATATGTCCTTTTTTACATAAATTTACCCGAATAAAATGTAGAAATCAACACAAATATCCCCGAACATATGAATAATAGAGTTTGTCTAAAACATATATATGTGGATTTTAGCTTTAGAATCAACACAATACGATAAGAAGCTTCTTTGCCATATAATTCTCTATGGAATTCTTCTTTTCCTGGGAAAATATGAACTTCTTCTCCTTTTCAACCAATTCTCTATTGATGAGGTATTGATGTAATCCTTAGTTTGAGCTTATGTATTTAGCCAGCACACTCCACCTATAACAGCGTTTAGGGGGTGATGAATGACCTAAAAAAAGGTAAGCTAAATCTGTGGTTGTTTTTGATTCAGATTCCTAGAGCAGAAGAAGCGCCCATTGTATCTAGGATCCCTGTACCAGTCTCTGAATGTGT
>CAKQJZ010000151.1 GCA_934247875.1 uncultured Spirochaetales bacterium
CATTTCACAGTAGTAAAAGGTGACAATCCTGTTTTATCAGAATTAGACGAAGAGAAAAGAAGATTACGCAGTCAGGAGAAGCAGCCACATAATTTTTACTATGAAGCACCTGTACTCATTTTGTTAAGCGCAGAGGACGGCTTTAAATGGAGTCAGGTTGATGCAGGTATCGCTGTTGAAAATATGGCACTGGTGGCACAAAGCCTTGGACTTGGCAGCCTGGTCATTGGATGTATCTATGATGCTTTACATGGAGAGAAGAAGGACTATTTTTCAAAAGCATTCCGGATACCAGAAGGATATTCTTTCCAAATAGCACTGGCAGTAGGTCATAAAACAGATCACAAGACTCCTCATGAATACGATTTTGACAAACAAGTAACTATTCTGTAACCCGGATACTTCAAGTCCAACAGAAAAACTAAATTGTCTGAAAACTTAGTTGCTTCTCTCCATTAAAACTGCTATACTATATATTGATATATTATTTGGTTACTGAAAAGCTTGTTGTTTGTGTGCATTTTGCGCGGAAATGAGGGAACTATGGGGAGTCAGGATACCAAAAAAGAAGAGAAATATATAGATATTGAGGATTTGTTAAAGGAATCCTTATCAGACAAAAATGTAACCGGTGATAAAGAGGACATGGTCTTAGAGTATCTGTGTCAGACCATATCCAAGACAGATTCTTACGATGCTTTACAACGAAAAGCCAAGGCGGGAGATACTTATGCCTATATTCAATTGGCAAGCTGGCATATTTCACATGCAAAGAATATTAAGGATTATTGTGCAGCCTATCATTATGCATTAAAAGCCTCTAAACACGGTTATGTGGAATCGTACTACATATTAGGACAATTATACTTATATGGAACCGGATGTCTAAAAAACATACACAAGGCAATTAAATATTTGGATATTTTTGTTCACACAATGTCTTCTAAAGACTTGTTGAATGATTCAGTATTGATAGATGCTTACTTAAAGCTCGCTGCCACTGAGAAGAAATTAGGACATTATACAAAGTCTTATCAGTATTATTCAGAGCTGCAAAAGATAGACCCGAAATATGAAACAGAAGCCAAGGAAATGTTGTCCTTGCTGCAAAGCAACAGAAAAGAATTTACTTCCTATGCATCTTATATAGTCATTGCGTGTCTGATTGTATGTGGTACTGTTTATTTTCTGGGTTCTTACTTATTGAATGAATATAACAATTACGCTGGTCGTTATAAAATAGAACCCAAAGTTACGATCATAGAAAAAGAAACGCCAACACCTCAACCTGTTGCTGTTACAAAACCAACTATTGAAGTTCAGAAACCTGTTACTTATACTTTAGTATCTGAATCGGTCTTTGAATCTTTGGGGTTTCAAACAATTCCGGTAAAAGGAATCAGTTCTACCTCTGAATATATTTCTTCCAAAGGGAATTATTATGGTGCGGCAAATCTGTTGGATTCCAGTTTGGGAACATCCTGGCAGGAAGGGGAAGAAGATGGTGGAATCGGTCAGTCCATCCATTTTACATTTGATACCTCTGCCATGGTCAGTGCAATGTGCATCTATAATGGAAAGCAGACGAGTGAGGAAGCATTTTTTGAAAACAACCGAGTTGCTTCTTTTACCATATTTGATGATGAACTCAGTGTAGAGTTGCCTGATGACATGCAGCCACAGTATATTGTCTTTGAAAATCCTTTGTTAATAGATAATCTGACTTTCACGATTCAAAGTATTTTCGGTGGTACGAAATGGAATGATACATGCATTACCAAAGTCATTTTTTATGAGTAATGTTAAATAACAGCTACAAATA
>CAKQJZ010000152.1 GCA_934247875.1 uncultured Spirochaetales bacterium
CAGATATTACTAAATCTGCGTCATAACCACCAATTGTTTTGACTTTTTGCCATGGATCATATACTTGTGCCATTTTTTACTTCCTTTTTATTTTAGTAGCCCATTTATTGGCTTACCATCAATATTCTTCATTTTAATGCCAAAAAGAGAAAGAATAGTTGGAGCTTCATCCACTAGTCGTGCTTCTCTTATTTCTTTGCCGCAGTTAGCTCTCTTTCCGCATACTACAAATGGTGGGTTGTCTCCTTTTTCAGGTGCAAAGCCATGAGTTGAAATATTTGTCTTATAGTCTCCGTCTTCTGGCTTCTGGACCAAAGCGCCAGTGAGGGCTGGGGAGAATATAACGTTATTGACACCTTCTGCGACGAAATCAAATGGACCAGAGAGATGGTAGATCTCCTCTGTCTCAAACTTTGTCATTATGCGTTCAATATACTCTGGGTACTCACTCATGATTTCTTCAAGTGCTTTTTTAGCTTCTTCAAAGCTGATGTTCTTTGTGTATATCTCAGCTGAGAACGATGATGGATGAGCCATTATCTTCCAGTCTTTGATGTGCTCACCTTCGTGTGTTATATATCCCTTCTCTGCTAGAATCTGATTGATAAGGAATACAGACTTAACTGACATATGGCCATGGTCGCCAAGCAGAATGAATGTAGCGTCTTCATAGATTCCTGCCTCTTTAGTCGCTGCAATGATTTCACCAATCCTTTCATCTATGAAGTCAATTGCATGCAATACCTTCTCAGTCTCTTTGCCGCATTTATGGCGCTGATGATCGAGGTATGAGAGATGTATGAACATCAAGTCTGGCTTGAACTCCTTTATGATATCTACAGCACAATTTGATGCGAAGATATCGAGCTCTGGAGTCTTCATATAATTAAGCTCATGCTTATGCTTTTCAAAGATGTGCTTGACTGATGGGCTATCAGCTTCGTCAAAGCGCGGAGTTGGGTCTTTGTCGCTGCTCTCTGCCCAGATTTCTGCGATTGTGTAGCTAGATGCATCATTTCCACCCATTACAGGCCAGCATACTGTAGATGCTGTAAGGCCATTTTCTCTTGCATAATCTACCATCGTTGGTACTTTGATATCTTTTCTCCACCAATACCAGTTGTGATTTTCTGCATTTACCTCAAAGCGCTCATTGTGATAGATCCCGTGCTTTTCAGGGTAGCATCCTGTCATGATTGATGCATGGCAAGGATATGTATATGTAGGGTAGACGCAGTGTATGTAATCAACGCGAGAGCTTCTTTTGAGAAGTGAGCCGGTATTCTTCTTGTCTTTCATAACCTCTAAATCGGTATTGAACATTGCATCTATGCTGATTACGATTGCTTTTTCCTTTGCCATATGTGCCTTCTTTTATCAATAAACTTAAGATACTGTATCAAACTCTTGGAGAAGATTCTTTAGCTTTCTTTTCTTTTTTTGTTTTTGATTGACTATCTTTTCTGCACCGTGTTGGTTAAAAAGGCCCCTATAGTGCGTAGAATGCAGTTTTTGTCTTAATTGCCCTAGAAAACTGTATTTCTGGATTAGCTTTCCAACTTGCAGATGAAAAGCAGAAAGAAGCTAAAAATGCTTCTTTATTCACAATGCTGGCGATACGAGTAGCCAGCATGTGAAGGGTTGAATACCCCGAGGCTTGCCTCGGTTAGCTCC
>CAKQJZ010000153.1 GCA_934247875.1 uncultured Spirochaetales bacterium
CTATGTGCTTAAAGGAGAATGAAGCTTAAATATGGCTAACTCGTTTATGAATTTATATTTGCCTTGTTTTATGCTAGGATATAAGTATGAAGAAGATTGAAGTAGGTAACGGTACATTTGCTAAATTAATTGAATCAGACAATATTTATGTCGATAAGACAGATATTATCTACAATCTTATAACAAGTGGCAGCACTTTTTTCTTCTGCTCCCGTCCTCGACGCTTTGGCAAGACTCTGACAATCTCAACGCTTGAGGCAATATTCAAAGGTAAGAAGGATCTCTTCAGAGGCCTGAAGATTTATGAGGCGGACTATGACTGGAAAGAGTATCCTGTAATACATATTGATCTTGGAAGAATTCAGGCAAAAAATGCTGATCAATTGGAAGAAAGCCTAAAGAAGGAAATTGCAAGAATCTCCAAAGCATATTCTGTTGAATATAATGAAAAATCAATATATTACGATGCTTGGAATGATTTGATTCTAAACATAGCAGAGAAAGGCAAGCTTGTTATTCTCATCGATGAATACGACAAGCTCCTTTCTTCTAATATCTACAACCCTAATGTTGAGGAGATGAGAGATGTGCTTAGAGGCTTCTTTGAAGTAATAAAAGCTGCATCTGCACATATTCATTTTGCCTTTATCACTGGTGTCACTAAGTTTTCGAAAGTCAGCATCTTCTCATCAATGAATAACCTTAATGACATTTCTCTTGATGAGCCATATGCAACTCTCTTCGGATACACAGAAGAAGAAGTAAAGCACTACTTCAGTGAATATATTGAAGAGGGCATCAAACGCACTGGGCTTAGCTACGATGAGTACATGGCGAAACTTGAAAAGAAGTACAATGGCAACAGATTCTCTCCTGATTCTGAAATTACTGTTTATAATCCAGTATCAATAGGTTTGTTCTTCTCTAAAGGCGGAAAGAACTTCAACAACTACTGGATAGATACAGGTGGCATGAAGCTCTTGATGGATGTTGCGAAGCATATAGATTTCGATATTTCAAAGGATATAACAACGCCTATAAGCAAGTCAGACATCACTGTCTTTGATATTCTCGAGATGGCGTCTAATACTGTCAGCCCTTATAAATATAAATCATTGTTATTCCAATCTGGATATCTCACGATAAAAGGCATAAGCAAGAATAACCCAAATGCATATATCCTGGATTTCCCTAATGAAGAAGTAGCAGAATCATATTCAGTTAATCTGCTTGCAGCTTATTCAGGCGATAACAGTGCAGGTATATTCCAGGCATCAGGTATCAGCAGTGCTTTCTCTAATGGAGAGACTGAAAGTGCCATAGAAGAGATCAAGCGAATATATGCATCCATTCCTTATGATTTGCTGAAAAAGGCAGATGAGGCCCACTACAGCACAGCATTCTTCTGCATGATGAAGGCTCTTGGCGCAAATATAGGCTCCGAGCTTGAGACAAGCAAAGGACGGATAGATGCTGTCTTGGAGAACAAGACGCACATATACATATTTGAGTTCAAATACAATAAAACAGCTGATGAGGCACTTTCTCAGATACATGAGACACAGTACTATGAGCCTTACCTTAGAGAAGGGAAGAAAGTGCATCTCATTGGAATGAACTTCTCATCAA
>CAKQJZ010000154.1 GCA_934247875.1 uncultured Spirochaetales bacterium
CTGATTTTCGATGTTTTTCCTTTTGTGTTCTTTTTGAGCGATGTTGTAAATGAATCACAAAGAAAAGGATAATAGGAACCCTTTGATTTATTCTTTCTGTAGGAAACATAATCCTTGTTTCTAAATGCAATATATGACGAAATATCCTCTAACAAAGAATCTGGATAATAAGGATGAGAGCCATAAGGAATACAATTATTATCGAAATATTCCTTTATAGGCACTTCGTCTTCTTCAAACGCAATATCGTCTTTCAATAATTCTCTTAATTTGCCAATCTTCTCCTTTTTGTCTTCCGACTGATAGATGCTATCAAGGATAAAGATAGAAATAGCAAAAATGAAAGAGGCTTCTTTATTAATCCAATCTGGTCCCAATGACGACATTACTGTAAAAGACGCACTTTCGGCTTCCCAATCTAGATTTGGGTATTTCTCTCCATATCGCTCTTTCAGAATTGGAGCGAAGTACTTTGCAGCCTTGATTTTTCGCTCTGTACAATCTTGAGTGAAAACCTCTTTCGATATGTATCTTGAGATGATTTCATCCTCACAATATTCCCTGTTCTTTTGGCGTATTATTTCTTCTATAGTCATTCAACAGTTCTCTTCCAATCAATAATAGTCTGATTCACCACATGTATATTCATCATCGATAAGTTCTAGACCATACTTTTCAAGCATCGATTCTATTTCACTGATTCTGTCATCGAAGTCTTCTACATAAGGCTCATAATATTCTTCGCATGTGCAATAATCATCGAAGTCATCTGCAAAGTGGTCATCCATTTCTTTCTCATATGTTGCTAGAATTGCATTTGCGTCAAGAAATGGATTTTTCTTAAGTTCCTTTTCGAACTTCTGTTCAACTTTAGTTCGATCTTTGACTTTAATAGTTAAATTCCACGTGAACCAATAGTCTTTAAATACAGAATGATGATTGCCGCACCAGGTAGAAGCCCCTTCCATTGATATCTTCCACTGCCCTGCGCAGAATTCATCAACTCCCTTATATTCTCCAGCCTTTAGCTCTGACATGCTCTCTTTGTTGAAGAGAGAGAATATGATATTGAAGACAATAGCCTTCATCTCTTCCTGGAGAAATAGCTTCTTATTTATATCTGTCTTGATTGTATTTGCATTCTTCTTGTTCTTACCTGCTTTGGATACCAATGCATAGAGCATTATTGATGCAATATCATCGTCTATGTCTTTATCATCAATCAACACTTTATACACATCGAATGGATGGTCATAGATATAGTTATATCCCTCATTCTTGATCAATGCTCTAAACACTGATATTACTTTTTCTTCTGATGCAGAATAATCTTTCATACAAATATAAGCTCCCGTTATATATGTATTTTACTGCCTCAAATAAATAAGATATATGAAATTTTACAAAAACTGCGAAGAAAGCTTGAGTTCCACACTTTCGAAGCTAGTCACCCGCTGAATTTTTCTTAAGTTTTTGTTGTTGCAACAGTTATAGGGGCGTTTTT
>CAKQJZ010000155.1 GCA_934247875.1 uncultured Spirochaetales bacterium
TCTTCCCGGAAGGCTTTATGTCAGCAAGGAGTCTGCATGATATCTGCTGTTTTACCCACAGATGTACCCGAAGAGCCAAAAAGATTGACAGAAGGTATTATATTTCTAAAATGAACATTGTTCAATATGAATAAGATAGTCACATCAAAAGAAGAAATATTAAAAGTTAGCAAAGCTCTTATAAAAGAAGAGGGCTGGAAGGCGATCAACATCAGAACGGTTGCGGATAAAGGAAATATCTCAATTGGTTCAGTGTATAACTACTTCAAGTCCAAAGGTGATTTAGTCTCTTCAACGATTGAGAGTATTTGGGTCGAGATCTTTCTCTCTCATGCTGTTGATCATAAGTTTGAAAGCTTTCTCGATGCGATAGATTATGTCTCTGAAGCCTTCAGAAGAGGCAATGAGCTATATCCTGGCTTCTTTACGTTGCATGCGATGAGCTTCTCTTCATCCGATAAGGAAAGCGGGAAGATTCATATGGCTAAAGCACAGCAGCATATGAAGCAGAATCTATTGAAAGTGCTTGGTGCAGATAGCGCTGTAAGAGCTGATGCGTTTAATGATGTTTTAACGCCTGAAGCGCTTGTCGATATTGTATTCTCAAACATCTTCTTCTCCTCAATGCAAGGAAACTTTGACTTCAGTACTTTGAGAGAGATGGTCAAGAAACTGATATATTGAAATTAGGAGTAGCAATAATGAGAGCATTCATTGAGACAGCATTCGATGCTGTATACCTGGTATCAGTAATCACAATCGGTATTACTATGATAGTCAAAGGTAAGAACAAGAAAGAGTATTCACTCTTTGGAGTCATGGCTGTTACTTTAGGGCTTGGAGATTCTTTCCACCTTGTTCCAAGAGCAATTGCACTTTGCACAACAGGCCTTGAGAACTATGTTGTGCCACTTGGAATTGGCAAGTTCATCACATCGATCACGATGACGATCTTCTATATCCTTCTCTACTATGTTTGGAGAGAAAGATATGAAGTCAAGGACAGAAAGGAACTGACAGTTGCAGTATATGCTTTGGCTTTAATACGTATTGCGCTTTGCTGCTTTCCGCAGAACATGTGGACACGTGCAGATGCTCCGCTTTCATGGGGAATTTATCGAAATATTCCTTTTGCTCTGCTTGGGATTCTTGTTATTGTTGTCTTCTACAAGAGCGCAAAGCAAAATAATGACAAAGCTTATAAGTGGATGTGGCTTACAATCGTGCTAAGCTTTGGCTTCTACATTCCTGTAGTGCTTTGGGCTGATAAGAATCCACTAATTGGTATGCTTATGATCCCTAAGACATGTGCTTATGTCTGGACAGTATTGATTGGCTATAAAGCTATGAAATCTGGAAAATAAGAAGACAATAAATAAAAGAATCCCAAATTATTGAACTATAGAAAAACCATCAAATAGCAACTTCAATCTAAGAAATACATATTTCCCTTCCTATTGGCCAAGAAACAAGAATGATAAAAATGGCCCATAGGGTGTT